>JAJDAH010000136.1 GCA_029261965.1 Polyangiaceae bacterium
TTTGGTGTTGGTTACGGTGACGGTGTTGGTGTGGGTGTGGGTGATGGGGAGGGTGACGGTGAGGGTGACGGTGAGGGTGATGGTGTGGGGGAAGGTGAGGGTGCGGGTGGAGGTGGAGGTGGAGGTGGAGGTGGAGGTGGAGGTGGACGTGGACGTGGTGTCGGGGAGCGGAACACGCGGAACAGGGCTTTGCCTCCACGCCGGGCTGGGCGGAAAACATGTGGGGCAAAATCCAACTGAGCGTTGGATTTCGACCCACTTGGGCATCCAAGCCCCCCCAAATCCAACGCTCAGTTGGATTTCGGGGCAAGTGCTCTGTCTCAAGAGTAACAATCGCAACCGCCGACGGTCCACCTCGGGTGAGGGCCGCCAGCGGTTACGGGTCGCCACTGCTGTAGACAGACCCTTCCCTGTTTCCTTGCGACGCTTCGCACCGCGAGTGCCGCGTCTCCTGCCGAAATCCCGAGCTGTGCGAGAATACGCGCCGCGCGTATTCCTTTCGCGACTCTTGAGACGCGGCACTATGTCGCGAACAAGAGAGGCGCGCGGGGTCGGACCAGCGCGCTCGACGACGTGACGAGTGCAAAGCGCACTGCACAGGTCACCGTGTCGATCGCCGCGCTTGTGCGGCGGCGTGCACAGTCGTGTCGATTCCAGCCAAGACCGTTCGCGAGAAGAGGACGGCGTGCGCTGCCGTCAATGTGCCGGCGCGGCATCGGTTCTCGGCCGGGTCGGGTTTGGCCTGCGGGTTGCACCGTGCCGTGCGAGCCGCTTACCCCTGGAGGCACATTCCATGACGATGCACGAGGCGCACACCCCTTGCTCCCACGTGGGAGCGCACTGGCGATAGCCGCGAGCTTGTTGCCGCTAGCCTGTGGGCCCATGTCGCCGGCGTTGCGCGCCAAGGGGTCGAGGGGGTGGACGTCTGCGAGTGTCGGACACGAGCGCGACGGAAGTATCGGCGACGGTCCCGCGGTTTTGCGCGGCATCGGCCGGGACGTTCTCGTACCCACCGGGCGCCCCGTCAGCATCTCCGAGGATCTCCAACGCAAAACAAACACACGACGAGCCATCAGGGTCTACAATGCGCCTGCACCCCAAAGGGGGTGCAGGACGCGTCGGGGCTCTCCGGCGTGGAGGGCGCTATGGAGAATCTGTACCCACCGGGACCCGTGGCGGCGCCCGCAGAGCTCGTCAAACCGACGTCCGCCTACAAGAGGCACGCGTGGCTCGCGGTTTTGGGGCTCGTGGCGTTCGTCGTCGTCTACGGCGTGTTGTGTTTCCTTTTCACACGCATCGCGTATCGAAACATCACTGGTGCTTTCGCCGGTGGAGAAGACGCCTTCGTCGGGCTGCTCGTCGGCGGCATTGCCCTCGTGCTCGCCGTTTTCATGCTGAAGGCGCTGTTCACGTTCGTGCGACGGGAAGAGCCGAACGAACTCGAAATTACCCGCGAGTCGGAACCCAAGTTGTTCGCCTTCATCGACCGGCTCGCTGACGAAACCGGTGCTCCGCGGCCCCATCGCGTGTTCCTTTCCCCGCGGGTCAATGCGGCGGTTTTCTACGATCTCACCTTCTTCAACCTCTTGATTCCGACCAAGAAGAACCTCGACATCGGGCTCGGATTGGTGAACGTGCTCACCCTGAGCGAGTTCAAGGCGGTGCTCGCCCACGAGTTCGGCCATTTTGCTCAACGCTCGATGGCCGTCGGACGTTGGGTCTACGTCGCACAGCAGGTTGCCGGTCACATCGTGGCTCGTCGCGACTGGTTCGACGAGGGACTCTCCTGGTTGTCGACCATCGACTTGCGCGTGGCGTGGTTGGGGTGGATCGTTCGGTTTCTCGTCTGGTCGATCCGCGCGGTTCTGGACACGGCGTTCAGTCTGGTGGTGCTCGCCCAGCGTGCGCTCGATCGTGAAATGGAGTTTCAGGCCGATCTCGTTGCGGTTTCCGTGACGGGCAGCGACGCACTGAACCATGCACTGCACCGACTCACCGCCGCTGACGGAGCTTGGGACGACGCGCTCGGCATCGCTGTTCACGAGCACGGGCAAGGGCGTCGAGTTCGTGACCTCTTCGAGCTGCAGTCGCAGGTGAAGGAGCGCATGAGGGTGATTCTCGACGACCCGCATCACGACGCGCCGCCGGAGCTGCCTGCCGACGGAAGGGGCGAGCACCGAATTTTCGAAGAGACTCTCGCCCAGGCCCCTCGAATGTGGTCCACGCACCCGAGCAACCGCGAGCGCGAGGACAACACCAAGCGGCACTACGTCGACGCGCCGCTCGACGAGCGACCCGCGTGGACCCTCTTTCACGACCCGCCCGCGGTCCGGGACAGGATGACCGTGGAGCTGTTGAGCCAGCTCGAGGAAGTAGAGAACATCCGACCAAGCACGCCTGAAGAGCAAGCCGCCGCCATCGAGGTGCGATTCGGGAGCCGGGCTTTCGACCGCCGATATCGGGGTGCATACCTAGGCCGGTCCCCGGTGCTCGACGTCAAGGACGTCACCGCCTTGTACGATTCTGATCCGGAGCCTGACGCTCTGAAGGACGAGCTCGGAGCTCTCTACCCAGAATCGCTGGCCCATCACCTCGAGCAGTGGCGAAACCTCGAGACCGAGCAAGCGAGCCTGGAAGCTCTGCGCGACGGGATCCTCACCGCGCCTGGAGGCGTGATTCGTCACCGGGGTCGCGCGCTGAAGCGCAAAGACCTACCTGAAAGCATCGCCTTGGTTGTGCAAGAGTGCGCGAAGGCGCGCGCTGAGCTCTGTGCGCACGATAGAAGATGCCGAACGGCGCACTTGGCCGCGGCCAATGCTCTAGGCGGCGGCTGGAGAAAGTACCTCGAAGGCCTCGGGGCGTTGCTTCACTACGCCGAGCATGCCGCTGCCGACGTCGACGACGCAGCCGGCCATCTGACGAACGTGTTCTCTGTCGTGATCGCGGACGGGCGAGTCAGCTCCGCCGAGCGACGTCGTCTGGTCAACTCGGCCACAGAGGTCTACGTGGCAATGTGGGAGGTGTACGAGGCGCGTCTGAAAGTCCAGCTTCCGAAAGCCGTCGCCGAGCGACTCGAAATCGTCGAGTGGAACGAAGCACTCCCAGACGAGCTCGGCCTGCTCGAACCTAGCGAAGACAACATCGGCGACTGGATGGACGTGGCCCAGAGTTGGGTGGACGTGTTCTCCGGAGCGCTTCATGCACTCGCGGGAGAAACGCTCGAGACTCTGCTCGAAGCCGAGGCCCGTGTCGCGGAGCACTATCTGGAAGGCAAGAAGACCGATGATGCGCCACCGCGGGCAAAGGTGCCGCGCCGGTACACGACGCGCGCGCATGGCACCGAGCGGGAACGGCAGCGACGCCTCGATTGGTGGGACCGTTTCGCGACGGCGGATGGATTCTTCCCAGGTTTGGCGCGATTCGTCGTCGCAGGCTCGATCGTCGGAGGCGTGCTCGGGTTCGGAGCCAACTACGGAGATCCCGACATCGTCATCTACAACGCGCTCGATCGACCCGTCAACGTCAAGGTCGGTCAGGTGAGCACGACGGTGTTGCCACTTTCGACCGCCCGCATCGAGGTGCCACCCGCCGATTCGATCCCGGTCGTCACCAAGGCACGAGGTGGCGAGGTCATCGAGTCGTTCGATGCCGAGGCCTCGAACGGGCTGATGACCTACGTCTACAACGTCGCTCGCGCCAGCCCACTCGTGGAGTGGACCGCCAGCTACGGCAGCGCTGGGGAAGTCGCGCCGCGGCAGCTGGGAACCCCGCGATGGACCGCGGCTGCGGCCGACCACGTTTTCGAAGAACCCCCGGACAGCGTCAGCACCAAAGGTTCAGGATCCCGTCGAACCGTGTTCGACGGCTTCGCGAAGGACGGCCCCGATTCCATGCTCGACGTCGTCGAGGACGAGACGGCTCGGGCTGCTCTGATCGGGGTGCACGCGCGGTGGGACCTCGGCACGTCGGAGCATGTGATGAGCTGGCTCGCGCTTGCCACGGACCTACCCAACTTTGCTTCCATCCTGGAACGTCGCTTGGCCGAAGACCCGCACGACGTGGCGACGCTTCGACACGAGCAGGACCGCGCGACGCCGGACGAACGCTCGAGCGTGTGCGGTCGACACCGACAACTGGCCGAATCGGCCCCTGAGAACGGTGACCTCCGGTACGTCGCTGCACGGTGTATTGACGACGACGACGCTCGCGACGACGCGTTCATGCAGGGGTACGGCGCTCATCCGGAAAATGGGTGGCTCGCTTTTGCGTCTTCGTTCGCACTCGCCGAGCGGGGTCGTTGGGCCGAAGCGCTGCGGGCGACGACCCGGGTCCGCGGAAACTTGTTGGCTCGGCGGGGAGACGCAGCGCTCATGTCGGCGCGGTACATGCGCGTGAGCACGGCGCTGAATCTGCCCACCCCCACGGACACGACCGAGTTGGAACGAGAGTCGGATCACCTCCGGTTTCTTTCACAGTTGGAAACGGGAACAAAGCTCGAAGCCAGTCCCTTGCTAGCGTATTCGGTGCTCGCGAAGGGTCAGCTGGTCGAAGCCGTCGAGACTGCCAAGCCGCAACCAAACCTGCACGCGCGAGTCTTGCGCCTGGCCGCAGCGTCCGACGGAGCCCCGTCGGAGCTGGTCCAGCAAGCCCTCGCGTTGCCCGCCGACCAAGGAGTCGAAGCGTCGGCCGTTTGGGCCGCCATCGGCTTGGCGGCGCGCGAGGGAAAAGACACCACAGTCTTCGATGCCCCTGCCAAGAATCATGGGGGGGACGACGCAGAAACCATGCTGCGTTTCGCGCGCGACGAGAAGCTCCGAGAAGATCCCGACGCCGTCAAGAGGCTGTTTGCCTCGCTTCCCATCGTCCTGCGCACTCACGCCTACGCGATGGCGCTCGTGGTCGACCCGAAGCGCGCACCCAGCGAAGCGCGAGCGATCGCGCGCTCGTTGCTCTTTGCCTCCGAACGACCCCATTTCATGCCAACGCCTCCGGGAGGCGCATTGCCGGAGCATGATGACGTCTCCGACGCTCAAGAACGCTGAGCGCGCCGGCTCCGGCCACTAAATCTTCCCCGCCACTCGGTCCCAGAACTCTCCGCGGTCGTTGGTCCGTGGGAAAGGTTCATCTGGCGCTGGCACCCCCAAGAAATCGCAGAGCGGGCCCCAGCCCTCTTTCACCTGAAAGGTCAGCAGCCGGTCGGCGGGAACGGTCGCCTTGACCGCATCGTTGTGAGCGGTGAAGGCGTTCTTCAACGCCGCAACGTCGAGTCCGGCGGGGAAGCCCGTCTTGTCGATGACTGCGACCGCCATGTCCAACCAGGCTTGCATCTCCGGGGGTGCTTGATCCCGTCCAGCGAGCAACTTGTAGATCGTCGCCGAGAAACTCTCTGCCCAACTTTCGGGGCTGCGAACCGTGAGCACGAACTTGGCCGACGGATAGGCCGCGCTCAATTCTCGGAAGAAGCCAGCGGTGGGCCAATCTACGGCACTCGCATACCCCTGATAGATGGCGGACCAATCCGGCTTACCCGCGACCGCGTTGGCCCACAGCGGGACCTGAGTCCCCTGGTTGAGCAACACCTCTTCCATGTGGTGGCAAGGACCGAGCTCGAGTCGGTTGATGGCGAGTTTGAGTGAGTAGGTCCCCGTTCGGCCCACGCCCGCGCCGATTATTTTCAAAGTCATGCGAAAGGTTCCTTGGTTCGGAGAAGCACCAGCCTCAGTCAGTAGACCGAATACTCCAAGACACACCAGCGGGGAACAAGCGCAAACTCAGGGCCTGGCGGTTTTTCCGGGGAGCGCAGAGCGGCCGGAGGTACCCTTCGAACGTCTTCATGCTTATCAAGCAAAAGATTCTCGAAGGCATCGAGAAAGGCGAGATCCAACTCGCGTTCCGCCGGTGGAAGCGCCCCACCGTGCGCTCGGGAGGCCGGCTTCGCACCCGCATCGGCGAGCTCGCGATCGAAGCGGTGGACCGCGTCACCTTCAAGAGCATCACGGAAAAGGAAGCTCATCAAGCGGGCTTCAGCTCGCGCGATGAGCTCGTTGCCGAGCTACGCGCGCGCGCGGGAGCTCTTTATCGGATCCGGTTGAGTCTGGCGGGTGAGGACGCACGTATCGCGTTGAGAAACGCTTCGAAGCTCTCGAAGGCGGAGCTGGCCGCCGTCGCGGCCCGCCTCGAACGGATGGACACGCGCAGCAGTGACGGCCCGTGGACGGTCACCTATCTAGGAATCATCGCTCGTTCGCCGGCGACCCTCGCCGCCGAGCTCGCGGCTTCTTGCGGCGTTGCCAAGGCGCCGTTCAAAGCGCGGGTCCGCCGGTTGAAAGAGCTGGGTCTCACCGAGAGTCTCGAGAAAGGCTACCGCCTGTCACCACGCGGTCGTGCGGTGTGGAAGCACGTCGGGCGCGCTCGATGACGCCGTAGCTCGTTCGGAGGTCGCCGGTTCGCGTCAGATCAGATCGTGACCGACGCGGAGAGTGAGCGTGGGCAGATAACCCTTGTCACGGACCTTGTCGTCGAACTTCTTCACGGCTTCTTTGCCCGCTTCTATCTCGGCGGGGGTGCGACCGTCGGCGGCCGTCGGGTCGACCGAGGTTCGGGCGTTGGCTGCGCCCATGACGCCGAGCCCGAGGCCCAGCAGCCAACCGCTGTCGAGTCGAGCCTGCCAACCAGCCTCCAGAAACCAGAAATGAATGCGGGTCCGAAGCGCGTAGCTCTCGTCCGAGGCGCCGGGGGACTGTGCTTCGTTGTCCGCGTAGACGCGGCCCTTCACGTTCGTCAGCGAGTAGCCCGCGTCGAGGTACAGTCCGCGGTTCGGCAGCGGCTGCAGCCCGATTTGTGTTCGCCACGAAGTCCCGCCACCGAAGTCGATCGCCGCGCGATCGCCCACGAGGTCCTCGTAGGCGGAAGATCCGTCGAAGAACCGGCTGATGATGCCGAGGTAGGAGTTTGGTACGGCGCCAAAACCGGTGGAGAGTCGGACTCGAGACGGCGACTGCAACGTGACCCGTCCGCCGACGTCAATCGGCAGGTTCGTGACCGCTTCGAGAGAGAACATCCACTCGTCGGGTCCAGTCGAAGGCGAGTCCTTGGGAGCTTGCACCGAGTCGCGCTCTGGCCAGCGAGTCAGGGGATAGTCGTACGGTGTCGTCGTGGTGTAACTCCAAGAATGGGGTGCGGGTGCTACGGCCGGCGCTACCACCGGCACGACTGGTGCCGGCGCTTGGGGGCGAGCCGCTGGCGCCGGGAAGCTCGCCGTGGGCGGCGGCTCTGCTTCCGGCTCGGCGGCCGTAAAGCTCGCGGTCGGCGGATTCGATGCGAAGCCCGGGTAGCTGAGTGTGAGAGCCAACGCGGCTGCCGCTAGCGCGAGCGGAGAAGGGGAGCGAGCAGTGAGCATCGGCCAACCAGAAGCAGGTTTCGAGCCAGCTCATCGTTCAGCAAGCCGCACCGCGTTTCGGGCGCTTGCACCCCGGTTTGCTGCTGGCGTGGTCGAGCGACGGGTGCGCGGGGCTGGCACAAAGTGGCGCAGCAGCGGATCAGCGCCAGCTCGGCTGATGTATTCTGGGAAGATGACAACCGCGACGAGGATCGCCGCCGCCGTTCTGGCGGGCGCACTCGGGTTTTCCCTGGCCGGTGGATGCGGCTCCGGAGACAAGAACTCGGATGATGACTCGGATGGCCCGGTCGAGCAGACGGGCTCGGCCTGCGACGTCGTGGATGACTGCTTCCCCGACGTCGATCCCGATCTGCTCGCCGGCGAGGCGCAGTGCCTCGATCGGGTGAGGGGAGGCTACTGCACGCATCTCTGTGAAACCGATGCGGATTGCTGTGCCGCCGAGGGCGAATGCGAGACGGATCTGGCACAAGTCTGCGCTCCGTTCGAATCCACGGGATTGAGAATGTGCTTTCTCAGCTGTGAACGCGATGACCTCGTCGCTCCAGATGGCTCGCCGGACGTCAGCGATCAGGAACATTGCCAGCGCGGCGCCAATTCCGATTTCATCTGCCGCTCGTCGGGTGGCGGGTCGAACAACCAGAAGATCTGCGTGCCCGGAGACTGCGGTGTCGGTGCCGACTGCGCACGAGACGCCGACTGCGACGCCGACTTGAGTTGTGTTCTCGACTTCCAGGGTGGGTACTGCGGTGCCAAAGACTGCGAAAACGACGCTCTATGTCCGGACAATTCGCATTGCGTGGAGGTCGGCGACGGTTCGACGTATTGCCTCCGCACCTGCGAGGCTGAAAGCGATTGCACGTTCTGTCGGGGCTCGGACGTCGGCGCGACATGCGTGGATAGGAAGACCTTTGCTGGCCAAGTCGACGTTAGAGTCTGCGAGCCGTCTCGATGAGGTGCGCGAGCTACGCTTCGGGAGCTCTGTTCGCGCTCGTGCTCGCGGCGTGTTCGGACTCGGGTTCGAGCAACGCGGGTACCGGGGGCAGCTCCGGGCAAGGTGGGGGGACCGGCGGGACGGCGGGTGGCGGCGCTGGCGGGGGCAGTACCGGCGGGGGGGGACCCACGGGTGGTCCCCTCTGCGACACGATTCAAGTGGCGGATCTCGTCGGCGCCACAGGGCAGACGCCGACGGTGCTCTCACCGCCACTCGACAACGGGTACATCGTCCGGGTCGAAGGGCAGCGCGTGTACTTTCTCGACGGCGACGAGGGGGTGGGAGGCAAGGTCGCGTACGTGCCCATCGACGGCGGGTCGATCACCCTGCTCAGCGACCGTCATGTGAGCACCGAACCGACGGACATCGAGTTCGTCGGTGATCGCGTCTATTGGAGCACGGCTGCCGAGACGAACCCCGGAGTGCTTCGGGTACCAGACGTCGGCGGGGCCGAGGACGACTTGACTGGCCCCGAAGCCGTGGGGGGAATCGCTACGGATGGTACGACCGTCTTCTACGCGGGTGAAAGCGGATCGGCGCAAACCATCGACGCCCAAACGGGTGATCGGGCGCCCCTGGCCACCGACGGATTCAACGACCTCGAGGACGTCTTTTTCAACGACGGGTGGCTCTACTTGGCGGGCACCTCGGCGTTCGACGTGGGTCACGTTGGCAGGGTGAACGTCGGCACTGGCGTCACCGAGTCGCTCGCCGATCAGATCGCTCCTGCAGCGCGGATCGTCGCGGATGCCCAGCGCGTGATCTGGGTGGGTTTTGAGGGGCGCAACCGTCAGCAGGGTGGTGTGTGGATGATTTCCGATGAGTGCGCCGGTAGCCCAGTTCAGCTCGTCGACGGCATTCAGGGTCGGACTTGGCTGGCGCTCGATGGAGACACGCTGTTCGTCAGCAACGTCAACGGGATCGTCGGTAGTCTCAATCTGAATACAGGCGCTGTGAGAGTGCTCCTCGAGGATACGGAAATCGTGCGGGGAATTTCCGTATCCTCGACGTACGTCTACATTGCGCGAGACGACGCCATCGTCAGAGTCGAGCGATGATGGGTGCCGGCGTGCGTTAGCTCTTCGCGGCGTCCGGCATCTCGAGCATTTCCGGGCCGTCCATCTTGATGATGGTGAACGTGCCACCCTGCGAGTCGGCGCAAACGGCAAATCGTCCCACCTCGGGGATCTCCATGGCGTCGGTCAGAGTTTTTCCACCAAGCTCGACGACGCGCTTCATCGAGGCATCAGTGTCTTCCACGACGAAGTAGACGCTCCAAACGTTGGGCACCGCGGCCATCTCCGCGCGCTTGGGCATCACGCCGCCGTTCATCATGTCGCCGTTGCCGATCAGGTGATAGTCGGGCATGCCGAACTGCGCGAAGCGCCAGCCAAAAACGCCGCCGTAGAACTTCATCGCTCCGTTCACGTCGTCGGTGACCAGCTCGTTCCAACCCAGAGCGCCGGGTTCGTTCGCGAGCTCCGATCCTTTGTGCAGGCCCGGCTGCCAGACGGAAAACACCGAGCCGTCGGGGGCCGCGTAGACGCCCATTTCCCCAGCGTCCATGACCTTCATGGCGCCCATGACGACGCTGCCGCCGAGCTTCTGTATGGCCGTCTCGGTTGCGCGCACGTCAGCGACCTGCACGTAGCTGTTCCAGACGGCGGGCGCGCCGGCGCTCCGCATCGCGTCAGGCTGCTTCCCCATGCCCGCGACCGCCTTCCCGCGCAGTTTGAAGATCGTGTACTGCTGGCCCTGTTCGTCCGTCGGTTGGGTGTCGGCCTCCCACGCGAACAAATCCGCATAGAATTTCGCGGCGCGCGCGGTATCTGGACTCATCAGATCGACCCAGCAAAACGTCCCGTCTTCGTACCCGTCGCGTGTGCTCATGTTGCTCTCCGTTCCGTAGTGGTTCAGCCGATGCAGGTCGACACGACCTTCTTGGTTTCATACACCTCCCGAGTAGCGACTGCGAAACTCGTCGGGAGATTTCCCCGACCGGAGGCTGGCCGACGGTGCCCACCCCCCGGTATCCTTCTGCGATGACGCTCGGAGGCAAGGTCGCGGTCGTCGCCGGCGCCACACGGGGAGCCGGCCGCGGCATCGCCCGGGCGCTCGGCGAGGCCGGCGCCATCGTCTACTGCACGGGCCGGAGCAGCCGTGAGGCAGCCGTCGATCCCAAACGACCGGAGACGATCGAAGAAACCGCCGAGCTGGTGACCGCCGCCGGCGGGACCGGCGTCGCCGTGCGCGTCGATCACACCGAAGAGCCGGAGGTCGCTCGGCTGTTCGAACGCGTGCGGGCCGACCACGGCAAGCTCGACATCCTCATCAACGACATCTGGGGCGGCGACGCCCTCACCGAGTGGGGCAAGCCGTTCTGGGAGGTCGACGTCCGGCAGGGCTTCACGACGATGGAGCGTGCGATCCACACCCACATCATCACGAGTCGCCATGGCGTCCCGCTCATGCTCGACGGCGACGGCGGCCTCGTCGTGGAGCTCACGGACGGCGCCTTCTACGGCTACCGTGGCCAGCTCTTCTACGACCTCTGCAAGATGTCCGTCATCCGGCTCGCGTACGCGATGTCTGTCGAGCTCGCCGACCGTCCCATCACCGCCGTGGCCGTCACCCCGGGTTTTCTGCGCTCCGAGGCCGTGCTCGATCACTTCGGAGTCGCCGAGCAGAACTGGCGCGACGCCATCGAAAAAGACCCCCACTTCGAGCACTCGGAGACGCCGCTGCTCGTTGGGCGCGTCATCGCCGCGCTCGCTGCCGACCCGGGCGTGCACCGCCACGCCGGCGGGGTGCTCACGTGCTGGGATCTCGCCCGTCACTACGACGTCAGGGACGCCGATGGCCGGCAACCCCATTGGGACGAGCACCTCGACGCCGCGATCGAGGAGATCATCGACCGCGCTTCACCGACCGCGGACGACATACTCCTCCTCACCATGCGCAAGCCCCAACTCGACTTCGACGATGCCCGCGCCGCGCAACGCGCCCGCATCGAGGCCTTCCTGAAGCGGCATGCCGAGTAGCGCCGACGGTCGGCCGAGCTCTCGAGCCGTCTTGGCTACGCCAACTCGACGCTCTTTCGAGGTAGCGAATCGCGACGCCACCCGAAGCTCTCCATGAAGTAGTGAGCAAAAGCCAACGTCATGACCACTTGGTCGCCGGTCCACGACTCTCGGCTCCATTCCACCAGGGGGTAGGCAGCTCCAATAGCAGCCACTGGCCCTAGTACTGCGACTGGAATGGGCACCGCTGCGAACGCGCGATAGAACAGGTTGTGTCGCACGTCGCGGTTCCGGTTGACGTCGTGCGGAACGTAGAACGCGAACGCCGTGCAGTCGTGGATGATGCGCGGCATGAGGAGCGCGAAGAACGGATAGCCTGCGAGCGACGCGACCCCAATCGCGCCGATTAACACCTGGTTGGCCACGACGTACGCTTTGCCCAGCCGGGAGGTGGCCAGCCGCAAGATCCGTGGACCGAGAAGCGTGGTCGCACCGTACGCGCCGAAGCAGAACGCGTACACCTCGTGGCTCGTCAACCCGAGAGCGGTCCCCAAGAAGCCGGGAGCCAGAAGCTCCGCGTAGAGAATCCACCCGAGGGTGAGCAACGACCACTTCCATGCGGAGTAGGTCCAGTCGGTCCGCCCGGCGAGCATTCGCGAAACGCCGAGTTGCTGACCGACGACATGGTACACGGTCGCGACCATGTAGAGGTACGCGACCGCCACGATGCCGACGACGGCGGACCCCACGAACACGGCTGCGCTCAACGTCGGGATACCCAAAAGGAGCCGCCAGCGATACCGGCTGAGGTATTGCACGTCCAAATACATCGTCAAGCTCGCGAGGATGTGTGGCAGGACGAAAAAAACCATGAAGAGTCGAACGGCCTCGGGGTTGCCGGGAAGCGAATCGCGGAGCGAGTAGCCGAAGAGTGCGGCGTCGACGGCGACGATCGCCATGACCAGCGGAACTACGGCGTAGAAGCCCAGCAATAGCTTTCGAGACGTCTTCATGCGGGGGAGCGCGTGGGTAGGATCGCGATAGCGAGGCCTGCGAGCGTGACGAGCGGTAGCAGCAACCACCCCCACCGAGAGTAGGGCGTTGCTCGCTTCGAGGAAACGAGGGGGATGTCGACTGTCATGGTGGTCCGCAGATTTGGGGTCAGCGCCTGCGCGACTTCCCCATTGGGAAGAACGAGCGCGGTCAGACCGTTGTTGGTGGCTCTCACCATCGCTCGGCCAGTTTCGACAGCGCGCCACCGCGTGTATGCCAGCATCTGTTGAAGCTCGGAGCTGTCGCCGAACCAGACCTCGTTGGACGCGATGACGAACGCGTCAGCACCCATCGCCGCTTGGCGCCGAAAGACCTCCTCGAAAGGCGTGTCCCAGCAGATCGCAACCCCGAGCGAATCGGCGCCAATCGACACCGGCCCCGTGCGCGCGCCGAGCTCGTAGTCGGGCGATAGACCCAGACTTCGCCCCAGCGTCGCCCGAAGCCAGCTAGCGCCAGGGAAGCGACCACCAAAAGGCAGTTGCTCGAAGATCGGAACAGGATGCGCTTTGGTTGCGTGATCAGCCAGGCGACCGGTGCTGTCGAACAAGGCGAGGTCCGTGCTTTGACGACTGATCGCATCTCCCTCTGCTGGCGCGAAGAACGTCCCACCCGCGAGCAGCCAAGGCGCAGGATCGAGACCCGCGAACAGATCGACCGCCGCGGACCGTTGGGCCGAGTGGGCGCGCCCGATGTCGAGCTCCGAGGTCGACCCGTCTCTCGCTCTCTGGCGAACGCTTCCAGTGGTGTCCTCGACGATGGGCCACGGCCAGGCGCTTTCGTTCCACAGGACCACGTCGACAGGTCCCGCTTGGTTCCAAGAATCGTGAACTAGCCGCTTCTGTATGCCGAGCAGTGCGTCCGGTGGGAACTGTTGGAGCTCTCGTAGCGGTATGGAGGGTTGTGTGACGAGCGCTCTTAGCGAGCGGTCCGTCTCGACGGGAGCTTCGCGCAGCACCCAGGCCACAGCCAGCAGCGCTGGAAGCGGGAGATAGCTCCAATGGTATCGGCGGCGGCGGTACACCTCGTACGCGCACGAGCCCGCGAACGCGACGACGAGTGAAGCCCCATGTTCGCCCAGTACAGGTCCGATCTCTAGGAGAGCCGTGTCGGCGAACCCTACCGCCCACGTCGACCAGGGGAGCCCGCCGAAGGGCAGGGTGCCTCGCAGATAGTCGGGCACCGAAAGCGCGACGCCGGCGGCCAGCAACGGAGGCACGAACCTCGAGAGTCGTCGGTAAAGAAAGCCTTCGAAGGCCCACGTAACAGCGAACACGAGTGCAGGGAGCAGCGGCATGATCGGGTGGACGTGGAGCATGAAGCTGCCCACGAGGAGCCCGAAAATCATTCCGGCGGTAGCGTCGACGGCGAGGCCGCCGCTTCGCCCCCAGCCGGCGATGCGGAGCACCGGGGCGGCGATCGTCAGTGGCCCCCATAGCCAGCCCGGCAGACCCATGGCGCGCACCAAGGCAGCGAGGAGTGCGAGTGCTAGCGGGTCTACGAGCACACGCCCCGCAGAGGACGCGTAGGTATGAATCGATTGAATAGTTCGCATGTGTGGCTCGTCGCCGCGATCCGCGCCTCGATCGCGGACCCCAGAATTGACTCGGTCGAGACGGTCTGAGTAGACTTGACGCCGTCGGGGGAAGACGGGAGGAATCGCATGCGCCTTCGTATTGCTGCCTACGCCATCATCGGGGTCACATCGTTCGCAACGGTGAGCGTTCTCGTTTCATCGACCGCTACAGCGCAAGTACCCGCGCGGTGGAAGCAACACGAGAAAGTGAAGAAGCTCCGCGCACCCGCCGCGCGCGCCAAGCTGTTCGACGGCCACCGAAGGGCAACGAAGTCTCTCGTCGCGCTCAAGCAGGTACGCACCGCCAAGATCATCAAGAACCAGTTGGTACGCGAAGGTGACTTCGATGTCACGATCGCAAAGGCCAAACACAGGGTCGGCATGAAGCTGATCCGACCGACGAAGAAGGGGCTTCATCGCTCGGTTTTGCGAATGAACAACCGAGCGACCGGTCTCGCGCTGGCCCTCCACTACGACGAGCGGGCTGCGAGAGTCCTGATCGTGGCGACCAACAAGAAGAAGAAGAAGGTCAAGTTGGGACTCGGATTGCGACCGGACGGCGCGTTCCAGGTCGCTGGTAAGCGCTATCCGGATGTAAACGCCGCAGCCGCAGCCGTCCAAGCCCATCCGCTCTTCAAGACCATCGAGCTACACTCGCACGTGGCCACCGTACAGGCGCTGGACATGCTGTTCGCCGTGCCCACGAGCAAGGGCACTGCGGGATCGGGTATTCCGGGCGGCGGCATCACCAGTACCGGCGGCTATGAAAACCACGACGACGACGTCGGAACCGCAGCGGCTGTCGCGCAGCCGTACATCGTGGCTACCGCGAAGGTTGCCGCAGGGGTCCCGCAGCCGGCGCGGTCCCGCGCCGCGGTGAAACCGCGCGGCCAGCTCCCGCGCAAGTAGCTCGCGAGCCGTGTGCCGAGCTGCGAGGCGCCGACGATCTGCGCTCGGCGGGCTGGCGGTGGCGCTCGCCGGCGTGGGCGCCGCGCTCGTGATCTCACGGATGGGCGCCGCCGCGGTGGCACCCGACATCGTGGTCCTCTATTCTCGAACCGATAGCTCCGTCCTGCGCGAGTTTTCTTGCCCCGCTGGACGGTGTCGGTTTCTCGCGATCGAAGACGAGCCCTGCGCCGAGCCCGTCCGGGCGCGCACCGTGATCGTCACTGGCCACAGTCGCCCGCCGCGCTATCTAGGCCGCACCGCTCGCGACACCGCAAGAGCCGCGTCGTGTTCTGAGCCAGACCTAGTCGTGCTCGACAGTTGCTACGCCTTCTCGATCCCCCTGCTCGAAGAGCTC
Organism: Polyangiaceae bacterium; assembly: GCA_029261965.1. Lineage (GTDB taxonomy): Bacteria > Myxococcota_A > Polyangia > Polyangiales > Polyangiaceae > JAJDAH01. The sequence continues at coordinate 15,340 of JAJDAH010000136.1, forward strand.
GCCACCGCGGACCCGACTCCGCTCGTCGTCGGAAGCACGAAGCTCCTTCCGCGTGCGGGGCTGAAATACGGCAGCGGGTTTTTCGACGCGACGACCTCCGAGGGACGAGCCGACGCCGTACAAGCCCGCGACGGGGGATCCCTCGAGCGCTGGAGGCTCGATGCGAAGCGACTGCGCTCAGCCACCGCGCAAGTCGAGCAATGGTCCGTGGACGAGCTCGAGAAGCGACTGCGCCACGTCATGCCGAACTTGGTTACGGTGCAAGTACCCGGCGAACGCGTGGAGCTGCTGGCTCACGTCGACCCGCAACGCTTCCTTCGCCCGGCCGCCGACGAGAGCAAGACACGGCGCTAGCACCTGCCCTACCAGGCAACACCTCCCACCGAGTGCGGAGCAGCTCTGACTACGTTTACAGCTTCTGAACGTCCCGCGGTTCCCCGCAGGTAATCCCCGCACTGCTGATCGCCTTGGCCAGCTTTCGCGCCGCCGCCATGTCGGCCACCTTCGCCTCGAGCAGCTTCTTCCCCTCCATCCCCCGATGCCCGAAGACCAGCTCGGCTTCGACGCCGGACTCTTTCACCTTCTTCACGTCTTCGGGGTACCGCTTGCTCCGATCCACGTCGGCTCGGACCGTGACGTACGGCGTCTTGCAGAGCGACGTCGCTCCTTTGCCCACTTCGACGACCCCCTTGGGTGCGGCATCCGGCGGCCCGAACAGCTCGGTGCCACACGCAACGAACGGGGCGTCGCCATCGGTCGGGAGCACATGCGTCGCGGCCTTGCAGTCGCCGAGATTCAGCTGCTCGAACGGCCCGGTGCCCTCGCGCGAGAACACCTTGCCGCCGACAATCAACCAGAGCTTGCCGCCGGGAGAGCTGGCGAGCTGGGTGATGGCGCCGTCGGTGGGCAGCTTCACCTTCTCCCATTTGCCGCTCTGGCCGAACGCGAGGTACTGACTGCCGAGCCCCGCCACGTAGCCGCTACCTTCGCCGGTGATCGCAATCGCGACCGGGCCCTTCAAACCCTCCGGCAGTCGCTCGTACGTCGACGCACGGCTCTTCGCCGCCCAGTGCTCGACCCAAAACTGCTCGGAGTCCGGGCACGTTCCACCGACCAGCATGGATTCCCCCGACTCGAGCCCGTCGAAAGCGTGGGGCACGAGCCGCGTGACGCAGCTCTGGTCCGTTGGCCACGGCAGGCTCGGATCTTTGTCCGCTGCTTTGGCGGCCGCGCCAGTACCAGCAGGATCTGGCTTCTCGGCCGGGGGACTCGGGGGTTTGGCGCTCGCCGGAGGAGCGGGTTTCGCTGGTGGCTTGGCAGGCGGCGCTGTCGACGCTGTTGGCCGTGCTCCAGCATCTGCCGGAATTCTGGGACGCACTCCGCTATCCGGCAGGACGGGCCGCGGCGAGCCACCCGGTGGCGGCAAGAGCGCCTCGCTCGGGGCCGCGACTTCGGCGGAAGGCTCGGCCTCGTTTTCCTTCTTCGGCGCGGTCCCCGGTCGCGGCAGCGCGATCCCAGTCTTCCCCGCGACGAGGATGAAACGATAGTCCTTTCCTCCGTCCATCAAGATGGGGCTGACCACCCGTCCCAAGAACCGCCCGATGCCCGCGCTCTTTTCACCGTCTTTCACCGCCGCGGTCTGAATCCAAGCGTTCTTCTTGAACGTGCGATAGACCGTGCGATCCGCGCCGATCGCCTTGCTGTCGCCGGTGATCATCTCGTCACCCTTCCAGAGGCTCTCGGGATCGCGCTTGCCGGCGAACACCATCAGTTCTCGGCTCGAACCGAGCCACTGGCGTTCGCTCCACTTCGGGTTGGTCAGTCCACGTTCGAGTCCGGGCCGTTCGGCGAGCTTGCCCTCTTCGATCGAGAGCCCCGCTCCTCCCGCGATTGCCGCGCCGTCTCCACCCATGCCGACGAGATTGAACGACACGGTCGCCTTGGCGAGCAGCCGCAACGGAGAGCTCTCCTGTGCGGCACCGCCCGCCGACGCGGCCGGCTTCCCGCTGGGGGAGCCGCTGGGCTTGTCGGTGGGATCCTCGCCCGGTTTGGAACAGCCGACCGCGAGCGCCACGCACATCGGAACCAAGAATCGAACGGTCGGCATCGGCGGAGCGTGTACCCGCCACCGCTGCCGATCAAGTGCCCCACGCTAGCGTGGCGTCAGCGACCACTTCCGGCCCCACCACACGGCTTTCCGCCCGCTCCACTCGCTACGGGATCTGCCGTGCGATGAAAATGTTGAAGCTCGCCGCTCCCATGGTGGGGCCGCCACCGAAGTCCGTGCCGTCCGAAGCCTTCCCCGTGAAGAACGCTCCCCCAGTTGGCGAAGCGACGACGTCTTGACCCCCTTCGCTCAGCGTGGACCCGTAGCCTGCGGAGAACCCCGGCGTGCCGACGTTGTTGAACGTCGCTAGGAAGATATTCTCGTTGGGCGACGTGAGCGGCGTGCCGTTGAAGTCGATCGAACCGTTGAAACCGCCCGTGACATAGACTTGTCCGCCGGCGGATGCCGAAATCGCGCCGGGTCGCTCGGCCACTGTCCCGCCGTGTCCGCTCGACCAACGATGCCCGCCCAGTGCCGAGTCGTAGCTAGCGACGAAGATGTCCGCGGCGCCGTTGCTGTTCAGCATCGAGCCGCCGAACGAGACCGTGTTCTCGAACTGGCCCGTCACGTACACGCTTCCGCTGGCCACGGCTATCCCCGTTCCACGGTCCCGGCCGCTGCCGGCAAACGCCGCCGACCAGCGGTGCGCACCAGCCGGAGTGTAGCTCGCGATGAACATCGCCTCGGACCCCACGGCCACGAGGTTGTTGCCGCCAAAGCTCGCTGCGCCGGCGAAGCCGCCGGTCAGATAGACGTTGCCGGAAGCGTCGATGGCGATCTCTCGACCGGTTTCGTCTTGCGTGCCGCCGTGGGCGAAAGCCCGAAGCGGGCTACCCGTGGCAGCGTCGAGCACCAGTAAAAAAACGTCGCTCCCGCCCGCCGTGGACACGGCGCCCATCGGGGTTCCAAAATCGATCGATCCCCCCATCGTCCCGGTCACGAAGACCTCGCCGGCGTGGACCGCCACGCCATACGCGCGGTCCGCGAAGGAGGTGCCGAACGACCGCGACCAGACGTGATTGCCGTTCGCGCCGTCGAGCTTCGCGACGAACATGTCACCCGCACCAGCATGCACGAACAAAGACCCGCCGAAAGTCGTGTCGGACTCGATCCCACCGACGATGTAGACGTCGTCGGCCGAGTCCGTCGCGACGTCTTCACCCACTTCGATGCTCGGAAGCGTGAAGTGGCCGCCTCCTCCGTAGTCCCGCGACCAACGGAGCGCCCCGTCCGAGTCGAAGCTCGCTACGAAAATGTCGCTGATGCCGTCGGCGGCGTGGCTCGGTCCACCGAAGGAGAAGGTGCCCGTCGCGAACGTGCCGGTGATGGTCACGTTCTGGTTGGAGTCGATCGCCACACCGAAAGCCTCGTCTGTAGAATCGGACCCGTACTGATCCGCCCACGCGCTCCTCAAAGTCGCGGGCGCTCCAGCGGCCCCGCCGAGCCCACCGGTACCCGCCGCACCCCCCGAACCTGCCGCGCCACCCCAACCCCCCGCGCCACCCCCCCCCCCCGCCCCCCCCGCACCCGCTGCGCCCCCCGCACTTCCGCCACTCGCTCCGCCAGAGCTCACCGTGCCACCAGCTCCGGCGCTGCCCGTGCCCCCGTCGACCTGTGGAGACGGATCCCCCGGCACACATCCTTCGGGACCGGTGCACCTCGCCGGGTCGGGAATGATCGCCGAGACACAGAGGCCTGCCTGGCAAGTCTCGTCGGGCTCGCAGCTCACGCCTCGACACGACTCGAGCATTTCGATCGGCAGGTTGAGCTTCTTGTTCGGCAGAAAAGTGATCTGCCGACGAGAGAAAATGCAGTCAGCGTCGCCCTCGGTGCAGCCGTCAGCGGGTCTCGTCACGCCACTGATCACCGCGATTCGGATCTCCGCCCTCGGCGAGCCGCTCGGCACGATGACCAGCGAGCCGACGCGCGCATCGACGCAAGTCGTCGTCGACGCCGCCGGCGTGGCGCGGTCGGTCTCCCCTGGCGGGCCCACGATGATGTTGGTTTGACGGATCTCCTCGCATGAAAGGTCCGTCGTGATTTCGATCGTGATCTGCGCTGGTGTCTTGCATGCCGTCGCCAGCACGGCGGCCAGCGCAGCCATCGTGGCGGAGACGCGACGATCGAGCAGCGACATGTTCCCCAGTCTACACCGAGAACGCCGCCGAGCTCCCCGACTCGGCCCAGCCGACCCCGGCGTCCGGTAATCGACTGACGCGTGTCCGAAAAAGCCAGCGGGAGCGGGACAGCGCCGCACGCTCGATGTCGTGCGCTCCCACGTGGGAGCAGACGCGACGTCGGAAACGACGAGCTCGTGCAGTCCCGTGTTCGATGCCTGATGCTTGGGGGCGCCCGACGCTCAGCGTCGCCATAGACTAGCGCTCCGACCTACTCCGCTTCTCGAGCTCCTCGGCATCCGCAACGTCCTTGGTGCGCCCGCTCGCCCTCTTGTTGCGGATCAGCGCCTGCAACCCGATGAACGATACGGGACATCCGCCGAGCGTGGCGGTGATCGAATCAGCAACGGCTTCGTCGAATTCAACGCCGCTGATCGAGGTGAGCAGGTCGATGCGGCGTGGCGGCAGGCCGATCTGGTAAACGTTCCCCTTCTGCGCGAAGTCGGTCGCGCGGACGCCATGCGCCTCGAGCGGCGCGCCGAACGCGAGCAGTGCAGAGTGGACCTTCTTTGCGTTTTCTTTCGTCGGATTGACGAGGATGTCGATGTCGCCCGTCGCGCGGGGATAACCGTGGACGGCGAGCGCGTAGGCGCCCACAACGACGAACTCCGCCCCGTTCGCGTCCAGCGCGCGCAGCATATCCACGAAATCTTCGTTGACCTCGGGGGCCTCGGTCACGGAATCGTTCGCCCTCGAACGACAACCCCCGGCGCATCCGCTCGCTGGTAGTCGGGGATGGACCTTCCGGCGACGCTCCACGACTCTCGAGCGAGCGGCCACATCGATGCCAAGCGCTCGTCCACTGTCGACCGGTCGAGGGGATCGATCCCGGGTTCTTCACCGAGGCGGTACACCCGGACCGGCCACTCGGCGCGACGCTGTCGTCGATCTTCGCGCTCCTTCGCCGCGTCCACACGGCGATTCTACCACTTGGCCGTCCCCGGTGAAAACCACGTCACGCGCGGTTTGACGCACTGAGCCTGTCATAGACGCACTGAGCTTGTCATAGACGCCGTGAAAGAAGTTCGTGTCTCGCGCGACGAAGTAGGTGATCGGCTGAGTGGACATCCGCACGCCAGTTCCGCCGCCGGACAGCGGCACGGGCGGTGTTGCACTGAGCCCTCGGCAAGGTGGCGGAGCGCCCCCCGGCTTGGCGCGTCGCCACCTACTTCTTCTTGGTGACCTTCTTCTTGGCGACCTTCTTCTTGGCGGCCTTCTTCTTGGCGGCCTTCTTCTTGGTGGCCTTCTTGGTGGCTTTCTTCTTAGTGGCTTTCTTCTTGGCAGCCTTCTTCTTGCCAGCCTTCTTCTGGACGATGATGCCCTTCGAGTCGGTTGTGCTCTTCTTCCTCTTGGCCTTCTTCGTGGCAGCCTTCTTCTTGGCGGCCAGCTTCGTGGCGGTCCCCGTCTCGGATTGCGCCTGTGCAACCGCCGGCGCGGCCAGCGCCAGAGCCAGCAAGAGGGCTACATTTCTTCGTTTGGTCATATGGTCGCCTCCCAGCGTGATATCGCTTCCCAGCGCAATGTCGCTAGTTTGCATCCTGCTACGTCGAAAAGTCACGAACCTTCCCCCGCCGGCGCACGATCGTTCGAAATCGAAGCTCGAGCGGCACCTAAAACCGCGCGTCGTATAGAGCTCGCCACATCGCACACTCGGTGGCCCGGAAGTCGTCGACCAGCGTGATGTCGACGTCGAAGTTCAGGCGCTGGTCGTTCATGCTGTCGAACTTCGGCCAGATCGGGCCCGCAGGCGTCCCGACCTCGTTGGGATCCCCGGCGGCAGCGAAGCGTGTCCAGTACCCCTGCATCGCCTCGCTGAGCGTTTGGTCCTCGGGGGCCATGCTGGCGCGGTCCGAGCCGAACACGTATTGGATCTCGATTGCGTGAGTCGCGCCGAGATCGGGCGAGAGGAAGCGCGAGAAGTTGTAGAGGAAGACGTCGACTCCCGCCGCCGCAGCACGGATCGCCGAGTCGTAGGTGCCACAAACGAGCCCACTGTCACCGGTGACCCGCATCAACGCGTCATTTGGGGAGCTGAAGTTGGAGACGGGGTACGCAGCGGCGATGGTTGCAGCCTCTGCGCCGTAGGCTCGACTGAGAGCATCGAGGTATTCCTGCTCCGTCGTCACCGGCGTGGCACCGATGTGAAAGAGGGTTCCTTCGTCGGAGTTCGACCCGATGAGGTATGGAACCATCGCCACATTTCCTGCATCGAAGAGCGCCCGCGGCTGATCGGGGAGAACGTCGCCGTCGACGATCAGATTGAAGTCCCAGAGCGCGGTGGCCCCCTGATAGCGACTACCCCCGGGCAGTGGCATCGGCGGCTCGTTAACGAGCGTCGCCGAGATCATCAGCTCATCGACGCTCTTTCCGCGCAAGCAAGCGAGCTCGTCGCTCGCCCCACCGCATCCAACCGCGTCCACGAAAGCCGGCACCTCCGCCTGCGCCTCGGTTCGAGGGGTCCGGCGGGTCGTGCATCCACCGCTCTGGCTGATGGCTCGATGAAATAGTCCGCGGCTTGCCGGCGAAACCATGTGCATGCACACATCGAACGAGCCGGCGGACTCCCCGAAGATGGTGACGTTCGAAGGATCACCGCCAAACGAAGCGATGTTGTCGCGCACCCATTCCAACGCCAGGCGCTGATCCATCAGCCCCTGGTTGCCGCTCACGCCGCGAGGGTCTTCGGCGTCGAGCGCCGGGTGGGCGAAGAAACCGAAGGTCCCGAGGCGGTAATTGATGGAAACCAGGACGACTCCCCTGGTCTCGGCAAACACACGGCCGTGATAGGTGGGCGGTGCCGCGGAGCCGCTCGTGTTGCCGCCTCCGTGAATCCACAACATCACCGGCAGCGGCTCGCTCGGCGCGTCGGCGGGCGTCCACACGTTCAAGTAGAGACAGTCTTCGTTCCTGCTCGGAGGCCCGACGATCGAATCGAACTGCGGACAATCGCTCGAGAACGCGTTGGCCCCGAGCGTCCCGTCCCACGGAGCGGGCTTCACTGGAGGCTTCCATCGGAGATCACCAACCGGCGGCGCGGCAAACGGGATCCCGAGGAAGCGACGAGTCGCGCCATCCATCTCGCCTTCGACGATTCCGTCCATCAGCGTGACGGTCAGCCCGGCTTGCGCCCCTCCAGATCCGGCGACGCCAGCTGCCCCGCCCGCGCCCCCAACCGAACCGCCAGAGCCCCCAACCGAACCGCCCGTGCCCGCCGAGCCGAGACTTCCCGCGGAGCCGGCTACGCCGTCCTCGCTGCTCGACCCGCTTCCGCAGGCGGCGAGTAGGAACACGAAACCGAGACCGAGCGCTCGCGTCTTCATCATGGGGCTCCAGTGTACTCGCAGGTGACGAGTTTGGGATGTCATCCTCTTCACGGCACGAGCAAGGCACATGTTGTGTCGCCGGGCGCCAGCGGGGGACGGGGCCCACGGAGAGGGAACGGGCGCGTCTCCTCGAAGGTCGGGAACAGATAGCGCAGCAACTGAAGACGGTGGCTTCGAGGCCTAGCGCGCGAGGGCGGATCGGTAACGTTTGTCGCTCGTGGGGAGGAGAGCAGACACAACTGTGCGTCGCGCGACGTCCGGTAAAGGTGGGGGTGGGGGTGCTCGCGACGGTGGAGGTGAGGGTGAAGGTGGAGGTGAGGGTGGGGGTGAGGGTGATCGTGAAGGTTCGGTTCGGCGCAGCGCGCCGTTGAATCGGCTCCGGGCAAGCGCGCGCCAGCGTTCGCTGGCACTGGCGCTTGCAGGCTCGCGGGGAGGGGAGTGGCGGGCGTTCGGGCACGGGCGGGCTTCATGCCGTGGGGCTCCGATCGGTGAATGGGCCTTCTGGGGGTGACGGCCCATTCACCAAACACCTTGGAGGTCACGATGGCATTGGAAGTGAAGCAGGTTTCCCTCGAAGCTATCCGCGCGCTTCGGCCGCTCATGAGTCGCATTCAAGCGCGCGACAAAGCGCTCGCGCAGCAAATCACCCGCGC
>JAJDAH010000137.1 GCA_029261965.1 Polyangiaceae bacterium
CTTCAAATAACAATTGACGGTCGCCTGATCATCGAGCCGCCGTGCTTGAACTCGATTGCCGGTGTCCATTACTCGAGTGTGCGGGCGACCTTCTCGACCTGGAAACATTCGATAACGTCGCCTTCGCGCAGGTCCTGATAGTTGGCAAACGACATACCGCACTCCTGACCTGTCGGGACTTCTTTCACGTCGTCCTTGAAGCGCTTTAACATCGACAACGTGCCTTCATGGATAACGACATCATCGCGGATGAGGCGAACCTTGGCACCGCGCTCCACTTTGCCTTCGGAGACACGGCAGCCGGCAACCTTGCCAACCTTGGTGATGTTGAAGACCTGCAGGATTTCCGCGTTGCCCAGGAAGATTTCGCGAATTGTAGGCTCGAGCAGTCCGGACATGGCCGCTTTAATGTCGTCGACCAAGTCGTAGATAATGTTGTAGTAGCGGATCTCGACGCCCTGCTGCTCTGCAGCTTGCTTGGCCTGAACGTTAGCGCGGACGTTGAACCCGACGATGACCGCGTTCGATGCATTGGCGAGCACAACGTCGGATTCGGTGATCCCGCCGACTCCACTATGAACAATCCGCGCCTGGACCTCGTCGGTACCGAGCTTTTTCAGCGACTGTGCGATCGCCTCAACGGAGCCCTGTACATCGCCTTTCACCAAGACAGGCAATTCCTTGAGATCAACGTTGTCTTTTAGCGACTGCATCATCTGCTCAAGCGTACGCGGCGTACCCGCCGTGCCGAGCTTTTCGCGGCGCTTGCGTTCACGGTAGCCGGTGATCTCGCGTGCACGTGCCTCGTTCTCGACGACTGCGAATTGATCTCCTGCTTCGGGTGCAGCATCGAAGCCGAGAACTTCCACGGGCACCGAAGGGCCCGCCTCGGCAACGTTCTTGCCGCGATCGTCGATCAATGCGCGAACCCGGCCCCAGGACGAGCCTGCAACGACAATATCCCCGACTTTCAGGGTGCCGCGCTGGACGAGCATGGTTCCAACGGGACCGCGACCGCGCTCTAGTTTGGCCTCGATGACAAAACCGTCGGCACGGCGATCACGGTTGGCTTTCAGTTCGAGCAACTCGGATTGCAGAGTGATGGCGTCGAGGAGCTTATCGAGGTTCATGCGCTTCAGCGCCGAGACCTCAACTTCCAGCACCTCACCCGACATGCTCTCAACGACGATTTCGTGCTGCAGGAGATCAGTGCGCACACGCGATGGGTCGGCGTCGGGCTTATCGATCTTGTTGATCGCGACAATGATTGGAACACCAGCCTCTTTGGCGTGATTGATCGCCTCAACGGTCTGCGGCATGACTCCGTCGTCGGCTGCAACCACGAGGATGACCAGGTCAGTGACCTTGGCGCCGCGTGCACGCATGGCGGTAAATGCCGCGTGGCCTGGCGTGTCGATGAAGGTGATCTTGTTGCCGGCATCGGTCGTCACCTGATAGGCGCCGATATGCTGCGTTATGCCGCCAGCTTCACCGGACACCACATTGGCCTGGCGCAATGCATCAAGCAGCGACGTCTTGCCGTGATCGACGTGACCCATAATGGTTACGACGGGAGCGCGCGGCTCTGTGGCACCGTCGTCTTCAATCGTTTCGATGAAGCCTTCCTCGACATCAGACTCGGACACGCGCTTAGGCGTGTGACCGAATTCGGTGACGAGCAACTCGGCGGTGTCGGCGTCGATGGCGTCGGTGATCTTATGCATCTCGCCCTGCTTCATCAGGATCTTGATGAGATCAACGGCGCGTTCGGTCATCCGGTTCGCGAGTTCTTGGATGGTAATGACTTCGGGGATCGTCACTTCGCGCATAACCTTATCGCGGGCTTGAACGACACCGGCCGCCTTCATCTTCTCACGCTCGCGCTTGCGCTTGAGGGAGGCCATCGAGCGCTCACGCTGCTCGCGGTTGAGGAGCTGGTCGACGGTGAGTTTGCCGCGCTGGCGATCCTCGCCACCGCGCGAAGGCGTTCGGGGCGACTTGCCGCGCTTGTCCTTACCGCGGCCATCGTCGTCCTCACCAGCAGGTTGGGCTGCCGGTCGGGCCGGACGCGCGCTCTTGGTCGGTTTGTTTTCTTCCTTGGCTTCGTTGCGCTCGGGCGGAGCCGGAGGCGGTTCGGCGCCAGGCAAGACAATCTCTTTTGGGCGACCACCCTGAACCGTGCGGAATACAGGGTCATTCGTCCGCTTCTGGCGTCCAGGCTTGACCGGCGGTCTAGCAGCGGAGTCACCAGCTGCATCATCCTTTTTCGGCTTGGCCGTCGATTTGTGTGATTTGGCCGCCCCTTCGGTTTTGGCGGTTGTATCAGTCTTTGGCGCCTCGGCCTCGACGGCCGGTGCAGTGGCCGTGGTTTCGGATGCTGACTCTTGTGCGGCGTCCGGAGCTGCGGCAGGGGAAGGCGGAGCTTCAACCTGTGGTGGCTCCTTGGCTTTTTGCTCGGCAGCTTCGGCCTGCTCTTTGGCGCGCGCGGCGTCGCTCTTGCGCGCTTCTTCCAATGCCTGCAAGCGAGCTTGCTGTTCATGAGTCGAAAGATTTTGCTCCGCGGCGCTAGCCTTCTTTGCAGAAGTGCGCTTCGCGGCTGGCTCCGAACCTGCGGCGCCAGGCTGAACCAGCTTGCGCGACTTGCGCTTTTCGACGACCACCGACTTCGAGCGGCCGTGGCTGAAGTTCTGCTTGACGTGCCCGGACTCGACCGTGCGCTGAAGCGACAACGGTTTGCGGCCGGTGCCACCAGTATTCTTCGCGTCTGAGTCCTTAGTTTCCGACATTCGTTATCCGTTCAATTCCGATCCAACGGGTTCTGTCCGGCGGCGCCGTGAACCCTTAGCTTTTCTAATTTGGCATGTCGTCATGCCTTCCGTTCTGAATTGGCTCTCTTTGGCCAATCTTCCAAAGTTCTGTGCTGGCGCGTCAAGACGAAGCCTCCCCTGAGGAAGGCTCGCGAGGCACCGGCCCATCGTCCAGCCGATCGCTTGTGACACTCTCTATAGCGGCTTCCAAACCCTTGGCATACCGGGTCAGGCGATGTGCCTCATAGATGAAGCGCTCTGTCGCTCCGCCATCTTTGAGGGCAGCGTGTACCACATTTGGACGGCCGATGGCCAAGCTCAATTCGTCGATAGTCACGCAATCGACAATAACGGCCGATCCGATCCCTGCGCGGTTTAGAGCAAGGAGCTTCAAATCAAGTTTCTGGCGACCACCTGCAGCGGCGTCAGAGCCATGCAGCAAGACAGCGGCTTCCCCACGTTCAATAACGGTCGTGACCTTGTCAAACCCTGTGACAAGCAGTCCCGCTTTGTTGGCAAGCGAGAGCGCTGCCGTCAGGCGCCGGCGCAGCTGCTTTTCGGTTTCGTCGGGAAGATCCGGGCGGACGTTAACCTTCCGCTTCAAGCTGCGGGCGAATGCCCCGGACTTGACCGCAGCAGCAATGC
>JAJDAH010000138.1 GCA_029261965.1 Polyangiaceae bacterium
CCATGCGCCTGACGACAGCCGCCGTGTGAACGCGACCGTCGACGAATGCCCCCAGAGCGAGAGACTTGCCGTTCGGGCACAGGACGTCGAGTCCGCGCACCGCGACGCGATCCGAGGGGATCGGCCAGCTCGAGGGTGCCCAAGGCCAGAACTGCAACGCGCCCTCGGCTTCGAGCTCTCGCACGACGTTGATGAAGACGATGCCTTGCTCGAGCAGCTCGTGGGCAGGCTCGAGCCGGTCGGCAAAGCGATCCATCAACTCTTCGAGCGCGCCAGTGTGGATGCTCATGGCCCAGCGCGCGTCGTGCCGCTTGGCCAGGTTCTCGAGCGAATCGGGCCATTCTTCCGATCGTGGATCGAGCCGACGTTTTCTCGTGCTCACGAGCTTGCGCAGTCGATTGCCGCTCGTCACGGCGACGACGCCCCCACGAGCTCGGCCGGTCGCCTCCGAGGTCGGCGACTCCGGGCGTACGACGCGAAACAGCCGCGACCAGTCGTCGGCGGTGAACCCCTCGACGCGCACGTCGCGACTCAACATGGCGGCGCGATCTTGCTCATGGCCACGCAGTACTCCCGTGGCCGCACGTACTCCCGTGGCCGCACGTACTCCTCATGGCCGCACGGTACTCCTCATCGCCGCGCAGTATAGAGCCCCCACCACGCGGCATGCTACTGCTGCACCATCATGTCGGACCCCACCGCCGTATCGGGCGACACGTGGCTAGCGCCCACTCGTGACCTCATTCGATTCATCGATGCTTCTCCCACGCCGTATCATGCGATTGCCGAAGTGGTGCAGCGCCTCAGCGCCGCGGGTTTCAGCCAAATAGACGAGCGCGATCACTGGAAAGTGAGCCCGGGGGACAAACGCTACATCGTCAAGAGTGGGGGCTCGATCGTCGCCTTCGAAGCGGGCAACCGAGCACCCGCGGAGTCCGGTTTCCTGATTCTCGGCGCGCACACCGATTCCCCGAACTTTCGGGTCAAGCCGCAACCGGACATCAGCTCGGTGGGGTATCGGCAGATCGGCGTCGAGGTCTACGGGGGCGTGCTCTTGACGACTTGGATGGATCGCGACTTGTCGATTGCGGGTCGAGTCAGCCTGGTCGATGGCAAGTCGCACCTCGTGAGCTTCGAAACCGCCGTCTGCCGGATCCCAAACCTCGCGATCCATCTCAATCGGGGTGTGAACAAGAACGGACTCGTGCTCAACGCTGAAACCCAGATGCGGCCGATCCTCGCAATGGAGATGGACACCAGCGACAAGAACTTCGTCGCGCGCATCGCAGCCAAGCTCGAGGGCCAGGGCGTCAAAGCCACGCCCAACGACATCGCCGCCTACGACCTGTGCCTCTTCGACACGCAGGGGGGAGCCGTAGGCGGCGCAGACGCCGAATATCTACACTCCGCCCGACTCGACAACCTGGCGTCTTGCCATGCGTCGGTCGAGGCGTTGCTCGGAGCGGGGGACACCCGGGACGCAACTCGGATCGTCGTATTGTACGACCACGAAGAAGTCGGAAGCCGAAGCGATTCGGGTGCCCAATCGCGCTTCCTTCTGAGCGTGCTCGAGCGCGTAGCTGCTAGCTACGGGACCGGTGACCAGGCCGTCGCCCGCGCGCTCGCCCGGTCCATGTTGGTGAGCGCGGACATGGCTCACGCGGTGCACCCCAACTACGCCGACAAACACGATGGCCAGCACCAGCCGAAGATTAGCCACGGCCCCGTGCTCAAGATCAATGCGAGCCAGTCGTACGCCACGGACGGCCCCGCTGCCGCCGTTTTCGAGGCGGCCTGCCAAGCGGAAAGCGTGAAGCCCCAGCGCTTCGTCTCGAGGAGCGACATGCCATGCGGGAGCACGATCGGGCCGATCTCCGCAGCCCGAACTGGGATCCGGACCGTCGACGTCGGCAACCCGATGCTCAGCATGCACTCTTGCCGCGAGACTAGCGGAACGCGCGACGTCGATCCGATGATCCGAGTGATGAAGCGCCTCTTCCGCGAGGCGGAAATCCCCGCGCCGAGCAACTAGGCCCGACCGAAGCCCAAAGTCAGCGGGCGCCCCAAACCGTCAAGCGACCATCGCGGTCCACCGCGGCCATGAGCTGGCCCGAGGAGTCCAAGACCACGTCCTCCACCTGACCGCGGGTATCGAGCGCTACGCGGCTCGGGCCGCCGAGCTCGGCGAGCTCCAAGCCGTCCGACCCTCCGCGAACGAGCCAACGCGAATCGCGAGTGAACCGGATGCGCTTGACCCAATCGCCGTTCTTGAGTTGCTCTTTTTCCGCCGGCGCGACACCCGGAGCTCCGCCGAAAGACCAAACCGACGTGAGTCCGGGTTCCCCTTCTTCAGCGAACAGGGTCGCGTCGTCGTTGAACGCAACGGCGTCGCTCTCGTTGGAGTGACGGACGAGCTTGTGAGAAGCGGTAGGCGCGGCGGTCTCCCACCACCAAATCGAGCCCTGGACCCAAGCGACCGCTATTTTCGAGCCGTCGCGCGTCAGCGCAAGACTCTTCACGTCGACCGGTGGACCCGGCACGGGGATCTCGACCGAAGCCGATCCATCGAGTCCGTAGATCCGCACGACGCCATCGTGGTGGCCGATGGCGACGCGCGGCGGAGCGAACGCCACTGCAGTGACTCTCGATTCGTGGATCTCCGGCGCGGGAACCTGTTCGAGCGTGCGGGCATCGTAGGCGGCAACCGATGTCGGACACACCGCCACGAGCTTTCCGCTCACGAATGCCAGGCCGCCACGGATGACTTCGCCGCAACCTCGCACAGTGCCTGCCGGCGAACCGTCGCCGACCTGATAGAGACGAATCGGGCTTCCGCTCGAAACCGCAACCCGCCCGGCTTCGGTGCTGATCGCCACGCCCTTGCCGAACCCACCTGCCGCCACTTCCCAGAGTTTCTTGACGCGGTTGGCCGTATTGCCGCCGATGGCCACGAGCGGACGAGGAGCGGGCTGCGGGGTCAAGCTAGAAGGCTCGGCGGCAGCCGGAGCTGGGGCGTGGCCCGCGCCGCACGCGAGCACCAACATGGCGACGAAGACGGTCCGGCTCGGAGCTCGGGGGACCACGTCTCGGGCTTTCATGACGCCTCGGAGGCTAACACGCGGCTCGTCACTGACGTGCCATCGAAACCAGGACGAGGAGCATGAAACCCAAGAGCACGCAGAGCACGCCGACGATGAGCGCGAACGCGACGCCCGTGGCCGGTCGCTTCTTCTCCTCCTCCGTGTCCTCGTTGCTGGCGCGAGACAAGTGCTGCTCGAGGTTGCGCTGCGAGGTGCGAACGCGCCGTACTAGCAACAAGACAACCAAAAAAGCCGAAGCCCCCGTGAAGCTACCCGCCAGAAGGCGTGCCCGCTCGCGACGCTCGGCGTCGACCGCGCCGGCGCTCTCCAAACCATCGAGCAGCAACTGTCCACGGGGAGCAAAGGTGCGACTGGGCTCGCCCTTCCGATCGATTCGAAGCGGCCACCCGACCAACCCCATCGACTGGAAATCCGCCTCGCTCGAGACGACCGCCCAAACCGACCCGTCCGGGAGCTCCGGCGGCTCGAACGTTCCAACCGAAGTGCCGCGTTTCGTCGGACGGAGCTCGACCTTGCCCACCGCGTGGCGTCCGTGCTCGGTCGCGATCGCGATGTAGACGCGTTCGCGCTGAATCGGTGTTTCGACGTGCACGACGCCATCGCGAAGGGTGGCGTGCATGGCGCCGGCCAAAACCGGCAACGTCGAGTACCAGGTGCCCTTCTCTTCATCATCCCCAGTGACCGAGACCTTGCTAGCCGCTGCATAGTCTCGAGGCGTGACACGGACGAAGGCTCTACCGCCCGCGTTCGTCTCGACGAAATCTCGCCCTTCGGGCAAGTGCACCTCGACGGCTTCGGGCGCGAAGCGAACTTTTGCGCCGGGCACCGGAACGCCGCGCCGCCGAACCTCGATCCAAAGGCTCTCGCGAAACGGAATCGCCAGCACCCCCCGCTCGGTGGCGACTCGAACCTCGAGCGCTCCCTCGGCCTTGCCGGGGATCCAGCCCCCATGACGAGAGGCCACCTCGGCCCAGGCGGCCTTTCGGAACTGCACTTCACCCTCGGCGAGGGGTCTCGGGTGCGCCGCGGACGTGATGCGGACCCAGAGTGGCCCCGCCGCCGGCGAGCCGAGATCGATTCGTGGGTAGGCGTGCCCGAGCTCGTCAGTCGCCCCCTCCCAAGAGGCCGTACCGACCTCGACTCGAAGTCGGTCGAGCGCCTTCGGCCCCTCCGCGTCACGAAAGCTCTCGACGACGTCGATGCGCCAAGCAAGAACCACCGCTCCCTCGGTTGGGCCCCCGTGCACCCGAGCGCCGACATAGGCCGTCGGCGCTCCGACCACGAAGAGCGCAAACACCACCACTGCCACCGTCACGACGGGGATCAGGTAGAGAGCACGCGCAGCCACGGCGCTAGGGTACCCGCCCCGCTCGAAATGCCCCTACAAAGACGAGCCGCTCGCGAGTACGCTCCGACGCCCGTCCCATGGCCGAGCCGAAAAAGAGCAAGCGGAAGAAGAAAAAGCGGGCGCCACGCAAGCGCACCGAACGAGTATTCGCCCCGGAGGCTATGGCCATCTCCCGGCCGATGGCCGCCGCTGGTGGCATCGCCGCGACGGTGCTTGGCGTCGGAGTCTACGGTCAGTGGATCCGCGACTACGCCACCAAGACGACGCCGCTGGAACACGCTCAATGGATCGTCGTCGCCGGCGCGCTCGGCCTGGCGGCCGTACTTTGGTTCGGCGACAAGACGTCGCACCCCGTGCGAGTCGGCGACGGCGGCATCGCCATCGACAAGGGCAACGACCTCACTCGGGTGGCGTGGTGTGACATGGATCGGCTCTTCATCGAGTCGGGCAACCTGATCGTCATCGGCGAAGGCATCAAGCTGCAAATCCCGATTCGCGCCCAAGCCCGAGCCGTGGCTTGGGCCATAAAGGAGTGCGCCGAGCGAATGCCCGAGGCGCTCGACGTGCGTCCGGGAGAAAGCGATTCACTGCCAGGCCCAGCGGATGACGACGGCGAACTCGTCGAGATAGCCGACGTTCAGGTCGCCGGCGCCGAGTGCGCGACCTCGGGGACCTTGATCAGCTTCGAACGCGACGCGCGCCTCTGTAAGAATTGCGGCGAAATCTACCACCGCAAGCACGTACCCGCGGAGTGTGAGACCTGCGGTGCCCGTCTCGGGGAGCGCGCCGTCGCGGCGTGATCTGTCGTGGGGGACGTCAAGAGCATCGCCGTCTTGGGCGCTGGCACGATGGGGCGCGGGATCGCGCAACTCGCGGCGCAATGTGAGATCGAAACCCAGCTCTACGACGTCTCGAAGGAACAGCTGAAACGCGGCTTGTCTAACGTCGACGGCATGTTGCGCAAGCTCGTTCAAAAAGAAAAATTGACGGAGCAAGAGCGCGGCGCCGCCATGGGCCGCTTGCTCACTCAGTCGGACCTCGAAAAAGCGTGCCGAGGCGTCGATGCCGTCATCGAGGCGGTTCCCGAATCGATGGACCTCAAGGTCGAGCTGTTCAACATCGTCAAAAAGGCCGCGCCAGAAACCGCGATACTTTGCTCGAACACTTCCAGCCTCTCGATCACCGAGCTGGGGCGTCGAACCAATCTGGCCGAACGCGTCGTCGGCATGCACTTCTTCAATCCGCCACCTCTGATGCCGCTCGTCGAAGTGGTCCGTGGCATCGAAACGAGCAACGAGACGGTAGACCTCGCCTTGATGCTGGCGGAGCAAATGGGCAAGGACCCGATCGTGGTCAACGACTACCCGGGTTTCGCTTCGAGTCGCCTCGGCGTCATCCTCGGAGCAGAAGCCATGCGCATGGTCGAGCAGGGGGTGGCGCGGGTCGAGGACATCGACCGAATCATGGAGCTCGGCTATCGACACCCCATGGGCCCGCTGAAGCTGACGGATCTGGTCGGCCTCGACGTCCGTCTGGCGATTCTCGAGCACCTGCACGCCGAGCTCGGCGAGCAATTTCGCCCGCCGCCCATTCTTCGCCAGAAGGTCCGCGCGGGCCATCTCGGCAAGAAGTCGGGTTTCGGCTTTTATCGATGGACGAACAGCGGCCCGGTCCCCATCGAGAGAGAATGAGCGCCGTCGCGCCAAGCACTTGGCTCGTGACCTCCAGCGCGGCGTCAGCACGTTGACGCCGAGAACGAGGTCGACCCTCGAGGTCGAAAACCGCGCATGTTTGTCGAGGCTGTGCCTGGCACCGCGGTTGCAACTGTCGCGCGCATGAGTGCAGGCATTTGGGCGGCGGCATCGGGGGCGGTAGCTCAGATCAACGCGGTCGACATCGCCGCAAACAACGTGGCGAATGCGATGACCCCCGGGTACCGGGCAGATCGCGAAACCTTCGACCAGGTCTTGGTCGATGCGCTCGACGGCAACGACGCCACTACGAGTCTGCGCTACGTGCGAACCGGCACCGTGACCCCCGACTTCGCGGTTGGCGAGATCCGTCAAACGGGCAGGTCCCTCGACGTGGCGCTCAACGGCGAGGGATTCTTCGTCGTCAAGACGCCCCGAGGCGAGCGCTACACACGAGCAGGCAACATTCAGCTGCGCGGCGACGGCACGCTGGTGACACAACAAGGAGCCCACGAGTACCTCGGCCCCGCAGGTCGCCCGCTCCAGGTTTCTCCGGGGGCCAAGTCGGTGACTCTCGCGCGCGACGGCGCCCTTTTGGTCGACGGCGAGGAAGCCGGACGCCTCAAGGTCGTTCGCTTCAACAACGTCGATGCCCTGAAGAAAGAAGAGCACGTGCTCTTGCGCGCAGAGGCCGCCGCCGGAAAACCAATCGAGACCGACACGCCTGTGGAGAGCGAGGCCCTCGAGCTGTCGAACGCGAACGCAATGAAAGCCATGACGGGATTGACCGGCGCGACACGCACGTTCGAAATGCTCTCACGAGTGATCGAGGCGTTCAGCGAAGCCGACCGGAAGGCCGCGAACGATTTGATGGGCAGCAACTGAGTCGACACCGCGCGAGGAGGTAGCCGCGTCGGCGCCGTGGTGTAGACTCGCCGGATGCCTGGCAACCCGGTTTATGTCGTCGACGCCGTCCGAACCCCCATCGGCAAATTTCGAGGCGGGCTCTCGACGGTTCGAGCGGACGACCTCGCTTCGTACGTCGTCGAGGCCCTCGTGCGCCGACAGCCCGCGCTCAGCGAGAGACTCGACCAGGTGGTCTTCGGCTCGACGAATCAGGCCGGCGAAGACAACCGCAACGTGGCGAGAATGGCACTCTTGCTGGCCGGGATCCCCTATGAGGTCCCTGCGGTCACGGTAAACCGCCTGTGCGGATCGGGACTGGAAGCCGTCAACGACGCCGCACGAATGATCGCCGTTGGCGAGGTATCCGTGGCGATCGCGGGCGGAGTCGAATCCATGACTCGCGCACCGTACTCGATGGCCAAGTCGGAAGAAGGGTTTCCGCGAAGTGCGCCCGCGATCTACGACACGACTCTCGGCTGGCGCTATCCGAACCCCCGCATGGCGAAACGTTTCGACCTGATCAGCATGGGGGAAACCGCCGAGAACGTGGCCACCAAACACGGGATCGGACGGGAAGAGCAAGACGAATTCGCGCTCGGTTCGCACCGATTGGGCGCGACCGCGTGGGAGCAGGGCCTGTTCGAAAATGAAATCGTCGAAGTCGAAGTCCCGCAGAGGAAGGCCCCGCCCGTCGCCTTCGGGCGAGACGAGTCCCCTCGGCCCGACACCACCATGGAGAAGCTCGCCAAGTTGAAACCCGTCTTCCGCGAAGGCGGATCCGTGACGGCCGGAAACTCCTCCCCACTGAACGACGGCGCCGCTGCCGTGATGCTCGCGAGCGAGACCGCGCTGAAAGAGCTCGGAGTCGACCCCGCGCTTCGTTGGGTGGCGTCAGCTTCCGCGGGCGTCGACCCCAGCTACATGGGCGAGGGCCCCATCCCGGCGACCAAGAAGGTACTGGCGCGGACTGGCCTGCGGTCCCCGAATCTGGACATCATCGAGTTGAACGAGGCGTTCGCCGCGCAAAGCATCGCCTGCATCCGCGGACTGGACCTCGATCCGGCCAAGGTCAACACTCGTGGCGGCGCCATCAGTC
The DNA here is from genome assembly GCA_029261965.1 of Polyangiaceae bacterium. Taxonomy (GTDB): domain Bacteria; phylum Myxococcota_A; class Polyangia; order Polyangiales; family Polyangiaceae; genus JAJDAH01. The sequence goes on from JAJDAH010000138.1 coordinate 8,143, forward strand.
TCGGTCACCCCATCGGGTGCTCGGGAGCGCGCATCGTCGCGACCCTGCTGAACGCGATGAAGGACGATGAGAAAGCGAAGCTCGGCCTCGCCGCACTCTGTATCGGCGTCGGGCAGGGAATCGCCACGATCTTCGAAAAGGCTTGAGACCGCTCGAAGACGCGCGCATCACGCGCCGGGAAGCGTCGTGTCAGCGCTGAAGGCCGCGCGAGCGAGCTCGACTCGATTCCGGCCGCCCTGTTTCGCCCGGTACATGGCTTGGTCGGCCGCCTTGAGCAGCTCGGCAGCCGTCTCTTTTGAATACTGCGCGATTCCCATCGAAATCGTCACGTTGGGAAGCTTCGTCCCGTTGGGCATCTCGAGCACCTGCGCCGCTACGGCTGCTCGGACTCGCTCCGCGGCGATGGCGGCTTGATCGAGTGCCGTTTCGGGAAAGATGAGCACGAATTCTTCACCGCCGTAGCGAGCCACCATGTCGGTCGGCCGCAGGTTGTGCTCGAGGGTGCCGGCGACGACGGTCAACACGTGGTCCCCCGCGTCGTGACCATAGGTGTCGTTGAAACTCTTGAAGTGGTCGATGTCGATGAGGCCGACGCTGAGGGTACCCGCGCCGCGCTGGTGACGTGCGAGCATGCGATCGAGCGTTTCGTCGAGCCAGCGCCGATTGTGGATGCCGGTGAGCCCATCGAACATCGCTGCGCGCTCGTATTGCCGGCGCTGCTTGACGTTTTTGGAGACCGCGTCGTTGTTCGCCCGCAGCCGCTCGGCGAGCTTGACCAGCAGATTGACTGCAAAAGCGTGACTGACGTTGGTGAGGTTCCAGAACGAAGACTCGTCGAGAGCGAGCACGCGTGACGCCTTCGTGGCCACGACATGGGCGGATGCCTTACTCGCATCGAGCACCGACAGCTCTCCCACCGTCTCCCCGGGATTGATGACGGCGATAGGTTCGCCCTCGACTTTCTCCAGGAACACGCCGAGCTCGCCGTCCATCAGCAGATACATGTGCAAGTTCGTGCCGCCCTGCTCGATGAGCACCTCTGTTGGCCGAAGCAAACGTTCGGACGCGTAGCGGACGATGTCGTTGCGGGCCCCGAGCCCTACCCCGGCAAGCATCTCGAACTCGCCGAGCCCCGAAGCGCTCACGGAGACTGGGCCGTGCTCGTCGTCGTCGTTCGCCAAAGGTGCCTCGGTCCCCGCGCGTCGGAAACTACATCATGGCACGCTCGAGCTCCCTCTGGCTAGCGGGCGACCGCAGGGCTCTTTTTCGGGGCGGGCTCTTCGCCGCGTTTGACCGTCAGCACGTCCCCGCGTTTGACCGTCAGCACGCTGGCTCGGCCCTGATGGATCTCGAGCGCCTGGATCTTCTCACCGCCGTAGTGTTTCGCCAGGCCGACGTCGATTCGCCAGATCTTGTCTTGGCATGCGGATGTGATGCCGTCCTTCTGGACGGTGTGCCCGACGACCATCCTCACGATTTTTAGTTTCGACAGAGTCTGCTTGAGCAGATTGCAGTCCTGCGTGGTCGGCTGCGGACTCGAGTAGCGCCGAGTCCACACCGGAGCGTCGTCGCCCATGATGATCTTGGGGGGATCCGTCGTCTTGCCCCGCATCCACGCACGCACCTCCGTATTGATGTGGGCGATCCCGTAGTCCACGTGCTTCGGCAAGATGCCGCCGTGAACGAAAGCGGTGTCGCCAACGATGATGATCGTGTTCCGCTTCGCCAACATGTCGGCGTACTTGCCGCCAGGCATGAACGCGTGGGCTCGACCACGTGCAGGGGCTGGAAGGCGCAGGGCGCGCGGATTCTTTCCCGTCTCCGAGTAGAAATCCGAGAGACCACCGGGCGTGACGTATCGAAAGTCGCCAGCAACGTTCATGGTTTCGTGGTTGCCGTTGAGCACGTGGAGCGCGCCACCGGCGGCGTGCGCATCGCGCTGGAGCCTGTTCAAGAGCTCCAGGATCTCTCGCTCGTCGTCACCACGATCGAGCTGGTCGCCGGTTTGAACGACCACGAGCTTGCCGCCGATCCAATCGTCTTCCGCGTTCGTCGCACCCGCCAGCCGAAGCGCGGCCCGCGTGGCTTCTAGATCGCCGTGCAAATCGCCAACGGCAACCACCCTATCGGCGAAATGAAAGCGCCACTCCTGTTTGTCGTCGGCCTTCCTTGTGTTGCTCTCGACCTTCTTCGCCGTTGCTTTCGGGTTCTCCCGCGGCGGGGGCTCCGCCGCCTTGCGATCGCAGCCAAGCGCCAAGAACGCGGCGAGAAGGACCAGGGGCGCTCGTTTCATGCTCGGGTTTCTCCAAGGTACGCTACGTCTCGAGTAGCTGGACTTCCACCGTCGGTCGAGTGCCACTCATCGCCTCCAGCTCGCGCCTCACGGCGCGACGCAACTCCGTTTCCAGATCCGCCCGCCCTCGTCGCCGCGCGCGCTCGAACGCTTTCTGCGCGATCTTCACGAGCGACGCGAGCGCCGGACCGTCGCCGTCGACCCCCGGCACACCCCGGGTCAAGACGGTGGGCCCGGAGACGATGCGCCCCTCCGCCATCGCCAGGCAAACGACGGCGACGCCGTTTCGGCCGAGCTCCACTCGCCAAGCGAGGGTCTCGCCCTCGAGGTCGGAACCCCCGAACGAAACGGGGACCTTGCCGTGCTGAAACTTCGGGCCGACTTCGAGACGCCCATTGAACAGCACCGACGTGCCGTTCTCGACGACTGCTACTTGCTCCACCCCGAGCGCGCGTGCCAGTTCGCCGTGGCGCACGAGATGATGCAACGTGCCGTGCAGCGGCACAAAAGCTTTCGGACGTGTCAGCTCGATCATCCGCTCCTGTTCGAGTCGACTGGCATGTCCACTCACGTGTACCCCCGGATCGGTGATTCGGGTGCAGAGGCGGACACCTC
>JAJDAH010000139.1 GCA_029261965.1 Polyangiaceae bacterium
TCGCGCGCTTGAATGCGACTCATGAGCGGCCGAAGCGCGCGGATAGCTTCGAGGGAAACCTGCTTCACTTCCAATGCCATCGTGACCTCCAAGGTGTTTGGTGAATGGGCCTTCACCCCCAGAAGGCCCATTCACCAATCGAAGCCCCACGGCGTGAAGCCCGCCCCTTTCCCAAGCTCTCGCCCCTCCATCTCCGTCCACCTCCTTCCCCGCGAGCCTGGAAGCGCCAGTGCTAGCGAAGCTGGCGCGCGCTTGCCCCGTGCCGATTCAACGGCGCGCTGCGCCGAACCGAAACTTCACGATCACCTCCACCGTCACGTTCACGTCACCGGCGCGTTCACCTTCACCTTCACCTTCACCTTCACCTTCACCGTCACCCTCACGCCCACCGTCGCGAGCACCCTCACCTTCGCCGGACGTCGCGCGGGCGCGCAGTTGCGTCTGCTCTTCTTCGCGCGAGTGACAACCGTTACCCGTCCGCCCTTGCGCGGTAGGCCCCGATGGCCGCGTCTTCAGTTGCTGCGCTATCTGTTCCCGACCTTCGAGGAGACGCGCCCGTTCCCTCTCCGTGGGCCCGGTCAGGCCCGGTCCCCCCTCCTGGCGCGCGGCGAAAAAAACATGTGCCCCTAAATCCAACTCAGCGTTGGATTTGATGGGGCTTGGACGTCCAAGTGGGTCGAAATCCAATGCTCAGTTGGATTTGGGCCGACATGTTTTTCGTCCCGCGCTCTTTTCTCTCCGTGGGTGCGTGAGCTCGCCGGCGGGGGGAAGCATGTGCCCTGGAATGTGACTGAGCGCGACATTTTGGGGGGCATGCCTACCCATGTGGTCTGAAATGTGGCGTTCGCTCTCATTTCATGCGGGATGCTTCCCGTCGCCCGCGACGTGCAAACGACGGCCGCTCCCGTTCGTCACATCCACATCCACATCCAGGTCCACGTCCACATCCACATCCACGTCCACGTCCACGCCCACGCCCCTTTGGCCGACATGTTTTTCGTCCCGCGCTGGTTTCCTCGCCGGGGGCGCGTGGGCTCGCCGGCGGGGGAGCGTGTGCCCTCGACTGTGAGCGATCGAAGAAAGCATGCCGCTACGTCAACAGGTGCCCGGTTCGGCACACGGGGACGGGGCCGGGATCCGCGGCCAAGCTGCGCTCGACGTAGTCTTCCGGTGGCATCGTCTCGACGCGAAACGTGATTTGCCTCGTGTAAGGCTCCTCTTCCAGCGTGAGGTACCCCTCGTCGGCCAGGCTACACAGCATGCCGAAGGTGTGACTCGGCGTGGAGATGGGGTGCGCGCCCGCCGTCGGAATGTAGGGATTGAGATCGCAGGCGCGGAACGGTTTTTCCCGCCAAGACCGCGATGTGTCGCCGAGAAAGTCCTCGAGCAACGCTCGGTAGATCCCTTTGAAGTAGCCTTCGGCGAAACGAACCCACGCCATCGGCTCGGTGATGGCGAATCGGCCATGCGGAGGAAGGATCGCGCGCACGTTGTGCGTTTCGAAGAAGCGACGCAGCCGGCGAATCGTCAAGATGTATCGCTCATAAGCCATCGAGTGGCTCTGGCCGGCGACGGTGAAAATGGGGATGACGAATGCGTGGGTCTCGGGTTTGTCCGGCACTCCGGTGCAGATGATCGTGTCGCCCGGGATCGCCACGCCGAGGGCCGGATCGTAGTAGAGCACGCAATCGTTCGAGTGCCCGGGAGTCGGCACGCCGACGATGCCGTCGGGGATCTGCCCCTGATCGATGAAACGGAGCGCGCTCTTCGGGGTGCGCGCGAAGTAGCCCTGGAAGTGTTTGCGGATCTGATGCTCGACGAGATCCTGGTCGTTCAAGGTGCTGTAGTCGAGCAGCCCCCAGTGGGCCCGCGTGAGGAACAACTCGTAGGTTTCGTAGACGAACGCCGCCTTCGGGTGGGTCAAGAACCGGTACCCAGCTGAATGCAGGTAGATCGGCGCGCGCTCCCCATCCGGCTGCCCGCGCTTGGAAACGACTCCGCAGCTGCCGGCGTGGTCGCCATGGCAGTGCGTGACGAGCAATGCGTCGAGCTTCTGCACGTTCCGTTCGTCGAGCGCCGCGTGGATGCTCGTGACGATGTCGTCGCGGGCGGCGCTGGACTCGAACAAGAACGTTCGGCCGCCGACTCTCCTGAGCACCAAGTTGATGTACTTCGGGCTCGGGTATCCGCTGAGCACGGGCAAAACCGAGACCTCGCCGTGGAGCCCGAGCTCACGAAGCGCTTCTTCGAAGGGGACCATTTCGGTGGACCCTAGCAAGGATTCGCGGGACCGGACGCGGGACTCTGCATCTGTTGCCAGAGGCGGGAGGCTTCTTGGATCGAGTCGACCCGACGAGCCGGCGGCAGGCTCTGCAACAGTTGTTCGCCGTACGCCCGACTGTGCACTCGCTCGTCGAGCAACGCGACGATGCCGCGATCGGCGCGCGTGCGGATCAAACGCCCGAACCCTTGTTTCAGAGTGATCGCCGCGGCCGGAACTTGAAATTCCAAGAACGCATTGCCGCCGCTGTCCTCGATCGCCTGAGCCCGCGCCTTTCCGACGGGATCGGTGGGCACCGCAAAGGGAATTTTCTCGAGCACGACGAGGCGAAGCGCGCGACCGGGCACGTCGACGCCCTCCCAGAAGCTCATCGTCGCTACCAGAACGGAATTTCCTTCGCCCCTGAATCGACCGAGCAAGCTCGCTTTTGGACCTTCGCCCTGAATCAGAATGCTGCGCTCAGCCAGTCGTTGACGAAGCCCTCGTCCCAAGGCTCGCATCGATCGCAGCGAGGTCGTCAGAACGAACGCTCCGCCGTCGGTGATGTTCACGAGCTCGACGATTCGCTCGACCGCCCGCGGCAGGAACGCGACATCGTTCGGCGGCGGCAAGTCCTGTGGCGTGTAGAAAAGCGCGCTCGCCTCGAACTCGAAGGGGGACGCGACTATCGCCTCGTCCACGAGGACGTCGTCCCCGGCGAGCCCGACGCGGGAGCGAAGGTATTTGTACCCGACCGTGCCATCGGCGTCGGTACTCGCCAACGTGGCGCTCGTGAGCGCGACGGCGGGAACGCTCTCGAACAATCGGTCCTTGAGAATGTGCGACATGTCGACCGGCGACGACGACAGCGCCGGCGATCGGCCACTCGAATCGAACCACGTCACCCGTCCGGCCGATCCTTCGATCGCGGTCGCCAGGTCGTCGCGAGCCGATTGGGTGCGCCGCTCGACGAGATCCACGGCTTCGGCGATCGCCAGGGCTTTGGGGCCGCCGTCCTCACCGACGGCGCCGCGCTTGGCCCGAGCGAACTGAGAAAGCCCGTCGAGCGTGGAGTCGAGCGTGTGCCAGCTCGCTTCGAGCTCCCCCACCCAGATGTCTCGCTCGAGCGTCGTTCGTCCGTCGGGTCCGTTGACGGCCTTCGCGAGCTCTTTCCAGAACCCGATCGACGCCGCGCGGGCCGACTCGACGAGGCCCTCGCCACCCCCGAACAGAGGATCCGCCAGCCCGCTGGCGCGAAGGGCGCGCTCGGCATCGCGGAAGAGTGACTCGAACCTCGAGCGGGACACCCGCACGCCGAAAAAGTCGGTCGCGATGTCTTCGAGGCGGTGGGCTTCGTCGAAGATCACCGCGTCGTAGTCGGGGATCACCCGGGCCGGGTGCGGTCCGCGGAGCGCGAGGTCCGCAAAGAACAAGTGGTGATTCACGATGACCAGCCGAGCGGCTTCCGCGTCGCGTTTCATCCGTGTCGCGAAGCATTCTTCGTAGTGCGGGCAACGAACGCCGATGCGGGTCTCGCTCGAGCTCGTCACTTCTCGCCATATGGCATCGCCCTCGGCGAGACTCGCCAGCTCGACGATGTCTCCGGTCTCGGTTTGCTGCGCCCAGCTTTCCACCGCACCGAGCGACCTGGCCCAGGTGGGGCGAAGCGACTCGGCGCTCGACCGAAATTCCTGAAACCGACGACGGCACAGATAGTTGCTCAGCCCCTTCATCACGGCCGCCCGCGGGTCGAGCCCGAGCACGCGTTGAATGAGCGGCAAGTCGTGCGAGGCTATTTGCTCCTGTAGCGCTCGTGTGGCGGTGGATACGACGACTTTGCGTCCGCTGAGGATTGCCGGCACCAAGTAGGCGAGCGTTTTTCCGGTTCCCGTCCCCGCTTCGCACAACAGAACGCGGTCCTCGGCGAGCATGCGCTCGACGGCGTCCGCCATTTCTAGTTGCCCGGGGCGGGCTTCGTAGCCTTCGAACCGTTTTGCCAGCGGCCCATCCGGACCGAGAAGCTCGGACGCTCGGTTCAGCGCCCGTCCCCGTCATCCGGTGGCGGAGGCACGCTTCCTTCGATGTCGAGGAACTGAAGACCCACGATCTGACCGTCAGCTTCGTTTCGCACCCACACGACACGACCGGTTCGGACCGAGTCGTCGGACATGACCAGCTCGTAGTCCGATCCCGTACTGACGGGATCTTCGACGACGAGTCGGACCCCCCCGCGACTCATGTTCAGGGTCCACGCCGTCGTTTCGAAGCCTTCGGCACGAATGGTGATTCTTTCGGTCGCTTCTCGCCTCGCTCCACCCGTCTGACGCCGGGTTTGTGGCAGTTCCTGACCCTCAACCGACGGGGGTTGTATATCGGCTGTGGACGGAAGGCGGCGCCGGCTCACTGAGGTGCCAAGATAGCAGACCTTCTAGGTCAGGTCGCGATGATGCGCGCTTGACGGTCAAACCCGGGTTTGCGAACTTTCGTCCGCATCTCCGGCCGTCACGGCGCCGCGAGCGCCCTCGAAAGTGGCCGCAATGAAACCCGCTGATCTCAAGAAGATTCTCGTTGCCCAAGGTTTCGAGATCTACCGAACGCTCGGTGACCGCATCATCTTGGCGGACCGCGTTCGAGACAATCTCATCATGGACAGCGGCGTCGCCGCCGTCGCGGGTGACCCACTCAAGGTTCAGCTGACCGCCCGGTCGCAATCCACGGACTTCCCCGGCGAGGGCCAAGACGCTTTGTTCGACCGCGCCCGGTCGATCGCCCAGCCGCTCGTCGACCGCGGCTTCGCCGAGGTCACGACCAACGTCGTGCCCGTCCACGATCCCGGCGACCGCACGAAGACGCTCGACACCTGGTACGAGGTCGAATTCCAGATGGAAGTCGCGTCCGCCGACGACATGGTCGAGCTGCTTCGATACGCGATGGGGCTCGAAAAGTCCGCGGCCCACTGACACCCGCGCCACCTCGTGGACCGGGGTCGCCCCGCGTGGTATTTCCGGCGACCCCGTCACCCGACAACGGCGGGCCCACGTCATGCTCAGCTACTTCCGCAAGGGCGGCATCGCCCAAGTTTTCGCCGGCATCATCGTCGGTGCGATCATCGTCGTGTTCGTCATCCAGTTTCAGGGTGCCGGCGCACCGACGGGCTCACTGAATCAAGAATGCGCGATCAAGATCTACGACGACTGCGTCGGGCCGAAGGACTTCTTTGCGGCCTATGGTCTCATCGTCCCCCGAGGGATCCAGCCGAAGGCGATCCGCTCTCTCAAGCTGCGTGAGAAAGTCCTGCACGGGCTGCTCGAGCGCGAGCTGCTCCTGAGGGAAGCGCGACGTGTGGGCATCGGCGTCGGGGACGAAGAAGTCGACGAAACGTTGATGCTCGGTCGCGCCCACGTCTCGGTTCCGGTGCAGGATTCCGCCTACCTCGGGTACACGCTCGGCCTCGGCAACGAGATGGTTCGGCTCCTGCCAGTGCGCGACTTCAAGACGAAGAAGTTCGACTATCGGGTGTATCAGCGCGTCATCCGCAATACTGCGGGTCGAAGCCCGAAAGAGTTCAAGGAAATGCAGAAGGACGAGCTGATCGCCGCGCGGATGCGTGAGCTCGTCCGGTCGCGGGTGCGGGTGTCGGCGCAGGAAGCGAAGATGGCGTTCGAGCGCGATCGATCGAAAGCGGTCGTGCGCGTCGTCAGCATTCCTCGGGGCTGGTTCGAGCGATACGTGACGACGACGACGGACGAAGTCGTAGACGCTTGGGCCGACTCGCACACCGCCGAGATCGACGGGGCATGGAAAGTCGCCGAAAAATCCTGGACGGCGGACTGCGCGCTGGCCAGCGAGATTTTCGTGACCGTCGCCGCGCAGGCGGACGACGACACCAAGGTCATACTCCGCAACAAGATCGACCAAGCCGCGAAGCTCGTGTCCGGCGGGGAGGCCTTCGCCAAGGTGGCGCGGGAAATGAGCGAAGGCCCGACCGCCGCCATGGGTGGCGAGCTCGGCTGTCTCAACGACGGCTACGGCGAGGGGTACAAGACGCTGCTCGAGTCGATCGACGGACTCGAGCCCGGCGGGGTGTCACCCGTGCTCGAAACCAAGCGAGGCTTTCACCTCATCAAGTTCGCCGGCAAGCTCGCCAAAGACGAGGTCGAAAAAGTCGGGCGCCGGACGATCGCGCGTCGCTTGGCCGTCAGAAGCGCCGCCGACGCCGCCACCAAGGAGTTTGCCTCGAAGCTGCTCGCCGAGGCGAAGAGTGGCGCGAATCTCGAAGAAGCCACCAAGGCCCTGGCTCGCACGTTCGCCCTTCGCGCCTATGCCAAAGAACCGGACGACGACGAAACCCTCCCCGCGTTAGTCGACCCCAACCATCCCAGAATGCAGGTGTCCGCCCCGTTTGCCCGAGGGGAAGGACGCCCGGTCCCCGGCGAGCTACCGACGGGAACCCCGGCATCGACGCTGGCTTTCCAGCTCGACAAGGATGGCGACATGCACCCCGACCCGATCATGACCTTCGACGGCGTGGCGCTGATGCAGCTCAAGGAAAAGACGATCGCTAGCGACGAAGACTTCGAAAAGGACAAGGGCGAGGTCATGCGCCTGCTCTTGGGGCAGAAGCAGAACGACGCACTCGTTCGATACGTGGCGAGCCTCCGCAAGGCCGCGGATTCGCGAACCGAGATCGACCAGCAATTCGCGGAAGACCCGAAAGGGGACGACGGCTCGCCCGCCGGTGGATGAAAAAAAACGCCCTCGACGTTCTCGAGCCCCGTAGCCACCGGCTCGCCAACGGCCTCGAAATCACGGTGGTACCGATGCCGGCGGTTCATCGCGTCGTCGTCGAGGCCAACCTGCGTGTCGGCCCGCGCTACGAATCCAAGAAGCAGAACGGCATCAGCCACTTCCTCGAGCACATGCTCTACCGGGGAACGCCCCGCCACCCCTCGTCCCACGCTCAGGCTTTGGCGTTCGAACGACTGGGTGGAACGCTGGTCGCGGCCACCTACGCCGACCGCGGCTCGATGGCGATCTCGACTCCTCCCGAGAGCTTCGCGGAGGTGCTCGAGCTGTTTTGCGAGGTGTACCGCGAGCCCATCCTCGAAGGCATCGACGTCGAGAAAGGCATCGTTCGCGAGGAAATCAACGAAAGCCTCGACGAAGACGGACGCGAAATCGACCCGGACAATCTGATTCGTGCGCTGGCCTTCGAGGGACACGCGCTCGGCTTTCCGATCGTGGGCACGAGCAAGCTGCTCGAGAGCTTCGATCGAAAGCTACTCGCGTCTCACCACGAAGCTCACTACACAGGTCCCTCGACGGTCGTTTGTGTCGCCGGCCCGGTCGACGCCGACGAGGTGTTTCGCCTTCTCGAGACCCATCTCGGCGGGCTGGCGACCGGAGTACGTGCCCAGGCGACCCCACCCGCAGCTCAGCACGAAACGCGGTTTCGGTACGTGAAGCACAAGTCGTCGAGCCAGACGGACGTGCGTCTGGCTTTTCACGCGCCCGGCGAACGCGACCCACTCGAGCCCGCCGTGGAGCTACTGCTTCGCACCATCGACGATGGGTTGTCGACGCGGCTCTACGAACGGATCTGCGACACTCGCGGGCTCTGCTACGACGTCTCAGCGGGCTACGAAGCCTACGAGGATGTGGGCATGGTGGAAATCGCCGCCAGCTCGGTGCACGCGACGGCGGGCGAGGTCGTCGAGGAGCTAGTCAAGCTCGTCGACGAGCTTCGTGACGACGGCCCGACCCAGGCCGAAGTCGACAAAGCCAAGGTCCGGCACCGATGGCAATTGACCGAAATGCTCGACGACCCCGGGGCGGTCGCCGCGTTTTTTTCGTATGGGCGTCTCTCCGGAGCCCTCGGCACCCCGGCCGATCGGTGTGAAAAAATCGACGCTGTGCGTCGAGAACAAGTGCAAACGGTCGCGCAGCAAATCTTCGCGCGGGAACGCCTCTCGGCAGTCGCGGTGGGCCTGCAGAAGAACAAGGCTCGTCGGGCTCTGGAAGAGCTCGTCGCCGGCGCCAGTTAGTTGGCGCTGCGGCCCGCGCCTTCGCTCTTGGCGCGGGTTACTGCACGGCCCACACGACTCGACATCGGCCCAGCTCGCAATCGGCGATGGCGTTCGACGGCGGCTGGGGCTGGCACAGCGCGCAAGCCATCAGCGCGTCGCAGACGAGCTCGGAGAAGTCGCTTTCTCGGCCCACGTTGACCGCGATCAGGCCCTCCATGCCCTGGTCGCCGCCGCACTCGCAACAGTCGCGGGTCCTGAGCCGGCAGTCGCTCGCATCGCTACACTCGGTGACCTGATGCTCGCGAAGGTCGACGACCTCGCAAGCTCCCGCGTTGCACGTCGCAATGAGCGTCGGATCTTGCGGCATGAAGCAACCGGGGCACGCCGGATTCATTCCGCAGACCTGCGCGGTGTACGCGTTCACGTCGTCCCGATGCAGCGCGATGCTGTCGCTGGGCGTCGCGGCACCACACTGACCACAGCACGATGCCGGGATGAGCACGCAATCGGACGGCTCGCTGCAGCCCATCACGGGGCCTCCACCAGCCCCTCCGCTACCGGCGCCGCCGCCCGCTCCAGAGATCCCACCCGAGCCCGGTGCGCCGCCGGTGGCCGGTGCGCCGCCAGTGGCCGGTCCGCCGCCGGTGGCTGGTCCGCCGCCGGTGGCTGGTCCGCCGCCGCTGCCCGTGCCGGCATCGTCGTCTTCGAAGGTCGCCCCACCGCAACTCTGGCCTAGAAACAAGAGCGCGCCCACACCCACCACCCAACCGAATCGCCTCATAGCCTCCAACATACCGCGCCTGCGCGCCCGTGCACACGAGACGCCCTCGCCAAAGTATCCGCTCAGCGCGACAGCTGGGGCGTGCGCGCCGCGTGGTCGCCGATTTGGTAAGCCTCGAGACTCGGCAGCACCCTGTCCGAGAACAGAACGAGGCGCTGCCCAATCGCCATTTCCGCACCCGGACCCCGCGCCCGCGTCGTGAAGATCACCGCCAGGCACCGGCGAGCTTTGGCCCCGAAGGCGAGCGAGTAGCCTTCGATGCCATCCGGTACCTCACGCACCCCCACGATGACCTGGGTGTCGTAGCCATCGGGTTTGCCGAGGTCGATCATGTCGACGAGGCTTTCGGGGGTCGGCTGAGGGATCCGGTCCGCGCCTAGGGCTCGCGCCGAGGCTTCGCAATCCCGACCGTTCACGGCTTCGTCCGCGCGCCACGCCCGGAGTACGAGCGTCGATTCGCTCGGCGCATGCTCGGCGGCGAACCAGGTGGTGGCTTTCTCGTCGACCCTCCAGCGCGCCGCGTCGGGCAGCCGAAAACGAAGCAGGAACCGCGGAGCGACCAGAGTGTCCCAGCCTGAGCTGGGCAGCGCTTCTTTGCTGGCTGGCGCCACCTTGGGCGGCGGTGGCTCCGGCTGGGGCGGCGGCGGTGGCGCCGACGCGCACGCGGCCAGAGCAGGCACCGAACCAACGAGGGCTAGTGCCGCGTTTCCGAGACGATGCACTAGACGCGGGCGAGCCACTCGGGGTGCGAGGTGTCGCTACCGCGCACCACGTCGAAGTAGCGCTCCTGCAAGCGGCGAGTCACCTCGCCCACCTGGCCGGTTCCGACCGCGCGCCCGTCAACCTCGCGCACGGGAGTGACCTCGGCCGCGGTACCAGTGAGGAAAACTTCGTCAGCGAGGTACAGCTCGTCTCGTGTGATTCGTTCTTCCTGGAGCGGCGTGCCGTCCTCACGCGCCAGGGTCATGACCGTGTCGCGGGTGATGCCGGCGAGAATCGACGAAGACAGTGGCGGCGTCGTGATGCGCCCCTTCTTCACGATGAAGATGTTTTCTCCGGATCCTTCGCTGACGTAGCCGTTGACATCGAGCAGAATGGCTTCGTCGTACCCCGACGCGATCGCTTCGTGTTTGGCGACGACCGAGTTGATGTACTGCCCGGTGAGCTTGCCCTTCGCGAAACCCACATTGATGTGGTGTCTCGCATACGAAGCGATTTTGCAGCGAATCCCTTTTTCGAGACCCTCCTTGCCGAGGTAGGCGCCCCACTTCCACGCGATCACGTACGTCTCGATCGGATTGTCCGGAGCGTGAATGCCCATGGCCCCCTCGCCCATGATGGTGATGGGCCGCAGGTACCCCTCTTCGAGCTCGTTCTGGCGCAGGACGTCGAGGCAACCCTCGTGGACCTGCGCGCGCGTGACCCGTGGCTCGATCATCACGAGCTTGCACGAATCAAACAATCGGTCGACGTGTTCCGTCAGCCGGAAAACGCACGTGGCGCCGTCCGCGCGCTTGTAGGCGCGAATGCCCTCGAACGCCCCGACGCCGTAGTGAAGCGTATGGGTGAGCAGCGACGTGTGCCCGCCCTCGTCGAACCCAACGACCTTGCCGTCTTTCCAGATTTTCTTGCCGAACTCGACCATCTTGCCGACCTCCCTTGGGGTCGGAGGGGTCGAACCATACTCTTCGGAATCGGGGAGAGCGAGCCCAGCGCGGCACGCCTTCGAGCCTGGTCACGTCGGGCGGATGGACACATTCTGCGCTGACGTCGCAAGATTTTCGCGGCCCTCGGCACCTCCAGCAGCCGATTTTTCCAAGCGAACATCTGGACTTCGGACGCCAGGGGCGGTGCGAGCGCGACTACGCACCCCGCCGGGCGGCGCTCGGGTGACCCGAAAATTGCTCGCCCCACCGAGGGCGTGTGGTATGGCTTTGTTCACGTGAGGGCGCGTTGGGGAGCGCGTCTGTCTCGCCGCAACCGCGGCAGGAGAAGCAGGGCCCGAGAGCTCTGACCACCCCAACGCCACTGGGCCTTTGGGCCGACGCCGGCACAGCACCGAGCGAGGGAACTGTAGAGATGGAAGGACGACGCCAGAAGTCTGGCGGAGGCCGACGCAGGCGAAGGAAAGCCAAGGCCGAGAAACGGCCGGCGGTAGAGCCGGTGACGATCGCGGCCCGTCGGCCCAACTCGCCCCGGCTCACCAAGCCCAATGGTCGCAGCGTGATCGCCGCCTCCGCAACGCCAGTCACTCGGAACCGTCCGGACGAGCCCGCGGGAGCGGAGGGGGTGGAGCCCCAAGCTTCCGCCAAGCCCCAGCGACGGTCGGCTCGCATCATCCAGCTGTCGCGCGGGGACGCCGACGCCAAAGAGCAAGAGCGCCTGCGGCTCTTGGACCGGCTGATGACCTGCGAGACACGCGGAGCGATCAGCCGCTGTGCCGACACGTACACCGATGCCGGCTTCGAGTTCCCGGAAGAGCAAGAGGTGCAGCTGCAGCTCCTGGAGCACTTCGACGACGAGCACGCTGGTCTAGCGGTGGAGGTGCTCAACCGAATCCTGGAGACCGAGCCGCCGCTCAAACGCCCGATCCTCGACCAACGCCTCAAGCGACTCGAGGAAGGCTCCGACGACGCTGGCACGCGCGAAGCGGCCGCAGAGCTGCGCCGCCGAATCCGCTGACCGGTTTTTTGCGCTGACCGCGCATTCTTGTAGCCTCGGCAACCGAACCCCGATGCGACGAGCAGGGGCGCCGGCCGATGGACAAGCGAGAGTTCGAGAATCGCCATCGAGAGCTTCTGGCGAGCCTGAGCCAGAAAAACGAGAACCAAGGGTGCATCGAATGCGTGGGTTGCACGGCATGCAATCGCTGCACCTTTTGTCGGCATTCCGACCGCCTGCTTCGATGCCACTACTGCGTGCGATGTGCGATGTGCTCGGACTGCTCCCACTGTCGGGGATCTCGCGGCCTCGTCTCGTCGCAGCACTGTGTCGAATGTGAGAACTGTACCGCCAGCGCCTACCTCGTTCGATGTGTGTCGGTGTCCGGTTCGACTTATTGCTTCGGTTGCGTGGGGATATCCGGAGCGGACTTTCATATCTTGAACGAACCCCACGAACGTTCGGAGTACTTCGAAATCACCCGACGCTTGAGCCGCGAGTTGGGGCTCTGATGACGGCGTCGTTGGCCGACACGTTGTTCGAGGCGCTCTGGAAGAAGGTCATCGACGACTGGGACAACGACACTGCCCACGGGGCGTTTCTGCAGCACTGCCAGGACCACGGGCAGCTGGCCGAAGCGGCTGCGCGCTATCGCGGCATGTCCGGCGATCGAGAACGTGGGCCGAGCGCAGAAAAGCGCCTTCAGGCCGTCGCCATGTTGGCGATGACCAACCTCGAGACGCATCGAACGGCGCGGACCAGCCGAACCCCGACCGCGGCCATCGCCCTCATGCTTTTCTTCGCGTTGAGCGCCGGGTTCCTGCTCTACCTCTTTCACGAATGAGCTCGCCGAGGCCCCCCCGCGAAACGGCCATGTCGGCAGAATTTTTTGTCATTCCGCGGCCGACCGGGAATCCAATGAAGACTCGCGGTGTTAGCTCCGCTGGTTTCGGAGCGTTCTTACTCGGAAAGCTCCGCGCGAGCGCCAATCCGCGTTAAGAAGACGCCAATTGTTCCAGGAGGTTCGGATGAATCGCTTCCAGATCGTATCGCTACTGGCCGTGTCCCTCGCGGCCGCCGCCTGTGGCTCCGACCCCAAGCCGCCCCCCGCGGCCCCGAGCGGGGGGACCGACGAGCCCACCGCGGCGCCGGCGCCGGCACCCGCCGCCGAGCCCGCACCCGCGAAGGACAAGGATCCCAAGCGCGCCACGCTGAACATCTCCGAAGAGATCCAGAAGGCCTGCGGGATCACCGCCTCCGACGCGCACTTCGGGTTCGACTCGTCGAACATCCGCGCCTCGGACCACGCGGTGCTCGACAAGCTCGCCAAGTGTTTCATCAGCGGACCTTTGGCGGGTCGCCGGATGCGGTTGGTGGGTCACGCCGATCCGCGAGGAGCGGACGAATACAACATGGCGCTCGGCGGCGACCGCGCGGAGAACGTGAAACGGTTCGTCGTCTCCAAGGGCCTCGCTGCGAACCGGATGGAAACCTCCTCTCGCGGCGAGCTCGAGGCCACGGGTACCGACGAAGCGTCGTGGTTCCGCGACCGACGCGTCGACATCATGCTGGCGGACTGAGCCGAGTAGCCCGTGCAGGAATCGCCGTCCGCCGCCAAACCCGAGGCCCTCGACCCGATGAGCCTCGTGCTCGACGCGTCGGGGGTCGTCATGGCCGTCCTGGTCTTTTTGGTCATCGCGGCCACAGGGGTCTGGATCATCTGGATTCTGAAGACGATGCAGCTCGGGCGGCTCCGGGCGGCTCACCACCGTTTCGAGCGGGCCACCGAGACCATCGATGGGGCCTCCGAGCTCATCGGCACAGCGCTCGAGTACAAAGACACGCCGGGCGCACGCGTCGTCATCGAGCTCGGCAAACGCCATCATCAGCGCAACATTTCCACCGAGCTCATGATGGCGGTCGCCAAGCGCGCCATTGCGGACGAAGCGCAGCGGGCGTCTTCACTCATGCCCACTCTCTCGAGCATCGCCAGCTCGGCCCCGTTCATCGGTCTCTTCGGCACCGTCTGGGGCATCATGGACGCCTTCATCAAGATCGGCATCGAGAAGAGCGCGTCGCTCCCGGTCGTCGCCCCGGCCATCGCCGAGGCTTTGATCGCGACCGCGGTTGGCCTGTTCGCCGCGATCCCCGCGACCATCGCCTACAACTACGTGGACCAGCGCATCGGCGATTTCATGAGCGAGCTCGAAGCGTCGAGCGAGTCCTGGGCGCAAACGATCGCCGGAGATCCCGCGGCGCCATCTTCCGCGATGCCTCTCGTGCGCCAAAGCGACCGCCCGCCGCCCCAACCCGTGTACGGGGGCTGAAACGTGGGCGCGGCGTTGCCCAAGCGCGGCCGGGGGGGATTTCGAGAAATCAACGTCACCCCCTTCGTCGACGTGATGTTGGTGCTGTTGATCATTTTCATGGTCACCGCCCCGCTCTTGACGACGGGCTTGCGCATCAACCTGCCGGAAGTGAAAGCCGCTGAAACTCCGGTCGAGGACGCGCGCCTGCTGGTCACCGTGACCAAAGAAGAGCGAATCATGTTCGGAGACGAAGACGTCACCGGCAGAATCGCCGAGGCGCTCAAGGAGGACGATCGAGTTCAGGTCGAACGTGAACTCTACATCCGCGCCGACAAGGACGCGCGCTACGGGGTCGTCGCGACAGTCGTCGCCGCTGCCCGTAACAGTGGCGTGGAATCCCTCAACTTGCTGGTGCAACCCGAAATCGAAGAGTCCCCGAAGGAAGAAGACGAGCCCAAGAAGGCGGGCGGAGCCAAGAAGAAGTGACTGCGACGTTTCTGCCGCAAGAGCTCGGCGTGGCAGTGATTTCGAGCGTGGCGGTGCAGGCTGTCGCGGTGTTGTCGATGCTCTACACCTCGCTCGATTCCGAAACGCCCCCGCAAGCGGAAGTGAAGAAGTCCGTGCCAATGGCCGTCAAACCGATTCTGGACATGACTCCGCTTCTGAAGCTCGGCAGCCAGGCCAAAGCGAAGCTGCCCGACATGTGGGTCAAGCAGAAGCCGATCAAGCGAGTCGAACAAACGAGCGCCCCGTCGCCCGATGCAAAGAAGACTCCCGAGGCGATCCCGTCGAGCAAGCTCGCGCCGCTCGACGCGGCGGCGCCTCCGCCGGACGCACAAACGGCGAAGGAGGTCGACGACGACATTCTGAGGATGGACGCCACTCCGGAAACCGTCGACCCCAAGCTCGCGGAAAAGGGCACGGAGGACGGACACAAAGATGGGACCGAGACCGATCCGTTGAAGGGACGAGCCGTGAGCATCTATCGCGGCAAGATCATCGCGTGGTTCAACCGACGGTTTCAGGTGCCCACGGGAACCGTGCCTTGCGACCAGCTCAAAGGCTTGAGCGCGGCGGTGACGGCGAATGTCGGCGGCGATCGAACGGTAACGGGTTACTCGCTGACCAAGCCGAGCGGGAACGCCGCCTTCGATGGCCGGGTTCGAGCAGCCATGGATTCGGCCGTGGGCCAACAACTGCCACCACCACCACCCAATTACCCCGACATTCTGGATTCCGCCGTCTACGCGGCGTTCTCCGGAGGAGGTCAGAAATGCGAATAGCTGCTGGCGCCCTCGCCCTCGTCGCCGGGATGTTCTGTCCCGCGCTCGCCCAAGCGCAGAGCGGAACGGCACCCCCCGCGGACGAGAGCGTGCTCGGCGTGCTTCCCATCACGGGAACTGCGGAAGAGCACGTCACCACGCTCGCGGTTTTGCCTTCGCTGTCCCCCGACCGCGCCGACGTCGACGTACGCAGCATCGTGCGGCGCGATCTCGAGCTCACCGGCCTGTTCAAGATCGTGCCCGAACGAAATGCCCCAGTCGGCACCTACGGATTCGACGACCCCGTCGACGTGCCCGAATGGACGAAGGTGGGAGCCGAAGTAATCGTCAAAGCCGCAGCGAAGACCGACAGCAAGACGGGCAAAGTGACGGTTTTCGGTTTGGCGTACTTCCTCAACGTCGGCAAAGACCCGGTCTACGAAAAGAAGCTCGTCGTCGACAAGAAGGACATTCGGGTCACGGCCCATCGAATCACCGACGCGCTGCTCGGTGCGCTGACCGGCCGCAACGGCGGCTTCGCGAGCCACATGACCTTCGCGAAGAAATGGGCTCGCAACATGCGAGTCTTCACGATGGACGCTGACGGCAACGAGCTCAAACCCGTCAGCGACGAGAACCACACCGCGATCGGTCCCGCCTGGGGACCCAACGCGGAGCTGTTCTATTCGTTCAGCAAGAACTACGCGCCGTTCAAGGTGTTTCGTCACCCGAACGCGTTCCCATTGCCCTTCAGCGGCTCCGTCTACGGAATCGCCTTTTCGAGCGACGGCAAACGAATGGCCGCCGCCGTGTCCGAATCGACCGGCAGCTCCATCTACGTCGGAAACGCCGATGGGACTGGTTTCAAGAAAGTCTCGAACACGCGTATCTCGACACACCCCGTGTTCAGCCCGTCGGGCAAGCTCGCCTGGGTAGGAGGTGGCGCGGGCTCCGGTCCGCAACGCGTCTACCTCGACGGAAAAGCCGTCTCGCCGGGCGGATTCCGCGCCGCCGCGCCAGCATTCTGCGACACCGAAGACGGGATCCGATTGGTCTATTCCGTCGCCGTCGGCGGCGACCGCGAGGACTTGGTGACGAGCGGCGAGAAAGGAGGCGGCACGGTCCGTCTCACCCAGAACCAGGGCTCGAACACGTATCCTGCGTGCAGCCCGGACGGCAGAATGTTGGCCTTCTTCTCCACGCGCCGAAAGAGCAAGGGCCTCTACGTGATGAGCCTGAAGCGGTGGAAGACACAGAAGGTGAACAGCCAGCACGGACAATCACTACGATGGGATCCGCTGCCGCCCGCGCCGAAGAGCCAGATGCCGTGAGGTCCTGCTCGGTACCGGGCCAGACCCCTCCGAGAGCGCTGTCGACGGTTCGAGCCCGCTGGGCGGGGTAAACCCCATTGTTCCGCCGGCGCTCCTGCGACTAAGGTGTGCCGCGCGTTCTGGAGCGGGAGATTTGATGGGAGTTCGCAAGCAATTCGTGGGGGCGGCGGTCGTCAGCCTCTTGGGCATGTCCTCACCGGCACGCGCTCAATCGACGGCCTCCGAAGGCTGGGCGCTGGACATCTACGAGCCCACGCCAGCGGGCGACGCGCTTTTCACCGTTCCCTCGGCCACGGTGCCCAAAGGACTGACTTACTCGGACAAGCTCGTCGGATCGTTGTCCTATCGGCCGACCCTGCGGCGCCTGGCCACCAACGGCGACCGCGTCGAGATCGTGT
Source organism: Polyangiaceae bacterium (assembly GCA_029261965.1). Taxonomy (GTDB): domain Bacteria; phylum Myxococcota_A; class Polyangia; order Polyangiales; family Polyangiaceae; genus JAJDAH01. Next base: position 17,029 of record JAJDAH010000139.1, read on the forward strand.
CGTCTGCCTTTTACCTGCACGCCAGCAGCTCGCTCGCCATCGCGGACCGATTCCTCGTCAATCTGAACGCACCGTTCGCCCTCGTGCAGTCGAGCGATCTCGACGGGTCCGCGGCCCCGGGGTTCGCGTTCGGGGATCTTCGACTCACCGGTCGAGTCAACGTGCTGGGCGAGGCCCACGATGCGTTTTCTCTCGCACTGATGCAGTCGCTCTGGCTGCCGACCGGGAGCGAAGACGATTTCACTGGCGACGGCAGACTGCGGTCCAACGCCGAGGTGGTGATGAACGGCCGGGTGGGGCTGTTCTTCTACGGCGTCGACGTCGGCTACCTCTCGAGGAAAACCATTTCCGACACGGTCGACATCGGGGGCGGGCTCACCTTCGGCGCCGGCGCCGGCGTGCTGCTGCTCGAAGATTCTCTGCAAATCGCGCTCGAAATGAATGGCACGGCGGTCATCCCGTCCGGCAGCTCCGATCGGAGCATGTTCGGTTCTCTGACGACACCGGTCTCCGGACTTCTCGGAATCAAATACCGCGTGAAGCAGTTCGTTTTCGGCGTCGCGACGGGTCCCGGCATGTCCGAGAGCCCGGGGGTGTCGCCGCACGTCGCTTTCAGCATCGCCTACGCGCCGAAGGGCGACGACGAGGCGAGCTCCACGGCCCGGGACAGCGAAGAAGCACCCGTCTCCGAAACTCCGGCTCCGGCGGCAACGATGGAAACGCCCCCAGCGGCCCCCCCGACGCCGGCGGATGCGCCAACCCCCGCGTCGGCACCGACACCAGCGCCCCCAGTGCCGGCACCGGCGCCGGCCGAGTCCGAAGAAGAAAAGACAGCGCGCGCTCGTGCCCTCTTCCACGAAGGGGTGTCGCACTTCGATGCGCGACGATACGAAGAAGCTCGCAAGGCGTTTGCTGCCGCCTACGATCTGCGCCCTCACCCCACCGTTCTGTTGAACCTGGCTCAGAGTGAGCTCGACAGCGGACACCACGCCGACGCGTGCAAGCACTTCAAGCAGTGGCAGACCGAGCAGCTGGATCCGCCCAAGGAAAAGCTAGAGGCGGTCAAAGCGGGAATCGCCGAAACGTGTCGGTGAGCCGCTAGACGAACACCGCGCTCAGTGCCATGGCGATCTGAAGGTTGCCGCTCATCTTGATCTTGCCGCTCATGGCGAGCTGCACCGCCTGTTGACGGCCCGCCGTCATGTCGACGAAGTCGTCCATCGTGCACTCCAACCGACACTCCGGGCTCTCCACGTTCGGCTCTGCGCTTCCTGGCGTCATGGTGATTCGACGCGCCTCGCCAGCGTCGGTCACGACAAAAGCCACGTTCCCGACGATCTTGCGAACGGCGTCCGCCAACTGCTCGTCGATCGTCAGCGCCTTGAACGCCAACACCTGCTTTTGCACATCGGGCACCTCGTCGCCTTGGAGTCGGGCACCGCTCACCACGATGGGACCGAAATCCGCTTCGGCCATCGTCACTCGAATGATGACGTCGTCGGCGACCCCGTCATTGACGACTAGCTTGCCGTCGCGCAGCCTCAAGCTCCAATCGCCGACTCCAGTGACGGAGAAAACCATGCATCCGGCGCTCGACTTTCCAGCCACGCTCGCTTCGAGGGGCGCAAACCGGGCGGGAACGAACTCCGTGAAGAACTCCACGGGACTTTCGGGGACATCCACCATCTCGGGGGCTCGTTCTGCACCAGCCATGCACCGGCGTCGACCCTCGAGTCGCGCAGGCAAAGGACGGGCTCCGACTCGCTCGCTCCGGTATGCTGGAACGCGATGAGGTCGTTCCTCGCCGTGGTCTTCCTGGCTGGCCCGCTCACCGGGTGCGGTGAGTCGAGCGAAGAGCAACCAGACGCCGGTCGCCCCATCGACCCCGTCATTCCGTCGGCTCTGCTCGACGGTGGCGGCGGGGTCCCGATCCCGGAGAACGGCGAGCTCAGTTGCCCGATGGGCGCCTGCAACTATCAGTCCGGCACAGGCTGTGGCCCGGGCGAGGCTTGTCGCCCGACGGCGAACGGCAACCTGGTTCGGCCGGCTTGCGTACCGGCGGGAAGCAGCCAGGAGGGCGAGGCGTGCGCGGCCGACGGCGATTGCGCGGCGCTCCATTTCTGTGCCTCGCGCGTGTGTCGACGCATGTGCTGCGGCGACGACTGGACGGTCTGCCCCGACGGGCGGAGCTGCTTCGTCGACCGCAACGTTTCGCTCGACGGCTCCGCGGTTCCAACCGGCGCCGCCACCTGCGCTCCGTCCGGAGAGTGTGACCTTCTCGAACCCGAAGCCGGCTGCGAAGCGGGGTCGGCGTGCTTGGTGGTCGACTCTCGTGGCGCGGGAGCGTGCCTGCCTCCGGGAGACGGTGAGGCGGCGGACCCCTGTCCGTGTGCCGGTGGTTTCGTTTGCGCCACCGGAACCTGCCGCCGGCTTTGTCGTGCGGGCGGCGACGGCGGCGGTCCGTTCTGCCCGCCCGGAGAAGGCGTTTGTGTTCATTTCGACCGCAACGCGGACGGGGTCGGCGAATGCACCCCGCTTCGACGGTGACGGTCTCAGTGCTTCATGATCTGCGCGATGGCATGCGTCTCGCGAGCGCCCAACAAGCCGAACTGGATCCCGATTCCGCGGGGCTTCACCCAGCGTACGACCCCGGGCAAAGTGAGGTCTTGCTCGGCCGCGGGGAGCCGGCAAGTCAAGCTCACCTCCTGTGCGAAATCGAAAGAGCTTTCGATTTCGATGAACATGCCCCCCATGCTGATGTCTTTGGCCGTACCCGTGCTCGCGTCCCCGGATCGCGGCGTCACCGTCACGTCGACGTTGAGGGGAACTCGTTGATGTGCGCGTTTCTCTTCCACGGATTCCTCAGCGAGTAGGGGACCGGAATGGACCTCCGACAGAGCGAAGGTCGATCCTGGGTAGCGGGGCCCGCGCGTGTCAAGCATCGCGCGGGGCCGAACCGAAGCGAATGGAAGCGTCATCTCGAAGGCTGGCAGGTGGGGGTTTTCCTGGTGGCCTCCGGACTTCTCGCCGCGGCTTTTGCCGCTCCGCGGCCGGTGGAGCCCGACGCCATCCCTCTGCCGGAGGTCGACCGACTCAGCCAGCGCCGAGAAAACGAAGTCGTCGACGACTACGCCGCTCAGGCCCGTGCTCGGGGATTGCCCTACGACGTCCGCGCAGTGGGCGAGATGATTCGCCGATTCGGACGGGCTGCGGTCGAAGGCAATGGCACGAGCGGTTCGCGCGCTCTGGCAACGCTCCGCAACCTGGCACCAGCCGCGGCGAAAAAGCACACCGAAGAAATGCTCATGCTACGCGCTTTTCAAACCCATTCGTTCTTGAACGGTCTCGAGCAGCTACAGCTCGAAGGAACCGCGAACGACGACCTGCTCGAGTTGGGGGGCCGCTTTCTCGCCAAAGCGCGCAGCAGCGGATGGATCGATCCGCAGCACCAACTGACCCTCAGCCGCGCGGACGTCACCGTCCTGTTCAAGATCCGATGGTGCGAGCTCACCGGTCTCAGCAAGGAGACCCCTTTGGCGCCGTCCCTCGACGACTGGCGCGCCTACTACCGGATTCTGCTCCAGCATCCGGCCGATGCGGCGGGGTCCCCCGATACGAAGCGCCTCGCCTACGTCGAAGCGCTCGAGAAATACGACAGTGACTATCTCGGGGCTCTAGCGCGCGGGGTGCTCTACTATCGGCTCGGGGCGCACCGTCGCGCGGCAGAAGCGTTCCAAGCGCACCTCAATTTCCATCCCAATGGAGCGTGGACTCTACGGGCGCAGAACTACCTGGCAGCAGCCAATTCGAAACTCGCCGCCACCGAGACCCGATGAACGACCTGTTGCCGACCGACGGTCGCATCGCGACCGCCGCATCCGTCGCGAGCGAATCGGCGGGCCCGGGCATCGTGCACGTCCAGGGCGTCAGCGGATGCGCCGCTCCGCTGGTCGCGAACGCGATCGCCTCGGGCTCGCGGCGGGTTCTGTTCGTGGCCTCGGACTTGGACGCCGCCGAGCGCGCGGCGTCCGACCTCGCCTTCGTCGCCGCGGGCTCTCACCTCGGCGACGCGGTCCCGGCGCCGCGACCTCTCTTGTACAGCCCGGCCGAAGCCGGTCCCTACTCCGACGCCCACCCCGACCGTCGCGCCGCGATGTTGCGTGCGGCCACGCTGTTTCATCTCGCCCGAGACTTGCCCTGGCAGTTCCTCGTCACGACCGCAGCCGGGCTCGCGCGCCGAGTCGCGCCACCAGACGCCTTGAAAGTCGGCGGGACTCGTCTGGAAACCGGGCACCAGCTCGACGTTTCCGAGCTTCAGAACCACTTGAGCGCGTCCGGTCACCTGCGCGTTCCACTCGTCGAGGATCCCGGGACCTTCGCGATCCGTGGGGGCATCATCGACGTTTGGTCGCCAGCGGCGAACCTCCCGATCCGCGCCGAGATGGACGGGGACGTGCTCTGCTCCCTCCGCAGGTTCGACCCGGAGACTCAGCGAGCGAAAAAGGAGCTGCCCAGCGCATGGCTCCCCCCGGCGCGCGAGACGACGCTCGACCCGGACACGCAAGCCCGCGCGCGCGAGCTCCTGCGGTCGCTGTGCGATGCGGTCAACCTGCCTTCAACCAAGGCGCGGCAGCTCGTCGACGACGTCTGCGACGGAAAAACCTTCTTCGGCGCAGAGGGCTATCTTCCGGCGTTCTTCGACCTGGTTCCGCTTTTTTCATGCGTTCCGAACGACACGGTCATCGTCGTCGAAGATCCACCAGCCGTCGTTCGTGCGTTCCACGGCGAGCTAGAGAGCGCGAGGACCGCCCTCGCCGCTCGGGAGGACTCACCGCACTTTCCGCTCGACTCGCTCTACGTCGACGCGCCGGCTCTCGGCGATGCGCTCGCTGGGCTTGGCGTCGTGTGCGCTCATCGCGAGGTCGTCACTGGTGTCGGCTCCGGGTCACTCGACTTCCTCGAATCGGCTCCCGCCGACTGTCCCACCTTGGCCATACGCGACCACGCCGACCTCGCGCGCGAGATCAAGGGAGCCCGCTCCTCTGGCGGCAAGGGTCAGGCACTCGACCCGCTCGTCGATCGCATCGACTCGTGGACCGAATCCGGACTTCGGGTAGTCATCACCGCCCGCGCCCAGACTCAGGCGGAACGCATCGGCTCGCTGTTGGCGCATCGCGGCATCGTCAGCGCCCCGGGATCCGACGGCGACGGGCCGCAGGTCAACATCGTCACCGGGACGCTCGCGCGAGGTGCCGTTGCGCCGGCCGAGGGCTTTGTCCTCGTCACCGAAGAGGAAATCTTCGGCTCCCGAGCGCGGCGCAAGCCCATGCGTGCGAGGTCGATGCGCGCCGTGCTCGAGGATCTGCGGGCGCTGGAGCCCGGTGACCACGTCGTTCACGCCGAGCACGGCATCGGCCGCTACCTCGGCCTCGAGCACAAGTCGATCAACGGCGTAGTCGTGGATCTACTCGTCGTCGAATACTCGGGCGGCGACAAACTTTTCCTCCCGGTCTATCGCCTCAACCAGGTTCAGAAGTACTCCGGCGGCGAAGGCTCCCCGAAAATCGACCGCCTCGGCGGTCAGTCGTTCACCAAGGCGAAGAACAAGGTCAAGCGTCGCGTCCGGGAAATGGCGGATCAGCTTCTCCAGCTCTACGCCGAGCGCAACTCCGTCGAGAAGGAACCGCTCGAGCCCCGGGACGACGAGTACGCTGCGTTCGAGGCGACGTTTCCCTACGAAGAGACCCGCGACCAAGCAGCCGCCATCTCGGAGGTGATGGTCAATCTCGAGAGCAAACGTGTCATGGACCGACTCGTTTGCGGGGATGTGGGCTTTGGCAAAACCGAGGTCGCGCTCCGGGCGGCGTTCCGCGTGGCGGCGGCAGGCCGCCAGGTAGCGCTTTTGTGTCCGACGACCGTGCTCGCCGAGCAACACTTTCTGACGTTTTCGAGCCGCCTTGCCGACTACCCCATCGAGGTCCGCGTGCTCAGCCGTTTTCAGACGAAAACCGAGCAGCGGCAAACGGTGAGCGAGCTCAAGTCCGGAAAGGTGGACGTCGTCATCGGCACCCACCGAGCGCTTTCGAAAGACGTGCACTTCAAGAACCTGGGCTTGCTCATCGTCGACGAAGAGCAACGATTCGGAGTCACCCACAAGGAGCGCATCAAGCAACTGAGCGCTGCGGTCGACGTGCTCACCCTCAGCGCCACGCCCATCCCGAGAACGCTTCAACTCGCGATCGGCGGACTCCGCGAAATGTCGCTCATCACGACACCTCCGGTAGACCGTCGCTCCATCCGCACAATCACGACACGCTTCGACCCGACGCTGCTCTCCGAAGCGCTCGAACGCGAGCTCAGCCGAGGTGGGCAGGTGTTCTACGTCTACAACCGCATCGAGGACATTCACGAAAGGGCCAGCCGCGTCGCGGAGATGGCGCCGCGGGCTCGCATCGCGGTGGCTCACGGACAGATGAGCGAAAACACGCTCGAGAAGACGATGCTCGACTTCGTCGACGGCAAGTACGACATCCTGGTGTCGACCGCGATCATCGAGAGCGGCCTCGACATTCCTCGCGCGAATACGATGATAATCGACCGCGCGGACTTGTTCGGTCTGGGGCAGCTCTACCAGCTGCGCGGCCGCGTCGGTCGTTCGAGCGAGCGGGCCTACTGCTATCTGGTGGTTCCTCCACCGAGCAAGCTGAGCGACATCGCCCGCGCCCGCGTCGAGGCTCTCCAGCGCCACACCGATCTCGGGTCGGGGTTCCACATCGCGAGCCTCGACCTCGAGCTGCGCGGCGGGGGGGATCTGCTCGGGGCGGAGCAGAGCGGTTTCGTCGCCAGCGTCGGCTTCGAAATGTTCTGCCAGATGCTCGAAGAAGCCACCCACGAGCTTCAGGGAAATACGAGCGCGCACGAGGTCGACCCCGAGCTCAGCCTCGATGTCGAGGCCCTCTTGCCCGAAGACTACGTCGAGGAGGTCGGCGTCCGACTCTCGCTCTACAAGCGATTCGCGGGCGCCGCCGACGAAAACACCGTTCAGGACCTCGCGGGTGAGATGGAAGATCGTTTCGGAAACCCGCCGGTGGAAGCCCGAAAGTTCGTCGACCTCATGCGCCTCAAGACCGAGCTCCGCACGCTGAGAGTGCTCGGTTGCGAAGCGAGCGCGCGGAGCGTCACCCTCCATCTGCGAGAGGACACTCCGCTCGACCCAGTCGCCGTCGGTCGCTTGGTCGGAAAGAAGAGCCTCGGCTATCGCCTCACGCCGGACATGCGACTCTCACGCCGAGCCCTCGAATCGGAGTCCATCGCCGACGGACTCGAGCTCGCAGACAAGATGCTGTCGGAGATCCAAGGGTGCATGAAGACCCAGGAAAACTGAGGCGCACGGTTCGCGGGACCACGGTTCGCTGGAGCATTGCTACCCTACCCGCGACATGAGCAATCGAATTCAAACCGTCACCGGCCCCATCTCACCGGACGACCTCGGGACGACCTTGGTTCACGAGCACCTGCTCATCGGTTGGCCGGGTTGGGAGTCGGACACCATCCGTCCGGGCCCCGGGCGCTCGGAGACGGTCAGCATCTGCGTCGACAGGGTAGCGGAGATGAAAGACGTGGGCGTCACCGCGATGATCGACCCTTGTCCGAACGACCTCGGCCGCGATGTCGAGCTCATGGCCGACGTGGCGTCGAAGACGGGTTTTCAGATCATCTGCGCCACTGGACTCTACAAGGAGGACCTCGGCGGGGCCCCGTACTGGAAGTTCCGGCAAAGCTCCGGGGGCACGGCCAACGAGATCGCCGAGCTCTACATTCGCGAGCTGACCGACGGCATCGGCAGCACGGGTGTCAAGGCGGGCATCATCAAGGTCGCCACCGGCGCTCCGAAGATCACCGACTACGAGCTCATGCTGCTCGAAGCGGCGGCCATCGCGGCGAAGGAGACCGGGGCACCCATCATCACGCACACCGACGAGGGCGTACTCGGCGACGAGCAGCAGGCGGTGCTCAGCAAGCACGGCGTGCCCCCCCATCGAATGATCATCGGCCACTCCTGCGGCTCGAGCGACCACGACTATCACATGCGTATCATCGACGGCGGCTCCTACATCGCGTTCGATCGCTTCGGAATCGCCCTCTTTCAAAGCGACGAGCAACGAGTCGCCTCGCTGCTGAAGCTCCTGAAAAAAGGCGCGGCGTCCCAGGTGGTCGTTTCGCACGACTCGGTCTGGTGTTGGCGTGGTCAGCCGTTTCCCAACCCCGAAGCCATGGCTCCGCTCTTGGAGGTGTGGAACCCCAGCCACTTCCACAAACGTGTCATCCCCATGCTCGAGGAGGGCGGCGCCACCGCCGAGCAGATCCGAACGATGCTGGTGGACAACCCCCGCAGATTCTTCGCCGGCGACCCGCTTCCCGCCCTCGGATGAAGCCGCCGTTCAGCCCCCGCGCGGACCGGGGCGAGCCCAGTTGACTCGCGACTGAAAAGTGGTTCAGTTCCCCCCCGATGAACCTGCACCAGTTTCCAGGGTCGTTTGGCCTCCCCAACGCGAGCCCCTTTTGCATGCGGGTCGAGACCTTCTGCAGGATCGCCGGGATCGACTACGAAGTCGTGGACCAGCCGGACCCTCGGAGCGCACCCAAAAAAAAGCTGCCGGTCATCGACGACGGCGGCAAGATCGTGCCGGATTCCGGATTCATCGTCGACTACCTGAGCAAGAAACACGGTGTCGACCTCGATGAGAAACTGACCCCGGAGCAAAAGGCGTTAGCCCACGCGCTCACGCGCATGCTCTGCGAGCACTACTACTGGGTGATAGTTTATTACCGCTTCAAGCACGAACCAACCTGGGGAGTCGTGCGTGAGGGATTCAAAAACATGATGCCGGCAGTGATTGGTGGCTTGGTGCTGAAAATGGTTCGCAAGCAGACCATCAAGCAGTGCGAGCAAGCCGGCGTTGGCCGACACTCCGAACCCGAAGTGGCAAAGATCGCCGAAGCCGACATCGACTCCCTCGCGGCTTGTCTCGGTGACAAACAGTTCTTCTTCGGCGCCGAGCCGACGAGCTTCGACGCGACGGCGTTCGCTTTTCTGGCGAACACACTCTGGGGGCCGGGCGATCCTCCGATTCGCGGCGCCGCGGCCAAACACCAGAACCTCGTCGCCTACACGAAGCGCATGCGAGACAAGTACTTCGCCGACATGGAGGCCGGGAAGACGAGCTGAGCGCTTCCCGAGAACCACCGCATGTTCGAGTTCTATTCGATCGTCGCCGCGGCGATGGTGTTCGACGTCGTCGTGCTCGCCATTCTGGTGTGGGCGTTCGCTTCACCGCGATTCGCTGCCCAGCGAATCAGCCAAGCCCCGACGATGAAGGTGTCCCGGAGCGCGCGACTCGAGAACATCGCCGTCAGTAGCACTCTCTCGCTTCTTACCGTCGTCGGCGGGACCTACGCACTGTTCGACGTGCTGTTTCATCAGCGCGAGACGCCGCTCTGGCTCATCGCGCTCCAGGGCGTGGGTATCCTCGTCGTCTACGATTTTCTCTACTATTTCATGCACCGGGGCATGCACAACAAGAAGGTGATGCGGTTCGTGCACGGCGTGCACCACCGAGCCCGCAACCCGTCTTCGCTGGAAAGCTTCTACCTGCACCCGGCGGAGCTCTTCGCCGGTCTAGCTTTGCTCATGCTCTGCACGTTCATCGTCGGGCCGGTGCACATCTACTCGTTCGGCGCCGCATTTTTCATCTACTCGCCGCTCAACATCGTCATTCACTGCGGGCTTCGTTTCAAAAATCCGTTGCTCGCACCGATCACCTTCCTGACCAAAAAGCACCACGTGCATCACATGGATGACTTCGGTCGGAACTACGCGTCGCTCACACCGCTGCCCGACTTGGTCTTCCGTACCTACGGCTGAGGCAGTGCGTCATGAAGTAAACATCATGATCGAGGGGGATTGCCGTGAACTATCGTTGTCCAACACCTGGCCTCGCGATATGAGAAATGCATGGCCTCAATCGCACTTCGTTTCGGCACCAGCATCGTTCTAGGCGGCGCGCTCCTCGCCGCATGCTCTTCGAGCGGCGGGTCCGGGAATCAGAATCCGTTCGGCGGTACGGGCGGCGGGGGCGGCGGTGGCGGAATCGGAACCAGCACCTGTGGCACCTGCTCGCTCACCGGAAGCTACGTGCCGTGCGACGCGAACGGCAACCCGACGGCGCCGGTGGCGTGCGACGACATTTGCACGCCCATGGTGGGTTGCACGGACTGCACACCCGGCGGCCGCGGTTGCATGGGCAACGAGATCCGGGACTGCAATCCCGACGGCACCCTCGGCAGCAATGTGATCGAAACCTGCGACGTCGGGGCAGGTCTCACGTGCTCCGAAGGCATGTGTCGAAACGGTTGCGAAGTCGCCGAAGGGCAGCCGTCGAACATCGGGTGCGAGTTCTGGGCGGTGGACCTCGACCAGCAAGACGCCATCAGTGATCCGGCCAGCGCGCCTTGGGGCGTCGTGCTGTCGAACACCGGACAGTCTCAGGCGAACGTGACCATCGAAATCAACCAGGCCCCGCAGGGGTCACCAATTCAAACGATGGTGGTGCAGCAGATCTCGGTGGCCCCGGGCGCACTCCAAGCCGTGGGTCTGCCCACCCGCGAGCTCGACTGCGGCGTCATGCCGAACGACTACCGATCTCCGGGCACTTGTTTGTCGTCGAACGCTTTCAGGATCACATCGTCTTCGCCACTCGTGGTCTATCAGTTCAACGTCTTCGAGAACGCCTTCTCGAACGACGCATCGCTGCTTCTTCCGTCGAACGCGCTCGGCAAGGTCTATCGCGTGCTCAATTGGTCCGCCGGGCATGCCACGGACCCCTTCGCCCTCGGGATCCTCGATCGCTCCTACGTCACGATTGTCGGCACCCAGCCCAATACCACCGTGCGGGTGAAACCCACCTGGCGCGTCCGCGGCAACCCCCCCATCATGCCGACCAACGCCGGAGACATCATCGAAGTCCAAATCGGCCCGTTCGACGTGCTCAACCTCGAGACCGACGACGCCACCCTCGCTGAAGCCTCTTTGCCGTTGGTCGCCGACTTCAGCGGAACCGGAATCGACGCGAGCGCCCCGATCGCGGTGTTCACCGGCGTCGAAAGCACCTCGGTGCCCTACCACGTCGACATTCCCACCTACCCCGGGTGGATGGATGAGTCGTGCTGCTTGGACCATCTCGAGGAGCAGCTCTTTCCGCTCGAATCGGTCGGCCGTTCTTTCGTGATCACCCGCAGCCCCATCCGCTCCACCGGCAGCTACGTCGAACCCGACGTACTCAGGTTCGTCGGCGGCGCCGCGCCGAGCACCCTCTCGACGAGCCTTCCTCCGCCGTTCGACAACTTCACGATCCAGCCAGGCGAGGTGCGCGACACCTGGACCGACAAGGACATCACCGTCAGCGCGACCGAGCCGGTGCTGATCGGACAACTGCTCATCAGCCAGGGCTACATTCAAGGAACGTTGATCGGTGATCCGGCGCTCACGATGTTCCCACCGGTGGAGCAGTACCGCACGGAGTACGTGTTTCTCACGCCCAACTCTTGGACCGAAAACTGGGTCGTCATCTCCGCGCAGGTCAACGGCTTGGTCGGCATCGATGGGCTCGAACCTTCGAATTGCACCATCACGCCCGCCGGCAACCTCGACGGCGTGGAGTACGAATCTCGGCGATGTCCCCTGGGAGAAGGCGTTCACCGAATCTCGGGGGATCTGCCCTTCGGTGTCGTCGCCTATGGGTACGGCAGCGCCGGAAGCTACGCCTTCGCCGGCGGCGCCGACGTGAAGCCGATCTACGAGCCGCCCCCCGTTTTCTGAGCCCGGCGGTCCGTCGCCATTGCTCCAGGCAGCTCCTTCCCCTCTTCCAAAGCCGTCACGCGACCTGTCCGCTATACTGGCGGGACCGTGGAAAAATTCGCTAGAGAGCACAGGCGCCAGTTCGGTCAATTCGAAGTCCTCGACTTCGTCGACGAGGACGAGATCGCCCGGGTCCGCACGAACCTCGACGTGAAGAACCCGACGTCGATCCGCTGGAACGCGTGGGAGTACGGCAGCGAAGTCGCGGAGCTTCGGCGGCTCTACGAAAAAGGCAAGACCGCTCAGTGGAATGCCACCTCCGACATCGACTGGAGCATCCCCCTGTCGGACGAGGAGTGGATCGGCGTCCCCGACGCGTCGCTGCTCGCCAACATCTGCAAGCTGATGGGCAAAGACGAAAAGACGCAAAAGGCGGCCATGTTCGACGAAGTCGCTTGGCTCCTGAGCCAGTTGCTTCACGGCGAGCAGGGCGCGCTCCAGATTTGCGGGCAGCTCACCAACCTCTGCCCGACCACCGACGAGAAGTTTTACTCCGCCAGCCAGGTCGCCGACGAAGCTCGGCACACCGAGGTCTTCGCCCGGCTTTTGAGCGACAAGTTCGGCACCATCTATCCCATCAGCCCGGTAGCCAAGACCCTTCTCGACGCCCTTCTCACCGTCGACGGCTACTACATGAAGACCCTCGGCATGCAGACGCTCTTCGAGGGTTTTGCCATGGGTCTGATGGATCTCCTGCGGACCAACCTCCGTCACCCACTTTTGCTCGACGTGCTCAAGCGAGTCATCGTCGACGAAGCGCGTCACGCCGCGTTCGGCGTCCTGACCATGCGGCGAGTCGTGAACGAGGTCGGCGAAGAAGAGCGCTATCGCATGGAGGACTGGTCGTTCTCCGTTTTGGAGGCACTCAACGCCAATCAAAACCTGGCGATGCTGCGCCAAGTGGGGCCCAAGTACGGTCTGGATCCGGACGCAGTCACCCACGGCATGCTGGCCCAACCCACCTGGGCGGAGATGAACAGCATGGTGTTCATGCACACCGTCGTGCCGAACTTGGTTCGCCTCGGACTCATCAGCGAGCGCACACGGACGAAGTGGGAGAAGCTCGGAATGCTCACCGACATCCGCAAAGCCGAGCAAGGTCCCACGCCCCCCGACGTGGACTGAACGGCGAGAACGGCCTCGCCGACTTCACGTCCGTCGCCTACAGCACCCCGGCGCCGAGGATGCATCGAATCGTCCCGACGATGAGCCCGATCGAGCCCACGACGATCGCGGCGATGTAGATCCCCGAGTCCTGCGCTTGCCCTTGCACGTCTTTCGGTCCGGAAGTGAGACCCACGATGCCGATGACCGCACCGCCGCCATTGAGGGGCACGCCAAACCAGTTGATCCAGCCCAAACAAGGAAACAGCCCCAGAATGCAGAGTGCCGCGCCGAGGATCAAAAGTACGAGCGCAGCCGTCTTCATGCCCTGCGCTTGCTGTTGCGCTCCGGCGCTCATGTTTTGGATCGGCGCGCCGAGGTTCGGCGGCGTCATGGGCCGCGGAGCACCGGGGGGCGGTTGAAACCCTCCGCCATGACCACCGCCTCCGGGAGGAGGACCGTAGCCGGGTGGGCCGCCGTGTCCGGGTGGGCCGCCGTGTCCGGGCGGGCCGCCGTACCCAGGAGGGCCTCCGCCGGGAGGTCCGCCGTGCCCCGGAGGTTGTCCACCGGGTGGGGGACCGTAACCACCGGGAGGCCCCTGTCCTCCACCTCCCCCGGCGGGTGGTCCGTAACCGCCAGGCGGTTGTTGGCCGAGCTCATGCAGCGAATCGATCATGCGAGCAGTCTTTCCGGAGCAATGAAGAAACGCGGCGGCGACATCCAAAGTCGGTAGACGCCCACCGCGGAAACGACGAACAGGACGACGAACAACGGCCAGATCACGGCGACGCCGGCGTGAAACCCGACGGCCGCCGAAAGATCTCCGTGTGACCAGGCACTGAAAGCGCGTGAGAGACCGCAGAGCGCGCATCCCGGGCACTCCGCCAACTCGAGCCCCAGCCAAACCAGATGATCACGCCTCGCGATCTCCACAGGATCGAACGCCACAGAAATCGCGAGGCAAGCGGCGGCAAACGCCCCCGGGGCCGCGACCAGTAGCTTCAGAAGCGCGCCCATTAAGCGTTCCGCCATCACGCCCGGCGGGATGTTAGCGCGGTTTGCGCCGCTCGGGACGATTCGAAGGGGAGCGCTTCAGTTGCCGGGCAACATGCTCGGATCCGGGCGAAACCCGCGCGCGATCCCGTCCTCGTCCGGCGTCACCATGATGCAAATCTGCGGTTGAACCTCGTCCCCCTCGTTCTCGACCCACCACTGGCCGAACAGAATGCACATCTCGTCGGTCGCCTTCGATCCGAAGCGCAGTGGGGCATCGGTCGTATTGTTGAAGTCGCATTGAAAGCGGAAGCCGGATCCTTCACCCACACGCATTGGTGTGTCGAAGACGTAGTCGTTTTCGCCGTCCCAGTCGGTGCTCGTCCAAATGTGCTCGCCGTCCTTGTCGCCGCCGGCGTGCCAAACGGAAAAGTCCGTTCCCCACCGGTGGGTGTGGCGGGTGATCGAGCCGAGCATGGCACTTTGACCGAGCGCACACTCGCCGACGAAAGATGCCTGCGACCTCGCGGGCGTGTCGATGCCCAGGTTCACGAACGCCATCGTTTGCGCGACCTTGCGAACGCGATCCTCCGTCGTCAACCGCACGTTGAGTGCGTGCGCAGCTGGAATCGGGTCGGTCGACGTATTGAGGTAGTGATAGTCGAAAATGATCTTGGTCCCCCCGGTGACGATCTTTCCGATGCCCTCGGGGTAGGTGTACGACTTCGAGCGCTCCTGCGAGCCGGCAAAGCTCCTAACGTCCGCGAAGCTCGCAATCGAGTGCGCCCCCGTGCACGCCACGTTCTGGCCGACGACCAGCTCGCTCTCGCTCTCGCTGCCGGGAGCGACGGTGTTGACGAGCAGGTGATGACTGAACTCCGTCATCATGACGTCGAAACCCTCGACGTAGTAGATGTCGTCGGAGTTGCCCGGGACCTCGAGCACCTCGCAGAACTCCACGTCTTCGCCCGGGTGGATAGTGCGGCCCACCGTCCGAAGCTGAAATCCGTTTTCCGGCGGCGACAGCGGCAAGAGCTCGTCCTCCTCGATCGCTGGACCCGATTCTTCAGGGTCCGACGATCCACAACCCACGACGAGCGAAGCCATCAAAACGGACAGAGCGAAGTTCAGTTTCATGACGAGAGCCTCCCAGGGACCAAGTCAGGAAAATACAGGAAATTCCGCGACTTCTCCACCTGGTAACCCAGTGGGGCCGGGTCCGGAATGCGCTCGTTTCGCCACGTGCCGGAACATGCAGCGCTTTGCCCGAACGCCAGCGTCCGATGTCGACGAAGAAATCGCGCTCCGACCGCCGACGATCAGAGGCCCGCGGCGGAGACGGCGGCCACGCCGATGAACAACAGGCCCACGAGCACGACCGTCGCGGTGATGAACCATGCGATCCGCACCGAAGACTTCGCGTCGGCGAGAGACAACTTGTGAGCGCCTCGCGCGTAGGCGCGTGGTGCTTTTCTGGGAACACGCACCGCCGCTTTCAGCGCGTCGACGGCTTTCGCCGGGCCGTCCGCGAGAGTGAGCGCGATGAAACCGAACGGTGACGTGACCAGGTCCCATCCGCAGGAGTACGCGGCAAAACGCAGTCCGCGTTTCCAGCTCGGTTTACCCCCGACGCGACGTACGCCGAGCTCGAGCGCGAGGCCCCAGACGACGTGGAGGGCGACCATCGCGGCGGCGGCGGCGGGAATGCCCGCGACGACCATCGACACCAAAGTGCGTCGCGCGGCCGGGGCCGCCCAGACGGCTTGCCAAAAGTCCGGCGCTAGCGCGTAGATCACCGGCGCCCAGAGCACGGCCAAGCTCGAGATCGCCAGGAGCTCGACGAGCATGGCGAACTTCATCGCCTTCGAAACCTCGCCGCCTGGCAGCGAGCCGAACAACGAGTCAGCGTTGAGCGTCGAGAGGCGCGCGGTGGAAATCATGCGCGCCATGGGAGTGGCCCCCGGACGCTCCCAGGGAATCACCGCGACGACACCCGAGGCCTGCGTCGGTTCGTCCACGTCCACGCATCCCGGGCATTCCGGGTCGCCGCATTGGGCACAAACGACCGCCGCGGGAACCTCGACCAGCTCGAGCGCATCCTCGTCGAGCTGCTCCTTTCGGGCGGCGTTCATGCCGAACCGGGTAGCATACTCGCTACTTTTAGGCGACATACGGCGCCCAACCCGGCACGACAATCAGGGGGTTAGCTAGGGCTGGTTGCAGGAGAAGTAGCCTGGCGGGAGCCTGCCTTCCGGCTGACACGTTTCCCCGGGCTCGCTACACGCGACGCCGTCGAGCGGATGGCACAAATCGTCGCGATCGACCGTGATGTCGTTGTCGCAGGTGCGGTCGGGGGAAGCTCGGGTTCGTCGGGAACCGCGACCGGGGGCACGTCGGGAGTGGTTCCGCCGCAAGCGGACACCGCGAGAGTCAGGACGACCGAGACGGCTACGACCTCGCGAACGAACCAAGACGCCGTGCGAGGAACCTGCATGGGGTTGGATCCTCTCTCACCCGAACGCCCAACGCAACGTCACGAGCGGCTTTCGGTGGCTTCGAAGAGCGGCGCTTGCTCCTCCGGCGCCGGCTTCCAACAGCGTCGACATCGCGCTTCATAGCTCTCGGATCCCCCGACGACGACCTGCGCTTCGCGCTCGATGAGGCGCTGAGAACGGTTCGCGGGGTTGCCACAGCGCGTGCAAATCGCCAACGTCTTGGTGACGTACTCGGCCACCGCCATCAGATGCGGCATCGGCTCGAAAGGCCGCCCCATGTAGTCCTGGTCGAGACCCGCGACGACGATCCTCTTTCCGGTGTCCGCGAGACGCTCGGCCGCCGCCACCAACTCGGCCCCGAAAAACTGGGCCTCGTCGATGCCCACCACATCGACATCCGTCGCCTGCTCGACAATTTCAGAAGGTTGATCCACCACCTGCGCCGCCAACTCCTGACGCGAGTGGCTCACCACGTTGTCATCCGAATACCTCGCGTCGATTCGCGGCTTGAAAATGACCACGCTCTGTTTGGCGTAGCGCGCCCGGCTGAGCCGGCGAATCAGCTCTTCGGTCTTCCCGCTGAACATGCAACCGGTGACCACCTCAATCCAACCGGTGTTCTCGGGGAGGTGCTGCACTCGTCGACGATACTCGTCGAGCTCGCCGAGCGTCTACCGTTGTCGACGATTGGCGATGTCGAGCGCCTCACGCAACGTCATCGTCGCCGTGGACGGTGCCGTCTCGGCGTCTCCCTCTTCGTAGAGGCTCTTCGCGATCGATTCGAGCAGTGCCTCCGGTGGCGCCCGCAACGGTTCCGCACCGCGAAACAATGCAGCCGCGGCTACCGGCGGCGTGCGATCGCCGCGCCTCGTCACGAGAACGAGCGGATGCCAGCCTCGGCCGTCGGTGGTTCTCAGCTCGCCGAGCGGCGTCTTGAAGAGGTCGTCGTTACCGAAATTGCGCGTCGACCCGAGCAGCTCTCGTGCCAGACCGCTCGGTGGCTCGCTACCATGCAACGGCGCCGCGAGCTCGATGCGACGCGCGTTGACCATGAAGAAGAACCCCGTCGAGGCGCCCGTCGTCGACAAAAGCAGCTCCAACGCCGCCTGGGCGCGCTCCTCGGGCGTGACGCACTGGCTGAGCACGGAGTGAGCCGTTTCGCCGACGTCGACTTTACCGATCTGCGTCGCCACGTCGTCCGTGACCGGCGGGCGCTCCTCGCTCGCTTCCAGCCGGGCCAGCCGTTCGTAGCGAGCCACCAGCACGGGATTCTGGGTGGAACGAAAGAACGCCTTGACCTTCGCCAGGTGATACGAAAACAGCGCCGGGTCTTCGGCCAAGAGCGACACACGAGCCGCCGCCTCGTGTGCCGAACCCAGCGCCACCGGGTTTTCGACGGCCTCCGCGTCGACGATGACGCGTTGCAGGATCTTCTCGGCTTCCTCGGTCCGTCCGCGCTCCGCTCGGGCCACCGCGATGATCGCGTCACAGCGGAGTCGGCAGAGAATCTGCGCGTACTCGGGGTTCGCCGCGTGATCGCGACCCTTGGTGGCGACGAGCTCGGCGTGCTCGAAGTCCTCCGCGTCCAGGAGCGTCTCCGCGAGGGCGGTCAGTGCGGAAGGTCGCATCATCCCTTCGCCCTCGGGCATGAGGTCGAGGGTTCGCTCGAGCACCTGTCGCGATTCATCGAGCTCCCCCCGCAGTCGCAGATACGCCCCGCGAGCAACGCCGAGGTGTTGCTGGTAGCTCAGACCCTGGTCGACGAGACGCGAGAGCGTCGCGATGCAGCGCTTCAGCGCGAGCATGTCGCCGACGTAGGCGTGACTAGCAGCGCCCGTGGAGTTGAGCGTGGCTTCGAGCTGCCACAACGAGCCGAGCCTGACGAAATCCAGCTCGGCCTCTGCCCATATCCTCGTCGCTTCCTCTTCGCTGCCGCGCCACTGGTGATAAATCGAGCGAAGTTGCAGCGCGCCCATGTCCCAGAGCCGCGAGTCGAGCGCTTCGAGTCCCTCGATTTCGGCGAGTGCTTCTTTACTGCCGGATCGCACCGCCATGAGCCCACGCTGGTAACGAGCACCGCCGACACCGACGTTCATTTCCGCTTCGTTCACTTCGCCGCGGGCCTCCTCGACGCGTAGCAGGCCTCGGTCCGTCGCTTCCTTCACGGAACGAAACCGCCCGAGATTGAAATCTCTCAGGTTCGTCACGAACCTGAGGATGTCGTGAATTTCCTGCCGCGGCAGCGTGGCGAGCGGGTCGAAACGTTCGACGGCCCATCGAAGACCCTCGGTGTCGTACGAAAACGCCGAGGCGCCCGTCGAGTAGGCCAAGCACCTGAGGTACATTTCGATCGCGACGACTGGTCGGGGGCCACGCTTGGCTTTCGCCTTCGTCCAGTGCAGCACGATGGCCAGTACGAGCCCGATCATCATGGCGAGGCGACCGGGGAGCACTCGACGAAGACGCCGGGCTCGATTGATCCCCGCGTAGTGCCCGACGAGCTCGATGGCCGGGTCTCGATGCCGCAAAGCACAGGCTCGATCGCTGAAAAAACCAGCCATCACGAGCATCGCGGACAGCTCCACGCGGTCGAGGTTGTGATCGGGCCGGCGGTTGTACACGTCGAGAGCCGCTTCGAGCGGCAGAATGGCGTCGCTGAAGGACGTTGCCTCGACCAGCCGCCGCCCGGCTCGCGCGAGTCGCTCCGCACCCGCATCCTCGTCCCCGCCGCGGAGCAGATGCCAGCCGACCCGGGCGTCATCCTCGGGTCCGATGTCACCACGTTCTACGAGCACTCGGCCGACACGGAGCTCGAGCGCCGGTCGCTCGTCTTCGGAAACCCCGCGAACTAGCGCTTCGCGAAGGCCTTCCTGCCGGAAGCGGTGGCGGCCGCCCGATCCAACGAGAATCTGCTCCCCGACCAACTCGTCGAGCGCCGCAAAAACCGCCTCGTGCTCGTCGGTGCCCGCCAGCGCAACGCACGTCTCGAGCTCGACTTCGCCACCGTGCACGGCAAGCACTCGCGCGAGCTCGAGTGCCCGGGGACCCAAGCGATCGACGCGGGCGTCGAGGGTCCGACGCGTGCCGCGGGGCAAATCCGTGTCGTCGAACTTCTCCGGCAACACCCACATCCCGTCGACGTAGCGAATTTGACCCCGGTCGACGATGTGGCGAGCGACCTCGGTCAGACGAAGAGGACTACCGCCAGCGACGTCTCGCATCCAGCTCGCCAATAGCTTCGAGTTCGGAACTTCACCGAACATTTCGCGCACCAGGCGTTCGACGTCCGCCGCAGCTAGTCCGCGAGCTCGAATCGCGAGAGAGCTCTCACGAAGCTTGGCGACGGCGCCGGCGGCGTGCACCTGCTCGTCCGTCCTGAGCGCGCTCATCAGGAGCACCCGATGCCTGCGTGCCTCGTGGGCGATCGTCGTGAGAACCGCCGCCGACGCTTCGTCACAACGCTGCAAGTTGTCCACCAACAGGACCAAGGGGCGCGCGAGGGCAACGTCGAACAGCCACCCGGTGAAGGCGCGCTGGACGGCCAGCCGCTCTTCCCGTGCATCGCCGCGTGGATTGACTACATAGGCGCTCACTTTCAGGTCGAGCTTCTCTGCCAGGTCGGGAATGGCTCGGGTGAGCAACGGGGCACGGGACTTCGCCGACGCCCGCGATTCCTCGGGCGCGTTCGTGATGAGATCGAACGCGAGCTCGCGCATGACGGCGTACGGACCGCCAGCCTCGCCGGGCGAACGGGCGAGCACCGCGCCGCCGAGCTTGGCTTCGAGACCGCTCTCGTCCAAAAGCCGAGTTTTGCCCGACCCCGTGCGCCCGCGAACGACGATCGAGCGTCCTTTGCCTTCAGCGGCTTTCGCCACGCGCTTTCGGATCACGGACATTTCCCGTTCGCGACCCACCATCGAAGCGCTCTGCACGTAGCCCTGCGCCACGTCGTCGAGTTCGGGCACGCGGTCGAGAGCGCCAATCGCACTGACACGATCGATGACTTCGGCGGCCGTTGCCGGGCGCCCGAGCGGATCCGCGCTGACGAGCGAAAGTATGAGATCGTCGAGAGCCGGCGGCACAGCCTTGTTGATCGACGACGGGGGCGCCGCCTGGCGTTGACCCCGTGTGATGAGATCCTCCATGCTCCGAACCCTCTGAGCGTGGCGCCCGGTCAAGAGCCAGTAGCCGAGAGCGCCGAGCCCGAAGAGATCCGACCGTTGGTCGAGCGGCACGCCGAGCAGAGTCTCCGGTGCGATGCAGGGCAAAGTCCCGACTACCTCGTTCGATACGCCCATCGTCGCCATGACGCCGAAGTCGAGCAGCTTCGCGCGGCCATCGCTCGTCGAGCGAACGTTGCGCGGAGCCAAGTCGCGGTGCAAGAGCCGACGCGAGTGCAGAAACGCCAGGGCGGAGGCGACATCGCGAAGCAACCGGCAGACTTCGATGGGCCCGACCGGAGCGAGGTCACGGAAGTCCTGCCCGTCGAGAAGCTCCATCGTGTAGTACGGGTCGCCGTCGTCTACGCCGAAGTCGTAGACCTCCACGATGCGTGGATGGATGAGCCCAGCGAGGGTGTGAAACTCGCGTCGGAACCGCAGCCGATCCCCCGGATGTTCCTTCTGCTGGGAGAAACGCTTGAGCGCAACGTCCTTCCCCGTCGATTCGTCCGTGACTCGGTACACCGCGCCCATGGCGCCGTGGCCGAGCTTCGCCTGGACGCGATAGCGCCCCCCGACGAGACGAGCTTCGCCCCCCACCCACGAATCCTGCTCGGCGGCAGCGCCGGCCATCAACCCACACAATAGCAGGCTTTAGGTGTCACGGAACCAGCGCCCAAGCCGCACGAGGGGGAGGGGCGTCAGCCCCGCCCAGGGCCGAGCGCGCCGGTTTGGCCCTTCCACCGTAGCCAGTGGTCCGCCAACACCAAGGCGACCATCGCTTCACCCATCGGAATGAAGCGCGGAAGCAAACACGGATCGTGGCGACCCTTGGTCTGAATCGTCGTCGGTTCCCCCGCGGTCGTCACCGTTTTTTGCTCGATCGGAAGACTGCTCGTGGGTTTGATTGCCGCCCTGACGACGATAGGCATGCCGGAGGAAATACCCCCGAGCATTCCCCCGTGGCGGTTCGTCTCGGTCGATATCGCCGCGACGGTCTCGACTTCGGGCTCGCCGAGACTCGGTTGATGCGACGCCCCGTCGGAGACGAACACGTCGTTGTTCTCGCTCCCGCGAAGAGTCGCGCAAGCGAAACCGACGCCATACTCCACGCCCAGCACCGCCGGCAGACTGAAAAGCGCCTTGCCGATGTCGGCCTTCAGCTTGTCGAACACCGGCTCGCCGAGCCCCGCGGGGACCCCCGTGGCCACGATCTCCGCGACGCCGCCGATGGAGTCTCGCTCCTTTCGCATCCGCTCGATCAGAGCCACCATCTCCGCGGCCTTTTTCGGATCCGGACAGCGAACGATGTTCCGCTCACCGTCCGGGGTGTGCTCGACTTGCTCGAGGGTGACCGCCGCCGGATCCGGGACGTCCCCGACGATGTCGCCCACCTGCTTCACGTACGCGAGCACCCGGCCGCCGAAGGCCTCGGCGATCAACTTCTTGGCGATCGCACCAGCAGCCACGCGAGCAGTGGTTTCCCGCGCGCTCGATCTTCCCCCTCCACGGTAGTCTCGAAAACCGTACTTCGCATCGTAGGTGTAGTCGGCGTGGCCGGGACGATACTTTCGGCGGATGTCCTCGTAGTCGCGGGAGCGCTGGTCCTCGTTGCGTATCAACACGGCAATGCTGGTGCCGGTGGTCCGACCATCGAACACACCCGACAAGATCTCGGGTTCGTCGGATTCCTGACGCTGGGTGACGATCTTGCTCTGCCCGGGTCGCCTCCGCGCGAGATCCGGTTTCAGGTCGTCGACTCCGAGCGGCAACCCGGGCGGACACCCATCGACGATGACGACGTTGCCCGGACCGTGGGACTCCCCAGCCGTGGTCACACGAAAGCTCTGGCCAAAAGTGTTTCCCGCCACGGCCCGGTGATTCTAGTGTCGCGCCTCGAGAGTCGCGAAGGGAATTCGGGCGGCGCGTATTCTCGCAAAGCTCTGGATTTCGGCGGGAGACGCGGCACTCGCGGTACGAGGCACCGCCAGGAAACAGGAGAAGGGTCTGTCTCGTCCGCGGCTATCGGGGCGGCTCGATGGGCACACAAGTCGACGAGTCCGCCCCGACCACGCGGATGGGCCCCTCGGCGACGATCGTCTCGAGGATGCGTCCGTTGCCTTCGCTATTGTCGAAGTCGAGCTTGGTTACCTTGCTCGTGCGGACGGTTGCCGCAGGAAAGCAATCCGGACCGCAAGTCACGAACACACAATCGATGACCGGCTGAGGCAAGAGTCCGCCGCAATCGTCGGTGACGTTGAATTGCGCGAAGGCGCAGTCCAGCTCTGCCTTGCACATCGGATCCGCCTGACAAGTGTCGAACTCGGTCTGGCAGGTGTTGCTGATGCACGAGTCGCATGCGACCGGCGTTGCCTCGGTGAAAAAGTAGATATCTCCACCAAAAAAAGCGAACGCGGAGGCGTTGGTCTTGCTGAACCCCGTCAAGGCGACTTCTTCGATGACCGCGCCCGTGGCCTTGTCGTACTCGACGAGCTTCGCGGGATCCGGACCGGCAAACGCGAACAATCTACCGTCGCCGGTGCCCGCGAGCTCGCCACCGTCGAAGTCGATGGGCGACACGACGACGGGCTTGGGGTCACGCGGGTCCATCGACGCGAGGTCGCCGAGATCCGGCCCCTCCTCGAAGGGCCCCTGGCCACTGTAGCTGTACAAGTAGGCTTGCACGCAGGGATCACTCGCGCTGTTCGCGGAGAACGTCATGCCGAAGAGTCCGAAGTCCCCGGCGGCAAAACCCGGGTCCTCGCAGTTCATCGGATCGTTGACATCGACCATCTGCAGATCTTCGTTCGACACCAAGAGCACCCATGCGCGCCCGATGGGATCGACGGCGAGCGTGAACGTACGCGGGTTCGCGGCGCACTCGACGTTCGCGATCCTCTGGAATCCAACGGTCGCCGGGTCGAAGCTCCAAATCTCGGCGGTGTCACTGAGAAGAATGATTCGATCGTTGTGTATGCCGGGAGCGCAGCTGCAAAACGGGTCCGACATCTGCCCATCGACGTTCACGGTGGCGTCGGTGCCGGTCATGCCGCCGCCTGCGTCCACCGACCCTGCCGTTCCGCTCGAGCCGTCAGCGACGGGGCCGCCACCGCTGCCGCCGAATCCGCCACGTCCGCCGCCAGTTCCCGCTTCCGCTTCGATAGGATCACTCGAGGCGGAGGCGCACGCGTACGCCACCACCGCGACTGCAGCCAGTGCCAGTCGACGCAAAGGAAAAGCCATGCCGCAACCAAGTGTAGTTCAAAAACGTGCGGTTCAAAATCCGCGGGCGACACATTCGGCCGTCTAGCCGGGTCTGAAGCGACGGCGACTATCCGGCGAGCAACTGTTCGAGCTCGAGCAGCTCGGGTTCGTCGAGGTTGGGACTCATGCGGCGGAGCTTCTGGAGGAGCCCGTGCGCGCCGAGGAACTCCGCCGCGCACTTGGCGTGGATGAAGCTCTTCGATCCCATCGACGGGAAGTCTTCGTCTTCGCGCTCGAACGCGACCCGGAGCGACTGTTTCTCGATCGTCTCGCGGCAGTGCTGACAACGAGCGCGACCCGTCGGCGCCCGTTCGGCGCGCCGAACTTGGCGGAGCTTGGTGTTCTGGACACCGTCGTCGATGACTCGGTCCAGCGCGTCGCGGTCGGGCACGTCGTCGGACAGATCGGATAGCACCGCGGCGAGCTTTTCGGGTCGTTTCTCGGCGCCGCAGGCGAGATGGAACCAGTACGTCGCTTCGCCGTCGCCGAAGGGGTTCGGCACGCGCTCACCGAACCGAAGCGCGCCCTTGTCTATCTTTTCGCCGCACCATCGACACTTGGCTCGTCCGCTCGCTGCGGGCTCGATGACGTCCGGCATGGCCGAAGCAGGCCGCAAATCAGCGCCGAGCGTCAAGGGCGAAATCCCGTGTCAACACCCCTCACCTCGAGCCGTCGCCGGGATATCCTCCGACGGGTGAAGCGACGACGGATCGCGTGGCTCTTGTTCGGTGTGCTCGTCTCCCTCGGGTGCAACGAAGAGAAGGCGCTCATCGACGAGGCTCGAGCCCAGCACGACGAGGGCGAGCTCGACACGGCGCTCGCCTCGCTCGAGCGTGTGTCCCGCAACAAGCCCGACACCGACGTCGACCGGGAGGCGCGGAAGCTGGCGGCGACGTGGCTCATCGACGCGGCCGACGCCGATGCCAATCCGCACGCCGCCAGGGTGCGCCTCGTGCAAGCCCTCGAACAAGACCCGACGAGCGGGCCAGCGCAAGCTCGGCTCTGCCGCCTGTTCCTTCGAACCAAACAATACCCAGCGGCGAAGCAATGCATCAGCGGAGGTCTCGAAGGCAAGAAGGATGCGCCGGCTGCCATCGTCGACGAGGTCGAGGCCGCCCTGGCTGCGCACGATGACGCCAGCTCGAACGCCGAGCGAAAAAAGCTCCTCGCCAGTCCGAGCTCGCATCATTGGAAGGCGCTCGTCGAGCGCTACCCAGACTCTCAGGAAGCCAAAGCCGCGAAGGAGCGGCTACTCAGGTTCGATTCGCTCTGCGACGACCTCGATCGATTCCTGGTCCCGCTGAGAAAGGAGATCGAGCGGCAAGCCGCGATCGCTGGGCCAATTGGAGCGGCGGCGATGAAGAAGGGCCGCGATGGTCGGATCGCCACGTACGAAGCCATTGCCGCGGAGGCCGAGAAGAAAGCCAAGCTGATGAAAAATGCGGCAGTCGATGCCGACGTTCACGCCGCCAAGAAGGACGAAGAGCCGGCAAAGAAGCCGCTCCACGCCGCCCTCTGGGCGCTCTCGGACTCGGCGGCCTCACTCGCGGAACAGCTCGAAAGGAACGCCGTGGAGAATCTCGACTCCTACGACGCGAGCGCGACCGCCGCCCTGACGCGATGGTCGACCGGTTTCACCGGCGTGAGAGATCGAGTCGAGAAGCAGGTCGCCGCGGTAGAAGAGACCTGCGGAACGAAGAGAGACTGACCAGCGGCGTGACCCAGGCAGAGCAAACACTCGAAGCGCCGATCGCCCAACTCGGGGGACCGCGAGAGGTCGGTCCAGTGCTCATCGTCGCGCTCGAGTGCGATCGACCGCTCGCCCTGTCGAGCCGGCATCGACTCCACGGGGTGGACGAGGTCTTGCTCGGGCGAGGCAAGGAGCGGATGGCCACGCGTGGCTCGCGGCTGGAAGTTCGGGTGCCGGACAAGTGGATGAGCTCGACTCACGCCACGCTCACCCACACTTCCGCCGGTTTCGTTCTCGAAGACCGTGGGTCGCGCAACGGGACGCGGGTGGGTGGCGTCACGACGGAAAAACATCTCGTCTCGGATGGCGACCTCATCGAGCTGGGCCACACGCTGTTTCTTTTCCGAGAAGAGCAGCCCATCGACGGTCCCGAGGACCTCGACGTCGCGAGCGCGCGGCCGGAGGTGCCTGGGATTCTCACCCTGGTTCCCAGCTTCGCCGCGGAGCTGGCGAAAATTCCGAAGCTGGCGCCGTCCAATGTGGCGATGCTGCTTTTGGGGGAGAGCGGTACGGGCAAAGAGGTGCTCGCGAGGGCCGCCAGCCAGCTGTCTGGGCGACGCGAGTTCGTCGCCGTCAACTGCGGGGGCCTGCCGGCGACGCTCATCGAGAGTGAGCTCTTCGGGTACAAGAAGGGCGCGTTCTCCGGCGCCGACGAAGACCGCCGCGGTCTCGTTCGGGCCGCGGACGGCGGCACGCTGTTTCTCGACGAAATCGCCGACCTTCCCGCCGCCTCTCAAGCCACCTTGCTTCGCGTGCTCCAGGAGCGCGAGGTTCGACCGGTGGGTTCGACGCAGGCCGTCAGTGTCGATATCCGGCTGATTTCGGCGACTCACCAGGACCTCGAAGACAAGGTCGAGGCGGACGCGTTTCGCCGAGACCTCTACGCGCGGATCTCCGCTCATCAGATCACGTTGCCACCGGTGCGTGAACGCATGGAGGACTTGGGGATCCTCGTCGGCACGTTGCTCGCCCGGTTGGTACCGAGCGTCGACGTCACGTTCGACCTCGGCGCCGCGCGAACGCTTTTCCGACACCCTTGGCCGCTCAACGTGCGGGAGCTCGAGAACTGCCTGGCCACGGCGGTTGCGCTCGCCGACGGTAAACCCATTGCCCGCGAGCACTTGCCGGAGACGATTCGCGCTCCCCGGACCAAATCGGCGCCCGCGACCGACGACACGCCGAGCGATGTCCCCGCGCTGTCTGGCGAGCAACGGGAGCACCGGGAAGAGCTCGTCGCGCTATTTCGAAAACATCGGGGCAACGTCAGCGCCGTCGCTCGGGCGACCGGAAAGGCGCGCACCCAGATTCAGCGCTGGCTCAAACGCTACGCACTGGACCCGGAGTCTTATCGACGCTGAGCCGCGGGCGGCTCAGGCCGCAGCGGGGGCGGGCGCGGGGGCCGGCGCCGAGGCGAGGCGAATCGCGGGAAGGTCCTCGACCGGCACGGGGACGGCCGAGCCCTGAGCCACCTCGAGCTGCACCGCCTCGCCGGGGAGACCGAGCTGCAGTGTCAAAATGTCGTTCAGCGCGCTGACGTGCCGCCGAGCGTCGTCGTCGGTGGCGTTGACGCTGACGATCATTTCCGGCTGGCGGCTCGCCTGAGCGCGAAGCATACGAACCGCGATGAGTGAGCGGGCTTCGAGCACGTCGTCGTCGGTGGAAGGGCCAGCCGCGATGACCCCGAGCTCGACAGGGCAGCGCGCCTCGAGCGCCGCAGCTCGGCGAATCACGCGACGCGCGAGCATCGCGGGTGACTCGTCCGGCTGTTGGGCGATCAGGACCACGTCGCGCGCGTTGAGGCGGGCATTCTCGAGGCGGCCAGGCCAGCGGCCTCCGCGTTCGACCACCACGAGAGCGGCTCCTGAATTTTGCGAGCTGAGAGACATCACGGCTTCGACCCAAACGAATGCACCTTGCGTGCCAACGGATCTCGCCTTCTGGGCCGGTCTTGTGGATAAGCTGTGCGACTTTCTGAACCCTTAAGTTACAGGGGTTTACGGTCGCTAGGATTATCGGGGCGGGGGCGGCACCCCGCGGGCCTAGCGTATCCAGGTGCAACAGGGTGCCACGGATGTGACACGCCTCGACCCCACAGCGCGTCCGCCAACGACAGCAGTGTCGTGCGGAGACTGCGCTCGGTCCGGGGCGCGGCGGAGAATGGGCTAGTGCTCGACGGTCGCCGCTCGACCCACTGAGGTCACGCCCGAAATCGCCGGCGGCACCCATCCACCAAACGCCCGTTCGAGCTCGAGGGCGAGCGCGAGCGTGACGTGATCGTTGCCTGGCCGGGACACGACCTGCACGCCGAGGGGGAGGCCCTCGTGGTTCAGCCCGAGCGGCACCTGGGTCGCCGGGAAATGGAGCACGTTGAAGATACCCTGGTGCGCGAACGGTAGCGCCAGTCGTAGGGCTTGCCGAACCGGGACGCCGTGCCGAGGCGCCACAGTCGGGTAAGTCGGATACAAGAGCACGCCGTCTTCGCCGAGGGCTTCGAGCATCTCCTCGCGCAGACGATCCTTCAGTGCGACGAGTTTTTTGCCGACCGACGGAAAGTACTTGGGCAGCGGATCGACCGCCGCCAGAATGTTCGCCATGGGGGTGTGCTGCGATCGACCGAACAAGCCTTTGAGCAGATCTAACCCAGGTCTGACCTTGTTTCCCTGACCGAGGAGCTCGCCGAACGTTTCGCCCCCCGCATCCTCTTGAGCCTTCGCCATCATCGCCGACCAGATGTCGGCTTGATGCTTCAACGCTCGAAAGCGCCGGCGCTCGACGATCATCCCGCGATCTTCCAAGGCACGGGCGACTCGCTCTTGCGCCGCTCTCATGTCCGGGCTGACGTCGAAGTCGCCATTGTCCGGGACGTCGATGACCCGACGCCCTTCGAGCCGCACTCCGGACTCGTCGCCGATTTTCATCGGCTCGCAGCCGGCGTCCTTTCCGTCTGGGCCGGCCAAAATGCGCAAGATCGGCATCATGTCTTCGGCCTGGCGGCACATGGGCCCCGACGTCAGAAACTTGAGCGCGGCACCTACCGCGAGGGGGTACTGCCCGGTGCCCGGCACGAGTCCGCCGGTCGCCTTGTGGCCAAAGATTCCGTTGAAGAAACACGGTCCGCGTATCGATCCACCGATGTCGGAACCCAGCCCGAACGGTGAAGCCGCCGCAGCGATGATCGCTCCCTCGCCGCCCGAGCTGCCCCCGACGATGCGCGTCTGATCGTAGGGGTTGTTGGTTCGACCATAGACGTGATTGTCGGACTCCATCCACATGCACAGCTCGCTCGTGTTGGTGACCCCGAGCGGGATGGCGCCGGCCCGGCGCAAGCGCGCCACCGCAGTCGCGTCGCCGTCGGCGACGATGTGGCTCCGTCGCACCAAACCCGAGGCGTTGGGCATTCCGGTCAGCGCGAAGCATTCCTTGATCGTGCAGGGCACACCATGAAGGGACGGCAGATCCTTCGAGCGCGCTCTGAGGTCGTCGGCGGCGTCCGCCTCGCGGCGCGCCTCGTCGTAGCGGTCCTTGACGACGGCATTGATCTTCGGGTTGACGCGCTCGATCTGCGCGATATGGGCCTCGACCGCATCGCGTGACGTGATGTCCCCGCTGCGGATGAGCTCTGCGATGCGGGTCGCTGACAGAAGGCGCAGGTCGGTCACGGCTCCGGGCCGCGTACCACGACCCCCGGCCCGCCCGGGTTTCATCGATTGAGGGCAAAGCCCCCGCTCCTCATGAACTCGAATGATTCCGACTGGTTCAGGCCGCACGATTCGCGTCAGATCGCCCTTGCCATGCGGGCCGTGGCGACCAAAGCTATTCAGAGGCTGCGGTCCTCACCGCAAGCCCACGACCGGCGAGCTCCGCGCTCGCCCCAGGAGGACGATTCCGAGATGAACCAACGATATCCGAACGCCTACGCTGCTCCGGCCGCCGTCGGCGCGAGCACCGTCGACCGACGCGCCCGATTCATCGTGCGCACCTACAACCATCTGTTCGGCGCCATCCTGCTGTTCATCGCGATCGAAATCGGGCTTTTCTACTCCGGGGTCGCCGAGACGCTCGCTAGCGCCATGCTTGGCACGAACTGGCTGTTCGTCCTGGGCGGCTTCATCGTCGTCAGCTGGCTGGCCAGCCGTACGGCACACCAAACCGAGAGCGTGGCGCTTCAGTACGCCGCTCTCGGTGGATTTGTCGTCGCCGAAGCAATCATCTTCGTCCCGCTCTTGTTCATTGCCGACCGCTTCGCACCCGGAGCCATCCAGAGCGCGGGCATCGTCACCATGCTCGCCTTCGCCGCCCTGACGGGCGTGGCGTTCTGGACGCGGAAGGACTTTTCGTTCCTGGGTGGCGTGCTGCGATGGGCGTTCATCCTCGCCCTGCTCGCCATCGTCGCCGGCGTCATCTTCGGCTTCAACCTGGGGATGTTCTTTTCGGTGGCGATGGTCGGCCTCGCCGGCGCCGCGATTCTGTACGACACCTCGAACGTCCTTCATCACTTCCCCGAGGACCGACACGTCGGCGCAGCGCTCGAGCTGTTCGCCTCGGTTGCGATGATGTTCTGGTACGTGCTCAGAATCTTCATCTCCTCGCGCGACTGAGCCGAGAGGTCTCGCCTCGGCTCGGTGGGAACGGCCAGACGACATCGTCTGGCCGTTTTCGTTTGCTGAGCCGTGTGCAGACTTGGTGGAGAAACCGAGGAGCCCGGGGCCGACCGGGGATCCTTCGCCCGAACCGCGCGTAGAATCGCGACATGCTCGGTGCTTCGTTCTTCCAAAAGCGTGCCGCCCTCGCGATCGCTCTAGTGACCTTCCTGGTAGCGCTCTGGCAGCTTCCTCACCGAGTCTGCGCCCGCGACGCTCGGGATTGGTACGAGGGCTCGGCGGAGCTTCAGCACTCGCTCGCGCGGTCCGTTGCCCGGTGGGTCGACAAGTCGAGCAGCGACAGCTTCGCGACCGGAAGCGAGCGTTTCGACGGAGAGTGGCTGTTCGGCACTCACATGATGGCCTCGATGGGGTTCGGACAGGTCGCGCTCGAGCACCCGAACCTTCGCGAGGAAATGGTGCGCCACATGGACGCGGCGCTCGACGCCTCGCTGTCACCGGCGGCGCGTCGCTTCGACCGGGCGGCCTGGGGCACGGATGCTCTCGAGAGTCTCGAGAGCGCCGAAGGACACGCGGCGTACCTCGGCTACACCAACCTCGCACTCAGCCTTCATCGAGTACTGGTGC
>JAJDAH010000140.1 GCA_029261965.1 Polyangiaceae bacterium
GCCGGTGCCGGGGGCGCCACCTGTTCCCGGAACGGCGCCGCCGCCACCGGTACCCGGTGGCGCCATGCCGCAAGCCATCTGACACGCCGTCGGGTTGCCGGTCTGACAAACACACTCGTCCAAGCAGCCGAGTCCCGCGCACGCGTCCATGCCTCCGCCGGCGCCGCTTCCATTGGAGTTGGTTCCGCCTTCGCTGCTTCCGCACGCCAGCGCCGCGACCGAGCTCGCCGTCACCGCAGCAAGCCGCACCAAGTGGATGAGTCTCATGCCTTGCTCCTTCGCCCCGCTTTCTGAAAATCGACCAACTCGGGGCGAATGGCAAGGTTCGTCCCGCAAGACGTCCAGCCCACGGTCTTTCGGCGGGATGTTGCTCATGCGCCGCGGTTGCGAACACGCATGTCTCCACTTTGTCGCGCGACTCGCGACGCACTGCGGGACGCGGTCTTAGCGCAGCGAGCTCGCCTGAATGGTCGTCGCGTGGTCCCAAGTGAGGTTTTTGAGCACACCAACGTCTTGGCCGCCGCAGTAGACCAAACGCACGTCCCAGGTGAGGCCCGGATCCATCTGGAACGTACGCAGCGTTCCATCGGACAACACCTCTTCACGATCGAGCCAGTCGTTGCCCCAGCCCGCGGCAACGTGCTTGCTCTGGCGGATGAATACGTCGCATATCTTCGCTGCACCTAGGTCATTCTCGACGGTCACGGCGACCTTGGGGGGCAGCGGCGTCGAGCAGCTCACCACCACGCCGGCGAGAACGGCCGCGACCGGCAAGCCGTTCACTTGAGCGTCTCTCGTGTCACCAGGAACTCGAGTTTTTCGTTGCCTCGCTTGACCATGATTTTGACCTTGGAGCCGTCCGCGCCACGGATCGCGTTCATTTGTTGTAGTCGGGTCATCCCCTCGATCTGAGCGCCATCTACGGCGAAAAGCACGTCCCCCAACTGAATACCCACTTTGCCAGCAGCCCCGCCGGGTTGCACGAGGGTGACTTCGAGCGAAGGAGAAAATTGAACGCCGAGTCCCGCCGGTTTCTCGACTCCCCAGTACATCTGGCACGCGTTCTGCGCTCCGGCGTCGCAATCCTTGTCGAGCTCCTGGATCCACTCTGGCTTCGTGGCGGCTACTTCCTTCGCTACCTGAATCCCCACGGCTGTCGTGTAGGGGATGGGTGGTTTCTTCAGGTGTTGACGGAGCTCGATACAAGCGCCCTCGTCGCCTCCAGTGCACGACTGCCCGAGTTCCCGCACCTTCGCATCGCTGTTGGCCCCTCCCCCGAGGGCTCCGGGCGCGCCGCCCATCAACTTCTCTGCCAGCGCTTGCATCCGCACGCAGGCGGCTTCATCGCCGCCCCCGCATAGCTCTTGCAACTTCCGAATCTTCTGGAACGTTTCCGGCCCGACTGGCACGCCGTTGACGACGTGTCGACTGCTCGGAGCGCCAGCGCCTCCGCCTCGACCCTGTCTCTGCATTTCCAGCGCCTTGCACGCGCCGGGCCTGCCCTCCGCGCAGAGCCGCTGCAGCTCCATCATCATCGGGTTGTTTTGCCCCGTAGCGGCAACTCCGGGCGCGCCACCGAGGCTCCCCCCCGCCACGTACTTCATCGGCGTCGACTTTGCACTGCTGCCCCGAGCACGCACCGCAATCTGGAGAACGTGCTCGCCACTCGTGTTCGGACTCAGATACTCGAACACGTACACGTTTCGAATACGCTGGGCGACGTCGTTGAAGACCGCGTCGAGCGCACCTTTATCCCTTGCGGAGCTCAGACTGCCGTTGCGCGAGATACGTTGCAACGCCTGCAGCGCGGGCAATCCATCCTTGTCGCGCTCGCTTTCGAAGTCGCCAAAGGCGATGGAGTGCACGATGCGCATGTTCCCGTTCCCCTGAAGATTCGGCGGCAAGACGAAGGTCTCGATGGCTCCGAGTGATGCGACGCCGTGGCTCTTGCTGAAGTTGTCCGCGCCATCCGAGAAAGCGACGACGATGGCGTCTCTCTTGAAGCTGAAACCCTTCTGCACGGCGGCGTAAAGCGACGTAAAGCGTTCGCCCACCTTTTCATCGAACTTCTCGGGGATGTCCTCGATGTCCGCGACCGGTTCGATCTTGTTCGCGAAGCGAAAAACCTCGACCGTGAAGCCGTTGTCCGTCAGCACCTTCTTGAATTTGTTCGCGGCGCGTTTGAGATCCGGCACGGCGTTGGCGAGGTACATGCTGTAGCTCGTGTCCAACAGGAGCACGACCGGCGGCTTGATCTCGTCGCTTCCCGCGGCGCTCAGCGACTCGCTCGTAGCGGGTTGTCCGTCCTCGTGAACCGTGAAGGCCTCACGTGACAGCCCGGTCAGCTGCTCATCACCGTCCCACACCTCGAACGTCACATGCACCCGAGTACCCCCGTTTGGATCGCTCACGGTGCGGACAACCGAGTTTTGTCGGAAGTGCAGTCCCGAGCACCCCGAGTAGAGGAGTGCGAAGACCGCGACCAAGAAGATCTGCAAACGAGTGCGGGTACGCATGATCAATGCCTCATCACGCGGAAGCGAGGATGGGTCAAGTCGAACTGCTGGTACGACTTCAGAGGAGCAGATCAGCCGCCGGACAGATGTCCATCCCGGACCTTCGGTAATTCGCTCGCCCGCCGCGGGCCGACGACCTAGAAATCGCTACTTCTTCTTCCGAGGTTTCTTTTTGGAAGAAGTGGCTTTCTGGGATGCCTTCGTCCGCCCGGCCCCACGCTCGGCGTCGATACGAGCGCGATCCGCGACGCGATAGACGATGCGAAGGCCCGACCACACGTCGTCGACCGCACACACCTTGTTGTCGACGAGGCCCAACCCGAGCGCGTGTTTGCGCACGACGTCTTCGGTGACGTCGGTGACGACGCTGCTCGATTTTTTCGGCCAACAGATCCAGAGCCCTCCGTTCGACTCGAGCCTCTCGGCGGCCTTCTTCATTCCGACGACCATTTTCGACTCGCTCTTCGTGAAAACGAGAATCACGTCGTGACGCGAGCGACCGAGGGCCGAACCGAATCGAGTTTCCGCCGGGATGGGGCCGAGGGTGCGGTCGAAGCCCGCGGGCGCATCGAGTGCGGCGACGCGATGGCCGGGCTTGATGCCGAGCTTTTTGACCAAGGGAGTGCCCGAATAGCCCGCCATGGCTCAGTCACCCGTCACGTGCACGATGAGGCTCCGACGATGTGGCCGCTCGCGGTGCTCCCAGAGATAGACCCCCTGCCATGTTCCGAGCCCCAGCCGTGAGTCGATGATGGGGATTTGCTCGGAGGTGCGGGTCAGAGCCGACCGGGCGTGGGCGGGCATGTCGTCGGGCCCTTCGTCGTCGTGTTCCCACCGGCGAGACTCTGGCGCAAGCTCACTCATCCAACGAGCGAGGTCCCTCAGCACGGCCGGATCGGCGTTTTCTTGGATGACGAGGCTAGCTGAGGTGTGCTGCACGAAGACCGTGCACAGACCCGAGCCAACCCCGCTCCGTTTCGCCACCGCTCTGAGCTGGGTGGTGATGTCGACAAACCCGCTTCCGCGCGTCGAGATCTCGAGCCTCTCCTGGTGGACCGACACGGGCTGAGCGTATACACCGCGGCAGCCAGCGCTTCCAGATCACCATGTTCAAAGTCGCCAGGGACTCCGTCACCGAGCGAATCGACCGCGCCGAGGCGTTCATGCGCCGGGGACCGATGCGAAGGCGGGCGCGGTCGCTAGTGCGGGGGATGGCGCGGCACCACGCTGGGCGCGTAGCGAGCGCGATGGCGTTCGATTTGTTCCTCGCCAGCATTCCCATGATGGCCATGGCCGGGTGGGTATTCGCATCGCTCGCCGACGACAGCTACACGGCGATGATGACCATGTCCGCGTTGCTCGACGTCACCCCCACGCAGGTCACGACGTTGGTCGAAGCGCAGCTCGGGCGCTTTTCCGGGTCGAGCGCCGTGGCCCCGATTGCGCTGCTCGGCTCCTGGTGGTTGGCGGCGAGCGCTTTTCACCGTGTGATGAACGTCTTCGAGCTGGCCCTGCGTGCCCCACGTCGTCCGTGGCTGACGAAGCGGCTCATTGGTGTCGTTTGTGTCGTCGTCGCCATTCTGGGACTCGGCGCGAGCGGGTTCTTGCTGGTCGTCATTTCCGGTGGCCCGGGCTACCTCTTGGACTGGACCTTCGGGCAGGATCCGAGTCATTCGCTGGTGCGAGGCACCCTCGGCTTGGTGACGTCCCTCGCCGTAGCGATGGGGCTGACCGCGGCCTTTTTTCGGATCGCCGTCCGCCGACCCGGCATCAAACGGCGGGTGTGGCCGGGCGCGCTCGTCGCCGTACTGCTCGGCGCAACAGCCTCTGCGCTTTTTGCCTATTACGCCGGAGCGCTAGCGCGTTTCACCCTGTTTTACGGCAGCCTGGCGGCGGTGGCGACGGTGCTGATTTGGTTGTGGCTGTGCTGCGCGGCGCTACTGGTCGGCGCTGAGCTCAACGCCCAGCTCGAAGGTCTCGAGCGCCACACGATGCCACCGTCCGACGGCCCCTTCCCCAGACCGCCGAGCATATCGAGCCACTCGGATTGATGCGGGGACCCGCCGCGCCGCTTCGTCGACCGCGCCGCTACCCGGCGTCCGCCTGGGCGCCGACACACACCCCGAACCCGTCGGGAAAGTTCGTTGCCGCTTGGCAGCGCCCACTACCGCAATCGCTGGTTGCGGCATTGAGGCGACAAATCTTGAGGCACTTCTTCGTGGCCGCCGAGCACACGTGCCCCGCCGCGCACGGGCAATTCTCACCGACGACACCATCTCCTGGGGTGACGCAGCTCGTCGTGCCGTCGTCGCGCACGATGGTGCAAGCGGACTGAGCCGCGCACGTGCAGCTCTGCCCCGAAGGACACGGGAACGGCTCGGCCAGGTTGCAATCGTTCGCCTTGACACAAACCGGTACGGTGAGCGGATCCACGTTCGCGACGTTGTCGTCCCGAAGCGGCCGCTCGCTACAGTAGTCTCCTGTTGCGCAGCTGTCGTTGCCGAGACAGCAATAGGGCCGGCACTGCCCCGCGCTCGGTGCACCCACGCACCCGAGCCCCGCGCGGCAATCACTCGAAGACATGCACGGATCGCCGGCGATGCCGTCGCCCGCGGCCTCGCATACGGAAGCGGCGACGCCGGTTTGGCGCCGGACGTAACAAGCAAACGCCGGACCGGGCTCGGTCGGACCGGCGCTGCCGCCGGCGCCCTGATTCGGTTTTGGCGGCGGTAGGGCGGCACCACCGTCGATGACTTGCATCATGGTCTGGACGTCCGAGCCACTGTCGCTCGTATCCACGGGACCGCCATCGGCACCTACACACGCCATCTCGTCGTCCGGAAGGCAGCCGCCCCCACACAGCACCGACGCAGGGGCGGGGCCCGCCTCGGCCGCGTCGTTCGTCCCCGCTTCGGGTGTCGGCAGGCTGACCCCTGCCCCACCACCAAAACCACCGCCGATGGCTCCCGTTCCACCGTTGCCCGATCCGCCAAAACCGGTGCCGTCCGCGAACGATCCGCTCGAGTCGGCGTCGGCGCAGCCCCAAATCGTCATGAAGACGGCGGAGCCAACGACGGCGATGTGTTGGCGGTTATTCATGGGTGCGGAGTCAGAAAATGACGGCTTCGGCCGGCTCGGCCAAGAACCTGGAGCCTCGACAAAAAGCCGAGCGCCAAACCTCCATTGAGCATGAGGCGTGCCGACTCGAAAGCAAGCGGGATCGGAGCAATTTCGGGGCGTTTGGAGGCCGCGAGGTGTGGCAGTGATGTCGCGGTGTGCCGCGGTCGTGCGGCGGGGCTACTTCAACGTCACGTTGCGAGTAACGAAGTTGTTGGCATCGTCGTAGACGCGCACCGCCATCAGGGCGGGTCCCTGGGCGGACAGCGTCGAGACGTCGGCTTCGAACTCCTCGCGCTGCTCGTCGAAAATTCCGTCCTTCGGATAGTACGGAATCCACTCGTCGGTACCGCCGACGGCCATCTCGATCCTCGTGATGGGTCCGACCCCATCGATGGCGATCCCACGAATCTTTCGCCCTTGCGCGCTCAGGTTCGCCACGGTCGGCGGCGTGTTGTCGACGGTGATCGTCGCGCTCTCGAGATCGTGTTTCTTCACGCGATCCGGCGGATTCGACAGCTCGTCGGTCACCGACACTCGAACGCGGTAAATGCCCTCGGGAAGGTTCTCCGTCTCCCACGAGTAGGACGTCTTGGTCAGCTTCTCGCCCGGCTTGAGCGCCTCGAACCACTGGGTCGTGCCCACGAGGCGGTAGCGCAATCTGTAGCGAAGCTCGTCGTTGTCGGGATTGTCCACCTTCCAGTTGAGCGCCACCTTGGTCGACGACTTCCCGGAGATGGGACCGCCGGACGCCTGTATTCCGGTGGACGAAGACGCGCTCGTCCCCGAGCCCACTTCGGTGAGCACCGCGCGGAGGTTGTCAGTCAAAAACGGGATCCGTAGCTCGGTGAGCTCGGCTTTCGGGTCCCGAGCCCAACGCGCGCGAGCTTGAATGTATCGAGCCGACGGGCTCTGGATCTGCGCGGAAGCCGTCATCGGTTTGCTCCACGCACTCCACGTGTCGTCGGGTTCGGTGGTGTTGCCCGTACGCGTCGAAAGCTCGAGAGCCGCCGTCGACAGCCAGCTCATGCGCCCCCACTTGGCGCGCAGTCCGGCGTCGAACACCTTGCTCGTCCAAACCGCGTCCTTGCCACCGACCCCTCGAATCGGGTGGAGCACCGCAGGGTCGCTTCCGGCGATGAACCGGTCCTTGCCGGCCACGACGAGGGCGTTGACCATTCGCTCCTCGGTGTCGGCGATGAGGATCGACGAGTGCTTGTCGTCGACGCTGTAGACCTTGCCCTCCACGCCGGTGCCCACGTACGGCCGGCCGTCGTCGCCGATTGCGAGGCTCACGAAGTGCTCCGACTTGTTCGACAACAGCTCGTCCGGAGTGCCGTCCGGGGCGAACTGGTAGAGCACGCCGGATCCGGTGGTTTTTGTCGCTGGCGGCGTCGGCGCCGCGCTCGGGTTGGTTCCCGGCGTGGAGCGAGCTGGCGCATAGCTTCCGCCGCTGAGCTTGTTGGCTACGGCAAAAACGTCTCCTTTGGGAGAAACGGCTATCGCGCGGACCTCGGTCTTCGCGAAATCGTAGAGCACCGATGCTCGCCCGGGGCCGGTGATTTTGTAGAGTTTCGCTTTGTCGCTCGCGCCAGCGTACACCGTGCCGTCCGGCCCGACGGCAACGCTCATCAGCTGCTTTTCGTCGGCGTCGTAGTGAACCTGGGCGTTGCCGCCGGCGCTGATTCGCCAGAGCTTGCCCTCGGGGCCCGTGGCCGCGAATACGCTGTTCGACTTCTTGTCGAAGGCCACGGCCCAGACGTGCTCGGTATCCTTGAGCTTGACCAGGGTGCTCAGTTTGCCGCCCGACCACTTCAGCACCTTGCCATCCGGAAGCGTGCCCATGACGACCGTATCGCCCCACGCCTTCGCGAGCGACGAGATGACGAGCGCATCCGTTTCGGCGACGACCTTGGCGGTCGCGCCTTTGACGCTGACGAGCTTGCCCTCGTTGCCGGTACCGAGCAGCGTCGAGCCGTCGTCCATACGAAGCGCAGCCCAGATCGTCGTGCCGTCGGAAATCGGCACGCTGCCCAGGTTGAACCCGGCGCGAACTCGTCCACTCGAGTCGATCGCGACTCCCTCGAGCTCACCTCCCTCGAAATCCTTGCCGTCGTCCAGCTCGAAGGTGCGGGTTCCTACGGCGTAACCCGTCGCTGCCACCAGCAGTGAGGAGACGCCGAGGGCGGTGACGAACAGGCGATGATGACGCTTCATGAAGAAACCTCTGAGCTTGGGGGGTCGAAACCTAGCGAGGAAAGCAGAATGTTGAAAGAAGTCTCGATGCTCAACGAAGCACCTTTTTGACTCGGACGGAGACCGCATCGCGACCGAGCACGAACTTGTCGAGCGGATACACCTTCCGAACCTCGGTCCGGAATGCGCGGGGCGCTATCGAGGTCGTGCGCGGCCGGATCATGTCGACCGCGCCCGGGGGCAAGTTCTTCACGATGTGACCGCGGTACGCGACTGCCCCATCGCCGGTGCTGTAACTGACGATGATGCTCTTCGGGTCGTAGAGCGGAGTGCGCAGATTCTGAACGATGTCGTCGAGCTTCTCCGGCGGCGACTGCTCTCGGCGCTTCAAGTGTCCCGGAGTCAGCGTCAGACTCACGGTCTTTCCAGCGAAGTGCTTCGGCAGCGGAACGCTGATGACCTTGGTGATCGGCTTGCCGGTCCACGGCAACAGCGTCATGCGAATGCGGGCGGGCTCCCCGGGCTCGAGCTCGGAGTCGAGCAGCTCGACACCCCTCAGGCGGAGGATTTCTCGGGCATATCGGAGCTCGATCTCCATTTCTGCCCGCTCGACGATGACTGGCGCCCAAGGGTTGTTGAGCAGCGCCCCCACGCCACGAACCAGGTTGGACCGGATGAAGTCGCGCGGCGACGGCGTCCCGCCGACCGACACGCCGAAATCCTCCGAGTCGATCTTTCCGTGGCCCTTGATCCAAAGTTGCGACTTGGCGTTCCAGCTGACGTCTTGTTTCTCCGCGGCGGTCGCCTGAACCGCGGTTCCGAGAGCCACGGCAAAAAACGCCGGCGTCATGAACTTCTCGTGCGCCACCTCGAAGTTCCACTCGGTGTACGGGGCCCCGGGCACGCCCCGGACCTTGAGCTTGATGGGCACCACGGGTGCTTGGGCCGAATGGCTGACGACGATCGAAGCCATGCGATCGTTGACCAGGGCACCGACCGGCCGCGCGGCGTAGCCAATCTTGAACGAGCGCATGTCGCTCGCGAGGAACCAGAGAACTTTGCCGATGGCGGCGGGCAGCACCGTCGCGCCGCCGAACATCATCGGGTGACCGAAACCGCTGACCAGATCGCCTTCGACGCGGGTGACGGTTCCCATGCCCATACCGCTCATGTCGCCGCGGATCATCTGGATGCCGACGGCGCCACCGTTCACGTAGCGTGTGGGGGCGTTCGGATCTTGCGTGCCGCTTCCCCCGGCCTGGAGCGGCTCGAGACCCATCGGGGAGAGAAGCTCCTTGGCGAGATCAATCGAACCCGGGGTCATTCCTCCCATCAAGAGCGGCGTCGACACCGCCTTGACCGGACTTCCCTTGGCGGGGCCAATCGCCGCCTTGGCCTTGGCGATTTGCTGGGCGTGCTGGCTCACGTCGTAGGCGTCGAGTGCGCCGGCGTATCGATTGTTGCTGTGGATCTTTGCGGTGGCCACGCGCTTGCCTTGGGGCAGCACCTTCAGCGGCCAGCCGTCGATGCTCTTGGGAAGCGGTCGCTCGAGGTCGTCGAGCATGCTGCGAATCGGGGTGACGCCAGCGACGGGCTCTTTTCCGAACGTCCAACCGTAGGCGTAAGCCCCGGCCATCTTGCCGTTGATGAAGATCGGACTGCCGCTCATGCCGGCCACGACCTTGGCAACCTCCAGACGGGGGTGCGTCGTTTTGACCAGGATGAGCTCTTGGCGGGGACGAAAATTGTGCAGGACGTCGATAATCTCGACGTCGAACTTTTCGGGCTTGGTCCCCTCGAAAACGGTCAGCCCGTACCCCTTCATGCCCCGTTTGAGGTCCTTGGCACTGATGACGTCGGACCGGTTGGCTCGACCATCAGCATGCGCGTCGCGCAACCCGACTGGTAGAGCAGCAAGCAGTCCGACGACGGCGGAAACGGCAATCAGGTTGGAAAAACGCACGGTTCGCGGAGTCTAGCAAAGGGGCGCGGGCGGGGGGCCAACCCAACAAACGGGGCCATTTCGAGCCAAACCGGGGGATCGAATCCGGTATCGTCCGGGTTTCGACGCTCGGCTAGCCCCATTTGTTCCCAATGGCCCTCCTCGAGCTCGCATTACTCGCCCTGCCCTTCGCGGTCTTCATCACGGCACACGTGTCGCTCGTGTACGGGCTGCTCATGCAAAAGCCGCGCTGGCACGGCGTCGCGGCGCTGCTCATCTGGCCGGTGGCGCCGATTTGGGGACTCCAGAGTGGGCTCCGATACCGGAGCGCCATCTGGATCGTGTCGCTCATGGCCTACGCCGTCCTCCGCATGGCGTTCGCTTGAGGATGGCGCCGCCCGGCGCGGCCGCGCCGGCCTACTTCTTTTCTTTTCGATGGGGCCGAGTCTCGGTGAGCGGCAGCAGCTGCTCGAAGCCCTCGTTGACAAAGCGGTCACGCACCGTGCGAGCGAGATCCTCGCTCCCATCCCAGGTGGCAGCCATCGAGTAGGTCAGACACGCGTCCGGGTACGCCGGATACGACACCCACGCAGCGCTGAAGTGGCGGCGCTTGAGCGCGTAGTCCACGTATCCATCCACGTAGCGAACAACGAGCGGCTCCCCGCGCCACTCTCCCACGCGTTGCCCGATGGTACCGAGCTGCACCTCGAACGCAGTGATCTGCGGCCTCGCCCATTTCTCCCATTGGCGATTGCACCGTTCACTCGAGTTGCTGGTTCCTCCCTCGATGTCGCGCACGAACGCGAGGGCGACGACGTGGTGGTCGTCGCCGTAACGAAAGCCGAGAAAATGATCGACACCCCAATATTGGACGCGCTTCCACGTCTTCCAATCGAGCAGCGGCGCGTGCAGCTGATTGTCCTTGTCGTTGCGTCGCCCCCAGGGGGCGTCGGCAAGCCGTTGCAACGCGGCAGCATGCGGGTCGTGCGCATCGCCACCGGGCTCCGCGACGGTGATGGTCTTCGGCGTGGGGGATTTGCCTGGTGGCAGGCGCGCCGCAGCCGATCCGCCGCAACCCATGAGGATGACGGCGCCGAGGAAAGAAACTCGCTGCATCGAGGTTAGACGCGCCACTGCCACACATTATGGAATGCCGGGCCGATGGTTGCACTCGGCGCGGGGAAAGCTCCTCAGATGCCGCGTAGATAGCCGCCGCGACTCTCAGTCGTTCTGCTCGCCCGGAGGCGGCCTCTCCGACTCGCGGATGATCGCGACCCGTTGCTGCATTTCGCTGATGACGCGGGCGTTCAGCCTCATCATCTGAGTCGCCAGGCTGGGATGGTCCTCCATGAAGTCGATGAAGTTTTCGGTCTCGCCGCGGAGGGCGATGATCGGTGTGCGACAAACGGCGGAATACCAGCGAGGGATATCCGCCAACGAGTCGATCGCGCCGAGCACCGAAAGCGGTTGGAACTCGAAGCAATGCCGACCGTCCTCGCTCATGCAGTCCACCGTGCCGTTCAGAAGCGTTACAGTGAACCCGGAAGGCTCTCCCTCCCGAAAAAGCGTGTAGCCGGCCGGGAAGCGTAACTCCTTCGAGCTCTGCGCGAGTGCGGCAATGCCCTCGATGTGCGCATCCCCGAATGGGAGCGTCTTTTTGAGAAAACCCATTCGTTCGACGAGCCATAGCTCTCCGACTTCCGGCTCGACTAGATTCTCGTCGTAGTCGCCGAAACCCGCGCGAGAACCGAGCAGTTTGCGCAGCTCGATCACCTGCTGCGCGAGACCACGCAAAACCGCCAGTTGAATCGTGAAGTTGTCTTCGAAGACTTCCTCCATGTCGTCGCGATCGCATTCGAATGTGAGGGTGTCCTCGACGGCGACGACATGCGCGCCCTCGGGGTCCCTCGTGAAAGCCGCGAGACCACCGACCACCTGTTTCGAAACGAGCTCGCGAATCAGCTTGCCGTCCTTGAGAGAGCGCACTCGGCCGTCGACGATCATGTGAAACGACTTGACCGGCGTGCCCGGGCTGAGGAGCGTGGTCCCCGCCGGGAAGAACCGCGGGCGCAAGATCTCCGCCAGGACGGTGAGCTCGCCTGGACTCAGGTTCGCGAACCCCCCGAAGGTCCGCAGGGCCAGCACACTCTGCACGTGACCGGTGGCCTGCTCGCTAGCTAGCATTGCTCAGCTCCGGTCTTCGGCCGAGATTGAACAGCCCCATCGCCCGGTCGGTAATGGCGCTGATGGGATCACCCTCTCGAGTGGCGGCCGCTTCCTCCACATCCGTCTTGAGCTCGTCGAGTCCGAGCTCGGCGATGTGGTAGCCGGCGATGCTGCGCAGCACGCCGCTCGTGTCTTTGAGCATTTCGCGCATCCGGTCGCGGTACTCGATGCCCAGGTTGTACAAAGCCGTAGCGCGAATCTCGTCGTTGGGGTCGTCGAGCCGGGCGACGAGCTCCTCGCGCTTCTCACGCCCTGGGGGATCGTAGAAGTCCGCGGCGTTGCGCAATCGGATGTCGTCGGCGACGTCGTCGACCAAAGCCATGATGCCCCGTCGAATTTCGTCCGGCACGACGTACTCGAGCAGCTCGAGGCTTCCAGCACGCGCCTTCGGGTCGGTTCCTCGCAAACCGTCGTAGATCATTCGGAACTCCTCGCGGGGCTCGATGATGTGGAGCAAACGGAACACTCGTTCGAGGGCGGCTTGCTCCTTCTCGATCAAAAGCGAGCGCAAGAGCCCCGATGCCTCGGTTTTGGCTTCGGGCACAGCGCGAATGGTGGCTTGCAACGCCAAACGCCAATTGAGCGAAGTGACGGCGCGCTCGAGCATGCGCCGGGTCACCTCGAGCATTTGACTCTGGTCGATGGGTACCGACGGATCGTCCGCGCGCATTCGCCCGAGCCCTCGCAGGATCTTGTAAATCACGGCCTCGTCGGTTTCGGTCGAGAGCCTGGACTGAAGAATTTGCGCGGGAAGATTACCGCTGAAGCGACTCATGGTCCGGGGCAGATGCCGCCGTATCCGCTTGGGCAGCATTCTGTCGGACATTTTTTGGTCGACGTACTCGAGCGCGGGATCGCCGATGGCCACGAGAGCGGCGCGCGCCTGGGCGCGCGTCTCGCGGAACTGCAGCATGTTGACTAGCGTGGGTAGATATCCGGGATGGGGCGCCCCGGTGATCGAGCGGGCGAGCTCCACGCGGACGGAGGTGCTCGCGCTCTCCGCCAGCTCGACACCGAGCCATGCGAACTCTTCCGCCGGCAAGTATCGAAGCGTGCGCGCGAGCGCGATGTGTGTGTCGTGCTCGTCGGACTTGATCATTTCGCGAAGCTCGTTTTCGACTTCTTCTTCGTCGGCGAATCCGGCACTCAAGAGCCCCATGAGCGCGGTGGCTTGAAGCGACGCGCAGGCAGTACCGATGAACGAACGCAACATTTCCTCGTCGGGTCTCACCGACGCGTGGAGCCGGAGCGCCGCGGCACGGATTTCGGCGTCCTCGT
Organism: Polyangiaceae bacterium; assembly: GCA_029261965.1. Classification (GTDB taxonomy): domain Bacteria; phylum Myxococcota_A; class Polyangia; order Polyangiales; family Polyangiaceae; genus JAJDAH01. Next base: position 13,276 of record JAJDAH010000140.1, read on the forward strand.
GTTTGAGCAACCGGTCGGTCAGGCGAAAGACGTCGGTGCGATCCGAGCTGGCAAAAAGCTCGAACGCGCGCAGCACGACCTCCCGAGACGGGTGGTAGAGAATCAGCGCCGGAATGAGATTGGTCTTGCCGTGCTGCTCGAAAAGGTCGAGCGCGGCTTTCACTTCGTTGTCGTCGGCCGCACTCAGCGCCGCGACCAACGCCTCCATCGAGCTCAAGTCGAGGTCGGGAATGCCGATCTCGGTCTCGAGGCGGCCTTCTCGGAGCTGCTTGCGAAACAGCTCCAGGTAGAGTGGTTTCAAGCCTCCGACGGTCGCTAGCCAGAGCACCCCCAAAAGTGCCAGCGCCACGCCGACGTGAACCGGCGTCGCGTCGAGTGCGACGGCGCCGAGAATGACGACCGACGCGAGGGCCTGACCACCGCGCTGAGCCACGGACTCGGCGATCCCCTTGAAACGGGCTCGAACCTCGGTCGCCAGCGGAAGGTACAGAATCTCCGTGGCTGTCTTGTTGACTGAATGGCGCAGTGTCGAGTCCGCCGCCTTGAGGATCAGCGCCGGCAACATGCCCGCCAAGAGCACAAAACCCACGGCGCCACCGAGCAGCAACGTGGGCAGCACGACCAGGGTGCCGCTGACGCCGAACGACCGAAGCAATCGCGGCGCGAGCGCGAGTTGCACGACGAGCGCGACGACGTTCACCACGGCGTAGTAACGCGCGAAGAACCCACCGAGCTCCGCCGCGTCGACTTCGGCAGCGACCACCGTCTTGAAGAGGAAGTCGACGCCGGTCACCAAGAGCGTAGAGACGAGAACCAGGGCGAAAAGGCGTTTGAGATAGGCGTCTCCCTTGAGAAGACGCAGTCCGGGGCTCGGCGGGATCTCGTGGCGCCGGCGCGGCGCCGTAGGTTGACCAGGACCGAAACACATCGGCGCGAACGAGGTCACGAAGAATACGGCGGCGGCGATCAGAAGCAGCAAGCGCGGCGGGAACGTCAGCAGCAGCCCACCTGCGATAGCCGAGCCCGTCGCTGCGCCCACGAGACCGCCGGCCCCAATGAGCGCGAACGCCCGCTTCGCTTGAGAAACGTTCAAGACATCGCCTAGGTGAAGCCAAAACTGGACGACGACGACCGTCGTCAAGAGCCCCGTCCAAACGTACAAGGCGAACAGCGCCCAGGGTTCGTTCGATTCGAGCACCGCCCAGAGCCCGGCGGTGACCAGGGCGCCGGCAACCAGAGTCACCGGCAGCGCCCGTCGTCGTGAGAATCGAGCCATTGCCCGCTGGTTGAACCGCGTGACGACGAGGGCGACGACGGCAATCGCGATGTACGCCCAGGGGAGCTGACTCGCTGGGAGGCTGGCGAGGAAGAGCGCATCGCGCGCGGTCTCGAGCATGGCGTGGCCGGCCAGCACACCGAGAAGCGTGCAGAAGGCGACGATGGTGTCGCGATAATCTTCCGGCCGCAGGCCGAATAGCTTGGCTAACATCGGGCTCGCACGGTTTTGGTGCGCCCCCGAGGGTCAGCGATGACCCTGGGCGGCTCCCGGGGCTAAACGTAGTCACCCGAGGCCCCGACCGCCAGGCCGGCTGCTGACAGAGCGGTGTCCGCTAGGGGCCGGCTTTCACGGGATTTGCGCCAGAGTCGTCTCGGCCGGCCAGAAGTTTTTGCTCACCACTCGCCGGTGTTCGGCATCGACGACCAGGGCTCTTCGGGAGGCAGCGCGCCACCTTTTTGCAAGAGCTCGATCGACACGCCGTCGGGAGATCTCACGAAGGCCATTCGCCCGTCTCTTGGAGGGCGATTGATGGGGACGCCCCCATCTTGGAGCCGTTTGCAGGTTTGGTAGATGTTCTCGACGGCGTACGCGAGATGGCCAAAGTTGCGCCCTCCCCCGAGCTCTTCGGGGTCCCAATTATGCGTCAGCTCGACTTGGGCATCGTCGTCACCGGGAGCGGCCAAGAAAATGAGCGTGAAGCGGCCACCTTCGTTGTCGTAGCGGCTGAGCTCTCGGAGGCCGAGCTTGTTGCAGTAGAAATCGAGCGACGCCTCGACGTCGGTGACGCGCACCATGGTGTGCAGGTACTTCACGTGGGGGCTCCGTGGTTGAAGGCAGCGCGCGCGGGGTGGTGTCGCTCGCCTAGATCGCGACTTCTTGCAATCGAATGTCGTTCCAGTCGTGCACGCCGAGACCGAGCTCGCTGGCAGTCTGGATGTAGCGGGGCTCGCGCTTGGCGCGCTTGAGGGTCTTTAGGCCGGCCTTCTTGCGCTCCTCCTCCACGACGCGCCACCCGACGGTGTCCATCGCCACGGGATCGGTCGCGACGTAGACCGCACCGTGGGGGATGCGGGTATTCGGATCTCGGTCGAGGGGCCCCTTGTCGTTCATGATCTTGAAGGCATCCGTGATGTGGAGGCGCACACGGCTCGTCACCACCGGATGGTTGTGCAGCATGGCGATTTGGGGGCTCGCCTGATGGCCGTGGTGGTCGTGAGGGTTCTGAATGTTGCCGTGGGTGATGTTCTTCATGCAGCCTGTGTAACCGCAGATCGAGTGATCCTTGATCATGGTCATGTCGATGACCGCGGTCGCATCGGTGAAGAAGCGACAGTAATGCGTCGGGATGCCGTGGAAGAGGCGGACCTTGGGCATCTTGTGGTCGCGATTGTTGTGGGTCCCGGTCTGAACACCCTCCGGCAGCTTCCAGTGTTTGACGTTGACGCGCGTGCCGTTGAAAAACGTGGGGAACTGCTCGTAGACGGTGATCCTTTCGGCGGGGACGCCGATTTTCAGGATCGCCTCGACCACGGGCTCGATGAGCTCGAAGTTGACGGCCATGGTGTAGCCCTTTTGGCCGGCGATGCCGTTCGGCTTGATCGCCACGACGTCGTCTTTGTGGATGAATTTCTTCATCGCTTCGACGAGATTCGGCGCACCGGTGAACTCCATCATTGCGCGCTCGAGCATGGAGCGGGCCACCTTGCTCTTCGGCCAAAGTTGGTTCGGCTGCATGAGCGACGGAAAATCGTTGCCCTTGGTGACCTTGACGACCTTGCCGGGGATCGCGAGGGGCGAAAATCCCTTCGGTGGCTTTGCGATGTAGTCGTCGACCGTTTGCGCTCGTGCTTTGCCGGCGACGCCGAGCGAGGCGGCCGTGGTCAGCGCGGCAGCGCCGCTGAGGAGCTGCCGGCGCGAGAGGTGTTTGGAGACGATGGGCATGGGCTTTTCTCCGTAGGGCTTCCGAAGAGTTAATCACGCGGCGAGAACCCCGGCAAACTGGCGCCGGAACGGCTATGATTGGGTCATGCGGTTCAGAGCGTACTTGATGGCTGCTCTCGTGGCCGGTCTGCCGCTCGGTTGCTCCGACTCCACGGCGTCGGAAGGGACGAGCGACGGCACGTCGCCACCGGCTGACGCGGGAACGGTAGAGCCGCCTGAAGAGCTGCTTTCTGGCCCACTGGTCGACTTCGTCGACCCGTTCATCGGAACCGGTGGCGCAGCGTTCGGCGCTGGGGCTGCCTATCCCGGACCCGCAATGCCGTTCGGAATGATTCACCCAGGCCCCGACACCGGGACCAACGGTCGCGACGCGGACATATTCCACTTTTCCGGCTACCACGACGGCGACGACGAGATCTTCGGCTTCGCCCATCTCCGGCTTCAGGGGACCGGAGTGCCTGATATGGGCAACCTCCTGGTCATGCCCACCGACGGTTTCGTGCCCTCGATGGCCACCGGGCAGGGCTACCGGTCGAAGTTCTCCAAGAGCACGGAGACCGCGTCGCCCGGCTACTACGGAGTGACCCTCGACGACTCGCAGATCCGCGTCGAGCTCACGACGTCTCGCCGCGCCGCGCTGCACCGCTACACCTTCCCCGCTGGCTCGACCCCCACGATCGTTTTCGATCCGACTCACTTCGCAGGCACGAGCGGCACCGTCGCCTCCGCGAGCGCTCGGGTCGATCCAGACGGACGAGTTTTCTCCTACGTCGACTACCAGGGTCCGCTCTCGCGCCGCGAAAAGGGCGTGCAAGCCTGGCTCGTCGCCGAAGCCGACCGGACCATCGAGTCGAGCCAGACATTCTCCGACGGCGTGGTGGCGGACGGCACCGAGTTCAACGGCACCTTCGGCGGCGTCGCGGTTCGACTCGCCGGCGGCGAAGGAACGGTCCACCTCCGGGTGGCCGTCAGCTTCATCAGCGAGGAGCAAGCGGTCAGAAATCTCGAGACCGAAGCTCCCGACTACGACTTCGACGCGATGCACACCGCGGTGCGCGAGACTTGGGAAGGTGTGCTCTCGAAAATCCGCATCGCCGGGGGAACGGACGCGCAGCAACGCATTTTCTACAGTGCCCTCTACCGCAGCTTCCTGATGCCGAATCTGTACACCGAGGTCGGCGGCCACTACCGCGGCATCGACGGCGAGCTCCACCAGTCGGACGACTACGACTTCTATTCCGATCTCTCGCTCTGGGACACGTTCCGTACGCTCCACCCGCTGATGAATCTCATCAGCGAGCGGCACGCGCGCGATTTCGCCATCAGCATTCAGAAAATGATCGAGCACGGCGGCGCCGTGCCGCGCTGGCCGCTGGCAGGCAACTATACCAATACGATGATCGGCTCGAGCGCCGACATCACCGTCGCGGAGACGTACCTCAAGGGCATCACCGACTTCGATGCCGAGAGCATGTACCAGGCGATGAAACGACAGGCGATGGAGGCACGCCCCGACGGAGCGCGCGGCCCTTGGCGCAGCGGCATCGAAGACTACGTCGCGCTCGGCTACGTGCCGGACGAAGTGAGTGAGACGCTGGAATACAGCTACGACGACTGGGCGCTCAGCCTACTCGCCGATGCCCTCGGCCACACTGCGGACGCCGCGATGTTCCAAGACCGTGGACAGAGTTGGAAGAGGCTCTGGAGCGACGAACACGATCTCATCTTGCCGCGCGACAGCGCGGGCAATTTCCCCGCCTCGATCGACGATCGGACTCATGGAGGTCCTTACGTCGAAGGAAACGCCCTTCAGTGGTCCTGGTACGTGCCGCACGACGGGGCGGGTTTGCGCGAAGCATTCGGCTCCGACGACGCTTTCGTGCAGAAGCTCAGAGAGTTCTTCGACAAGAGCACGACCCTCGTCTACGTCGAAGAGGGCGCGCATCACATCCTGCCCGACACGTACTACTGGCACTCGAACGAGCCCGTGATCCACGCCGCCTACCTGTTCAACGACGTCGATCGCCCCGACTTGGCTCGCCACTACGCACGGGTCGCCCTCGACACGCAGTACCGAGACGCCCCTGACGGGCTACCAGGCAACGACGACAGCGGCACGATGAGCGCTTGGTACGTGTTCGCAGCGATGGGCTTCTACCCGATCGCCGGCGGCACCGAGTACTGGCTCGGACAACCCATCTTCCGTCGTGTGGTCCTGACCCTGCCCGACGGAGAGCTGGAGATCCGAGCCCCCGAAGCCTCGGACGGCATCGATCTGCCCGCCATCACCATCGACGGCGAGTCGGTCGTGGGACGATTCGACCACTCACAGATCCGCTCCGGCGCACGAATCGACTTCGGCGCCGCAGAGTAGTGTGGTGGACCAGGAGTCCACCACACTCTGGAAAGAACCGGGACACGGATCAGATCTGTGCCTTTGCCGTCAAGACTCGGCGGCCTCGCCCCGGAGGGGCCGCCGAGTTTCGGAAGCAA
>JAJDAH010000015.1 GCA_029261965.1 Polyangiaceae bacterium
CTCGACTGACGAAAACTTCACTGCCGAGGCCGTGCTCGCCGACAACCCGTTCACGGCGGCCGCCGCGGTTTCTCCTCTCCACCGTTTCCGCTCCACACGTCGCGCGGCACCCAAGCCGTCGATGCCGTGGACTGACGAGACCGGTGGCTATGCCCTCGTCGAGAGTGGCCCCGCGCCTCGATCCGAAGAGGTCGAGCTCAGCGGCGTCACCGCTGTCGAGGTTGCCGTTCTCTGGGGAGACACGGTGCTCGACGTTTCGCACCAGTCGCCGCCGAAGAGTTACTACGTCGGAGAAGAGCAAGCTGGTGAGGGGTGGATCGACTATCTCGTGCCGGCCGAGCAGCTCGGTGCCACCCGCGCGCCGGTCGTTCTCAGCGACGAGACGGGCGTGAGCGTCGTCATTCCCGCGATGGCCGAAGGGTTCATCGAGGTGGACGGCGAGCGAAGGACCCTGGACGAAGCCCGTGCCCAGGCTGAACCCTGCGTCGAGCAAACCGGGGCGAAACAACTCCGGCTAGCCGCAGGATCCCGCGCGCGGGTCGAGCTCGGGCAGTTGGCCTTCGTGGTTCGCGTGGTGGACGCCGGAAAGCCGACCAAGCGCGGTCTGGCGGGCGTCATCGACAAGGCTGCTGTTGGCTACTTCGGTCTGAGCCTCGCTGCCGCCGCGGCGATCGTCGGTTCGATGGCTGCCTTCGTTCCGCCCCTGGGTCTGACCATGGATGAAGGTCCGAACAAGGATCAGTTCTATCTGATGCAAGCGTTGCTCAATGCGTCCGCCGAGCGCGAGAAGGAGCTCGTGGAGGACGACGCCGCGGACGATGCCAACCACGAAGGAGGCACCGGCGAGCGCGCAACCGGCGAAGAGGGCGCGATGGGCAAGAACACGAGCCCGAAGACCAACAACCACTACGCCATCAAGAAGACATCGGATGCGCCCGAACAGGTTTCCCGCGCGGAGGCCATTCGCCAGGCGGAGGAGTTCGGCATGATCGGGCTCTTGGCGACAATGAGTGGCGATGTGAACGCGGTGACGTCTCCCTTCGGTGGAGACATCGCCAACGGTCCACACGACGTGAACGCCGTGGGCGCCATGTTCGGTGACGAGCCGGGTGAGAACTACGGTTATGGTGGTCTCGGTCTGAGCGGCATCGGCGAGTCAGGTGGCGGTCGCGGGTTCGGCATCGGGCTGGGCGACATCGGCACGATTGGCCACGGACGCGGCCTCGGACCGGGGCAAGGTTTTGGTGACAGCGTCGGCCGCCTGAGCGGGACCCGGAAGTCCAACGGCGCGCCGAAGATGCGTCCGGGCGTTACGACGGTCAGCGGTCGCCTGCCTCCGGAGATCATCCAGCGCATCGTTCGGCAGAACTTCGGTCGCTTTCGCATGTGCTACGAAAATGGCCTGCGCTCGAACCCCAACCTCGAAGGGCGTGTCGCGGTGCGTTTTCTCATCGACAGCACCGGCGCCGTCGCGAACGCAGGTAACGGTGGATCGGACTTGCCGGACACGGGAGTGGTCAGCTGTGTGGTCAGTGCGTTTTACGGCCTGAGCTTTCCGCCCCCGGAGAACGGTACGGTGACGGTCGTTTACCCGCTCTCGCTGCAGCCCGGTTGATCGGAGCTCTTCGCCGAGCGCCTCCCTGGCGCGGAAAGGGCACCCCACGTGGGTGCCCTTTCTTTTTTGTCCTCGTCATTCTACGGCGACTGCTGAAAGTCGTAGATGGACCCCAAGCACAAGAGGCCCGTCAGCTCGTCCAGCGCCGTTCGAACCTCGTCGAGCAGCGACACGTCGGACAAATCTCCGAGCGTGATCCGGTCGCGGTAGTGGCTTTCGATCCAGGTTTTCAACTCTCGGTGGAGCTCATCATCGAAAAACACTCTCGCATTCACCGCCGCTCGCTCCTCGTCGGTGAGTCGGACCCGTAGCCTCAAACACGCGGGTCCACCTCCATTGCCCATCGAAGCGTTGACGTCGATGAAGTGCACGGCGTCGATGAGATTGCTCTCGGAAACGACGCGGTCGAGGTAGGACTTGGTGCGCGTGTTCTTTTGGGCTTCTGTCGGCGCGACGATCGCCATTTTTCCGGACGCAAGAGTCACGAGCTGCGAGTTGAACGGATAGGCGGCGACGGCGTCCTCGACCGGTAGGTCGCGCTCGGTGACGCGCACGACGACGAGCTCGGATCCGAGCCGCCGCTCGAGCTCGGCGCACAATGCGTCGGGATCGGCGAACGCGAACTCGTGGAGGAGCAGCACGTTGTCGTTGCCGACGGCGAGCACGTCGGTGTGGAAAGCGCCGGCGTCTATTCCCCTCGGTGATTGTTGCCACACGAGCGCGCGCTCTCCGAGTTGGTGCAGGCGCGCCACCGCCTCGCTAGCTTCTCGTGATTGACGGGCGGGAAACTTCCGGGGGCCGGACTGGGCTCGCGCGTCGCGCCCCCAGCCGAACAGGTGTGTCGTCCCCGATGTCGAGCCGAGTCGCGTGTGATTGGCTGCGCCTTCGTCGCCAAAAAACGCCGGCACCGGGTCGTGCACCACGAAGTGCTGCCCGCTCCGAAAAATCGCCCGCAAGGCCGTCAGGGTGTTCGAAGCCTCGATGCTGCGGTGGAACATCGACGAGAGGTTCGCGACCGTCAGGTGCACGCGCCGGTCTGCCGTATCGCTCGACGGCGCTACGGTTGCGGCATTCGCGGTCCACATCGCGGACGCGCTGCTCACCAGACGGAGCAAGTGAGCGTCCCCCTGCGCGGCCGCCGACAATACCGCGGCGTCGTCCCCGGAGAACCCGAGCATCCTCAGCGCACCGACGTCGGGTCGCGGCTCTGGCGGAAGCACGGCCTGGCCGATCCCGAGGCTCGACACGAAGCGCATCTTCTCGAGTCCTTGCAACGCGGCCGCGCGTGGATTGGCGACCTCCCCGGCGTGTTTGGCGCTGGCGAGGTTTCCGGGGCTCAAGCCCGCGTAGTTGTGTGTCGGGCCGGCGAGCCCGTCGAAGTTGAATTCACGCACCATCGACGCGGGGGAGCCTACCACCCGGCAACGTGCGCCTCGCGAGTCGTCGAAATCAGAGGACCCCGCGAGTCTGAAGTGCTTGCTTGACCTCTCTCAGGGCGATCCCGAGGTAGTGGTAGAGCGGTGTGCGGCTGTGCTCGCCTTTGGGCTGGTACTCGTCGGTGAGGTACGGCACGTACATCGACCGGCGAAGACTGCGCGGCCCGGTGTGCGGGGATCCCTCGACGCGGTGCCAGAGTCGCCCGTCGTGCACGGTGAGATCTCCCGGCTCGGTTTCGACGGCGACCTCCTCTGGGTCTGGGGCGTGGCTCACGAAGTAGACTTTGCGGGAACACATCGACCAGAACCCTTGGGTATGGCTTCCCGGAATCAATCGGAGGCCGCCGTCTGCCTTCTTCACCCGGTCGAAGTGAATGCCGACGTTGAGCTGCTGCTTGGGCATGCGGAGGTAGAAAAGGTCCCTCAGGCCGTCGGTGTGCCAGCCGAGGCGTTGGTAGACGCTGCCGGGCACGTTGAGGTTGCGGTTGACGACGACGCCGTCCTTTTCTTCGTCGCCGACCCGGGTGTTTTTGCCGACGAGGCTCCGCACCGGGGCGAAGCGATCGTCGCGCACGAAGTCGCGGATGTAGTCGGAGAAACACGACGTGAAGGGGAAGCGCTGAAGGAACGGCTTGCCGTCCGGTTTTCCTCGAAAAAGCGGGATCCCGTAGATCTCGGTGCGCCCTTCGGCGAACCAGCGGGCTTCGATGTCGTCGAGCTCCTTGGCGAGACGATCGATTTCTTCTTGGGACGCGACCTTCGCGAACACGAGGAAGCCGTGCTCGTCGAGGAACTCTTGCTGCTCGGTGGTGATGTGGTCACCGAGCTCGAAGCGGGTGTCGAGCGGCAAGTCCTTGCCACTGTGCTTGTTCGTGTCGGGGCGTGCGGTTTCTGAGGAGGCGGAGACAGCTTGAGCTTGCATGGCGAGACCTTCTTTATTCGGGATAACCGTGCGCCGGGTGAGGCGTCAGTGAATGGCGTGTGGGTTTGGTCGAGTGAGCAGGGCGAGCGCGGCTCGAACCAGGTGGTCTTCGGCGGCCTCGGGACTGTCGTCGGGGCTCGCACCCGTCAGGAGTGAAAGCTCCGTCGGAGAGCTCACCGCGTACCTCGCCACGAGAAACACCGTGCTCTGAAGCGGCAGGCGCAAATCTCGAGGCGCACACCCGAGGTGCTTGGACAGCTCGACCGACGCGTAGTCCAAAAACGGCGCCTGGACCTCACGGCGACGCTTTTCGTCCAGCTCCCCCACCTCGACGACCGATCTCATCAGCAGCCGCACGGCGGGTTGATGCGCGCGAGCGAAACGAAAGCCGGCTCGGATGGCCTGCTCGACGAAGGTGCCGAGCTCCGCTTCCTCTTCTATGGCGAAGCGCAGCTCCCTCTCGAGCTCGGCAAGATCGGCGTACATCGAGTTGATCGCGGCCTCGTACAGATCGTTTTTACTGCCGAAATAGTGATGAACCATGGCCAGGCTCACCCCGGCGCCTCGAGCGATCTCGCGGATCGACGCGCCGCCGAGGCCGTGATCCGAGAATAGACCGATGGCGCTCTCGAGAATGCGGCGCCTGGTGGCTTCCGCGTTGGCGTTGACCGGCCTACCCATCCCGCCGAAGATAATAAATCAAACGTATGATTACAAACGAAATCGACCGACTCCGGGGCGGTGAAAGGGCCGAGGCGATATTCTCTAGCGCTCCTGATGGCTGAAACCCGCCGCCTCTACTTCGAGGACCCCTTCATTCGGGAGTTTTCCGGCCGAGTCGTCTCCCGCGACGACGGCGCTGGCGGCGTGGCCGTCGTGCTCGATCAGACGGCGTTTTATCCTGAGGGAGGCGGTCAGCTGCCGGACACGGGCCAAATCGGCGAGGCCTCGGTGAACGACGTTCAGGTCGACGATGCCGGCGTCGTCCGACACGTGCTCGATGCTGAGGCGCCCGGCGAGCTTCCCGACGTCGGCGCAGAGGTACGAGGGCTCGTTCATTGGCCGCGCCGGCGGACCCACATGGCGCTTCACACCGGCCAGCACATCGTGTCTCGCGCCCTCGTCGATCTGCTCGGCGCCGAAACCGTTTCGTCGCGGCTCGGGGACAGCGTGTGCACCATCGATACGAAGCGACCGAAGCTTTCGGATGCCGACGCCGCTCGCGTGGAGCAGCTCGCCAACGACATCATCGATGATGACGTCGAGGTCCACGCTTTTTTTCCCGATCCCGGCGAGCTCGAAAAGCTCGAGCTCCGTCGGGCCCCGAAGGTCGAAGATCGCATCCGCGTCGTGCGCATAGGCGAGTTCGACGTCACGCCGTGCGGCGGCACCCATTGCACTCGAAGCTCACAAGTCGGTCTCGTTCGTGTGCTCGGTCTAGAGCGGTACAAGGGCGGGACTCGCATCACATTCGATGCTGGGCCCAGGGTGCGTCGGCTCCTGAGCGACGAATCGGCGCTCTTGCGGGAGCTCGGTCGAAAGTTCACGTGTGCCCCGGCCGAGGTTCCTCGGTCGATCGAGAAGCTCGAACGCGAGCTGGACGAAAGCCGCGCAGCCCTTGGCAAGACGCGCTCGCGGATTGCCGATGGTGTGGCGAGTGAGCTCTTGGCGCGAGCGCGCGCCGCTGGACAGCAAAACGTCCTGGCCGAGCTCGACGAGCTCGGGCCGGACGAAGCACGCACCGTCGCCGCTCGCATTGCCACCGAGCCCGAGGCGGTCGCGCTCTTGGCGGTGCCGACCGAGGGAGGCACGCAGATCATCGCCATGCGGGGAGCGGCGAGCTCGTTCGATTGCGGAAAGTTTCTCAAACGTGCGGCGGCCATCGCGGGCGGGCGCGGCGGCGGGCGACCCGAGCGGGCCGAGGGCCGGGTGCCGGGCACCATCGATTGGAATGCCGTTGCGACCCAAGCGATGCGTGAGTCCTAGGACAGAGTCCTGGACACCGCCGTTTCTACGGCTGCTAAAGCGTTTTCGTGTTGCGAGCGGCCTTGATCGCTCGGTCGATGGCGCTCGGGCTGAACCCCACGAGCATCTGACCCTCGACGTCGATCACCGGAATCGACGCCCCACGCTTGTTGATCTTCGCGAGCTTCGCCTGCATCTCTTTTCGGGCGATGTTGCTCTCTTCGATGTTCTTTTCGGTGACGGCCACGCCACGTTGAGACAAGTAGCGTTTGGCTTGATGGCACGGTTTGCACCAATCGGCGCCGTAGACGATGGCCCGAAGCTTCCCGGTGCTCGCCGTGGCGCTGCTCCCGGGTGGTGGCGCGGCGGAAGCCGGCGGCTTGAGCGCTTCGAGTCGAGCTTTTCGTCTGGACGCGCCGATCTCGTCCCATTGGGCACGGGTGAGTGTTTTTACGGCGTACTTCCCGTCGGGGTCCTTGTTCCGAAGATCCGCGACGTACAAGAGGTTGCCGGTGCCGTCTTCGCGTGTCGTGAGGACGACTCGCACCTGCTCGCGACGATCTTCGGGGACGTCGGAGATCTCTTGAACGACGTGAAACTCCCCAACCGGATCAACCCAAGTGAGCAGAAGATCGGAAGTGTCGTCGGTGAGCTCGAGCGCCGGCAGCTCCTGCACCGTCGGGGTCGACGGCGAGGCGCCGTCATCCGCCTCTTGTCGGCACCCCGAAGCGAGGACGGCCAGGAGGCCGACGATCAACACCCAGAGGCGCATGTTCCCGAGGTTTTCGACGCGACGAAGCACGGCGGCCGGTCACCGACGCGTGAGTGACTCGCGTGTCTGACGTCGGCGCGCTCGCAGACGCTGGGTTTCCACGCGCAACGTCTCGATGAGGCCGATCACGACGTAGAAACCCGCCAGCCAGACGAGCACGAACTGAGGCTTGAGGACGCGGGCGATGAAGACGCACGAGCCGATGGCAAATAGCACCATCAAGACGGTCGCGCTGTTGAGCTTGAGGTCCTTGAATGAGCGGAATTTGACGTTCGACACCATCAAGAGGCTCAGGCCGAGGGTCACGGCGAACATGACCCAGGTGTATTGAGGCGCTCCGAGGGCACCCCCGGCCGCGGTATTCGCCACGACGAGCGAAATGAGGATCCCAGCCGCCGCCGGCGTCGGCAGCCCGATGATGTACTTGCCTGGTTTGACGGGAGCGCCGCCCTCGCCGGAGCTCAGCACGTTGAAGCGGGCGAGTCGGATGGCCCCGCCGGCGACGAAAAGAAACGCCACCATCAACCCGAAGAATGGATCGCGGTGAAGCACCCACTGGTACATCAACAGAGCCGGCGCGACCCCGAAGGAAACGACGTCGGCTAGCGAATCGATTTGCAGGCCGAAGGCGCTCTGGGTCCTCGTCATTCGGGCCACGCGGCCGTCGAGCAGGTCGAACAGCATCGCGAAGATGAGCAGCACCGCGGCGCGGTTGAAGTCCTCGAGGGCGGCGTCGGGCTTGGCGCAGATGCGAATCGCGTTGAAGCCACAGAAAATTGCCGCCAGCGTGATGAGGTTCGGCAGGACGAAGAGCGTCTTATGCAAGTCCACCCGTCGACGTCGACGTCGACGGCTTCGCTCGCTCCAGCGCATTCCCATGAGTCGGTAACCCTAGCTTTTGTGCCGCAATGCGTCCAGACCGCGTCAAAACAGGGGTATGCGCGTTCTCGTGCCAAAGAGGGGGAGGTAACTATTTAGGCCCGGCCGGCCCGTCCAACTTACGATCTGCTCGCGATGCGTAGAAAGTTTCTCACCTCCAGGTTCGCTCTACTCGCCCTCCTCTTGTCCACAGGCTTTGCGTTCGGCTGTGGTGGCGAAAAGGACGCCATGAAGAAGCGGCTGGCTTCGATGACGGACGAGATCACCCGGCTGCAAGGGGACCACGACATGCTCGTGGATCGAGTGACGGGTCTAGAAGCGCAAGTCATTCGAAGTGAAGCAACGCGTGGTGCAGCCGCACCACGATCCGAGGCCGAGGAAGAGGAGTCGGGCCAAGTCGAACGTCCGCGACTCAAAGTATTCCGCCTCGGTCCTGGGGGCGGGGCGGAGTCCGACGAGCGGGTCGAGCCGCGCGAGGAAGACGAGGGTCCACGACCGGTGCTGCGAGGCAGCGGCGACCGCATGCGAATAGAGGAGGTGCCGGCGAAACCGGGGAAGAAATCCGAAGCACCTCGAAACGACGCGGTAGGCGACTACCAAACGGCGTACTCACTCGTGAAGAGCGGCGACTACGACGAGGCGGAGCTCGCTTTGACACGCTTCCTCGACCGATATCCGACGCATCCATATGCAGATAACGCTCTGTATTGGCGGGGCGAGTGCCACTACGCCCGGGGCGAGTACCCGAAAGCGGCGAACGATTTTCGGCAGGTATCGAAGCGATATCCTCACGGCAACAAGGTGCCCGATGCTCTGCTAAAATTGGGCTTCGCGCAGGTGAAGCGCGGGGCGGTGCACGCGGCGCGGGCAACCTTCTCCGAGCTGAGTCACAATTTCCCTACGGCCGACGCGACCCGTAGGATTCCGAGAATTTGAGGGACCCATGAACCGTTTCGAAAGCATCCAGTCGAAGGCTCGACGTCTTCCGTCGTTCGCTCTCGCCGCGGCGGCGATCGTTTTCAGCGTACCGGCTCTCGCCCAGGACACCGGTGGCAGCGACAGCGGTGGAGACGCCCCGCAGAGCGTCAACGTGCCGCAGGGCGGCGGCACCGGCGGCCCGACGACCATCACGTTCACCCCGGGCTCGAGCTCGACGACGACCACGACGACACCGCCGGTCGGTTACCCGGCGGCGGGCACCAATCTCGAAGGTCATCTTCCGTCGAGTTCACAGGCCGCCGTGAATCCACGAGATGGGTTCGACCTCGGCGGCAGGTCCGGCAACGGTGGATCCGCCGTGCGCGGCGACAAGAACGCTCAGTTCGTGATCACCGGGGATCGCAAGACCATCCCGAACGTGCACACCGTTCGTCGCGGCGACACCCTCTGGGATCTTTGCGCTCGCTACTACGGCAATCCTTGGCGGTGGCCCAAGGTGTGGAGTTACAACCCGCAGGTTCAGAACCCGCATTGGATTTATCCAGGCGACCAGGTACGCATGCGGGCTGGCACGTCCGCGGTGGCGATGCTCAGCCCGACCGGTGCGCCGCGAGGGTCGATGTCGCTCGGCGAGGGACAGATCGTCGACCGCCGACCACTCGTTCCGCCGAACACGGTGTTCCTCCGCAATCGCGGTTACATCGATGACCCGAAAAACGACGTCTGGGGCGAGCTCGTCGGCGCCGTCGAGGACCAGATGCTGCTCAGTCACGGCAACCACGTCTACCTGGTCATGCGCAAGGGCGTGTCGCTCCGCCTCGGCCAGATGCTGACGGTGTTTCGTGAGGTGCGCGCCGCCAAGCGCGTCAAGGGAGCCCGCAAGCAGAACGGCAAGATCGTTTCCTTCAAGGGGACCGTCAAAATCGATCAGTGGGATCCGCGCACCCGCGTGGCCCGCGGCAAGATCGTCGAGTCGCTCGACGTCATCGAACGCGGGGCCCGCGTCGGCCCAGTCGGTCGTCGTTTCGAGGTCGTTCCACCTCGACGAAACAGCGTCGACCTCAAAGCCCGCGTGCTGACGAGCATCTACCCGCACCAATACATCGGGCAGAACCAGGTCGCTTTCATCGACCGTGGCTCGGACGACGGTTTGCGGCCGGGCAATCGGCTGTTCATCGTCAAGAAAGGCGACACCTGGCGACGGTCCCTCAAGACCTCCACGGTGGTCGCTCGAACTCGCCTCCGCATGGACGATCCCGACGAGGTTCCCCACGAGGTTACGCCGCTCCGTGGCGACGAGCGGGCGTTCCCGCAGGAAGTCGTCGGCGAGCTTCGCGTCATCCGCACCCGGAAGAAGAGTAGCCTGACGGTGGTCACCCGCTCGGACATCGAGATCCTCCCGGGCGACCGCGCCGTTTCCCGCAAGGGATACTAGTTTGGTGGACCAGGAGTCCACCACACACTGGAAAGCACCAGGACACGGATCCAGGGGACTAGTCTCGCGGAGGCAGGTCGCTGGCGGACCGCTCGCGGCGTCCCGACGTGCGAGTGGTCAGCCGATCTCGCAGACGTAGTTCTCGTTGTTGCTGCAGCTCCAGTCTCGCCAGGTTCCGTTCGAGTTCATGGCGCCGCAATCGAAGCTGTCTGGCTCGCCCGTGTTCCAGTTCTGGTAGGCGCCGAACGGATCGGTGCCGTCGAGCCATTCCCAGGTGCCGGGGGTCGACGTCCCGGACTCGTTTTTCTTGTTGATGCCGAGTAGCCATTGATTGAGGCCAGCTTCGTCGTTGATGAACTGCTGCTCCGCCGCGTCGTTGATGCTCGCGAGCTCTCCTCCGACGGCGCGGCACCTCGCCAGGGCGTCGTCCCAGTCGCGGTTGTTTCGGCAGAACCAATAGAGGTGGCCGCCGAAGGTCGCGCTGTCGCAGTTGCCATCCGGCGACATCGGGGTACCGCCCCCGGTGCCCCCACCACCCGCTGCGCCGCCGGTCGAGATCCCGCCTGTGCCGCCGGTGGCGACTCCACCCGTCCCACCGGTCCCGCCGGTCGCCGCGCCGCCAGCACCGCCGGTTGAGGTGCCGCCAGTTCCACCGGTGCCTGGCGCGCCGCCAGCCGCTGCCCCGGCGGCGCCACCCGCCCCACCAGATCCGGCACCAGCGCCGCCAGCCAGGCCTCCGGTTCCACCGCCCGTGCCGAGACCTCCAGCGCCGCTCGCGCCCGCGCCTCCGCCGGCTCCGCCTACTGCACCAGTCCCCCCGACCGCGCCGGTCCCCCCGACCGCGCCGGTCCCCCCGACGCCGCCGGTGCCACCAAGTGCGCCGCTGCCGCCAGCGCTCGTGCCGCCCCCAACCGACGTCGTGCCACCCGTGGCCGTACCTCCGCCGACTGCCATTCCCCCGCCCGCGCCCGGTGTCCCTCCGAACCCGGTTCCGCCCGCGCCGAACCTGTTGTCGCCACCGCCTCCGCTCGCCGAGCAGCCGAGCCCCAGGACCGCGAAGTGCAGAATCACAATAGAGCGAGACATCACAACGGACCGCAGCGGCACGCATGGATTGTCGCATCCGCGGGTGCCACCGACAACGGGGCACGCGGGTTTTTCGCGCACTTGGTGAGACACGCGCGTATTACGAGACGAGCTGAAGAGCTCAGCGCTGCGATCGCTTCGGCCCGTTGACGCGATACAGCGTGAAGTCGATCGTCGAACGGCTCGGCGGGGTGTGTAGCGGAAGGTGGTATTCGCGAACCGGGACCGTCCGCGCGCTCACCTTTTCCAGGTCGAGCGTCTCATGCACGGCTCGGCAAGTCGGGGCAATGCCTTCACGCTCCGGCCCGAGGGCGTAACAGTTGAAGCCCTCGAAGTAGTAAGCGCATCGCTCCGGTGTTGCCGCGATCTCCCGCAGCACCTCGTCCGCTGGGCGAAGCTCGTCCGAGCTTTCGCGCAGCAGGGTCAGGCGAACCGGTTCATGCAGAGAGAGCTCGCCGGCAGGGTCGACGTACTCCCCGACGCGCGCGAAGCGATGGCCGCGGTAGCAGAAGCAAGAAGGGCGGGAGCAAATGAAGGTGGTATCGAGCCTGCAACTGCGGCGCGTCCGGCACCACGAAGCCGTGCGGCAAGAGAAAGAGAACGAACCAACCCATCAGGAACAGCGCCATTCGTCGAGCACCGGTCGCGGTCAGGCGGGCCGTGCCCACGATCGCCAAAAGCACGAGCAGCGGCGGCGTGAACCAAGGGTTCGTGACGGTCTTCAGCAGTGGATTGACGACCACGCGAGCCGCACCGATGAGGGTCTCGGTGCCGAGTGCCTGCCGCACGTCTCCGGAGTGATGTGTCGAAAGATGAAGCGCGACTACGGCGCCGCCGACGAGCAGCGTTGGGCCGAGCACCCACCCGACCGCGGCTCGATTTGGCCTCGGGCTCACCACGAATGGCATTCCTCCGAGCACGACGGCGAACAGGATGTTCAGAGGGCGCAGTGGCAGGCACAGAGAAAGAAAGAACAGCAAGCAGCCGACCGACCAGACTCGCCAGCCGCGGGACTCGGTCGTCAACACGTCGTGCGCTGCCGCCACGGCCAGCGCCGCGAGTGCGAGCGTCGGGATGAACATGACGTCGCTGTGCGAGAATCGGATGTGATGGGGAAGGAACGTCAGCAAGGCAGCGCAGACGAAACCGAGCTTTCGGTCGCCGAGCAGTTTGCTGGCCAACGGGTAGAAGCACAGGGGTGTCACCGAGGCGGCCAACCACGTGATCGACAAGGCCAAGTCCGCCCGAAAGACGCGCAGGTGCGCCTCGTCGACGATCCACCTGAAAAACGGGGCCGTAGTAGAACCGGTCCGCCACCGCGGGGGCACGCGTGTAGATCCAAACGCTGAGTGGCAGCTCGGGGGCTGCAAACCAACGAATAGCCGCGGCGACGGGAACTAGCGTTGGAACACCGACCTTCGTCCAGGTCGGCGCCCCCCGCAGATCGCGCCAACTCAGCAGCGCGAGCGCAAAAAGGCTCGCGGCGAGCAGCACCACCCCGTCGGTCAGCGCGCCCGAAAGCGTCCAGGTCGGCGGCGGCGACGGGCGCCGAGTGACCGTCGCCGATTGCGGAATCGTCCAGATCGCACCCGTGTCGTTGGTGATGATGCGCTCTCGCACCGCCGCTTGAGCTTCTGTTGCGACCCCTTCCTGCTCCAGGATCGCCAGGCTCACGCTCTTCTGGCTCGCGTTGGGCGAGCGGCTCACGTGCTCGAGAGCGCCAGCAAGGAATTCGAAAGCCACTCCGCGTCGTTTGGTACGGAATTCGCTTCATCACGACTCGCCATGAACGACTGTGCCAATTTGGGCCGCCCGCAAATCCCCGCGCCTCGCGCACCGAGGCCTGTTTTTGTCGCTGCGATCCTCCTCGTGCTCGCGGCGTCGCTGCCCACCGCCTGCGGAGGCGTCGCTCTCGAAAACGAATCCACCCGCGGGGACGCCGGACCCGATTCGCGCGGCGCGCCCGGGGGCTACGGAGGCGGGGGCGGAGGCGGAACCGCGGGCACGTCAGCTGGTGGCAGCGCCGGGACGCCGGCCATCGATGCCGGGTCGGGCTGCGTCGATTCGACTCTGCCGCCATGCGCTGCCGGATGCGGCTCGGATTGGTTCCCCGAAGTCGCCGAATGCCTCGGCGAAGAGTGGGTGTGTCCGGCCGGAACCATCAACCCGGCTGATTGCCCCAGCGGTACTTGCTGGGGCCCTCCGCTGCCCGGCGAAGTCTGCACTCAGGGCGGTTTCGAGTGTCGCCCGGACCTCGACGATCTGCTCGCGTGCCCGGAGCTACTCTGCGCGACGTGTGACGGCTTCGGCGGCGCGGTCGACACCGTCGATTGCCACTGCGAATGCGACGACATCGGCCAAGTGAGCTGCCTTCCGACGACGAACGCCCCGTGCGATCTCGTCGGGTCGCCTTGCCAGTGCTTCGCCCGCCCCGATTGCGAGGCCCTCAGTGACGACTGTTTGTGTGAATGCGACTACGATTGCCCCGGGGAGCTCCCGTGCGACTGTGACTGCGGCGGCGGCAACTACCTCGGCTGCGTCGCCGTGCAATAGAGCAGGCCGCATCCAGAGGTCTACGCCGCCGTCGTGTCTGCTGGAAACTCCTCGACGATGCCATCGCGCATTGCTTCGATCGCCGCCGCGCGGACTCTGAGCTTGGTGGCTCGGTGTGCGCCCATGTCGAGTTGGGTGAGCTGGCGGGCCTGCCCTGCCGCAGCGGTCTTCAGTTGCTCGCTCGCGACCACACGATCCAGAAACCCCGCGACCAAGGCTTCGTCCGGTGCGTAGAGCGTGCCGGTCGTCGTCGCGTGATTGAAGGAAGCGGGCGTGAGACGCTGGCGCGCGGCTTCGATTCCGTAAATGGGGATCGTCATCCCGATGGCGACTTCGTTCAGGCCGATTTTGAACTGGCCGGCGGTTCCGAGGCGCACGTCGGCGGACAGCATCAAGAACGCGCCCTGGGCGATGGCGTGGCCGTTACAGGCGACCACAACCGGAAGGGGGAAGGACAGGATTCGCAGGGTGAGTTCCCCGCCGGCGCGGATGGTGCGCACGATTTCTTCGCGAGAGCTTCGAAACATGGCCATGTCGTAGCCGCCGGAGAACATGCGGTCCCGTCCGGTCAAGACGACGACAGCTTTGTCTCCTTCGGCGCGGTCGAAAGCGTCCGCCAACTCGTCCAGCATTGCGAGCGACATGACATTGGCTTTGCCGTCATCCATCGTGATCGTCGCGACGGAGTCGCGCAGCTCGTAGGTGACGAGGGGGTTGCTCATTTCTCGAACCTTTCGTTGTTCCGAATCTTGAACTGTCCAATGAGATGGGCGCCCTTCGAATTTGCAGTTTCGCATCGAACGAACGCATGCTGCTTTCGGTACCGTGAAATCTCCCGAATTCGCGCAGACTTCGCGAACCTTCCTCACGACGGCTCGCCAGCGCATTCCACCGATGGCCGGATCGCGGCGTGTGTGGTTATGTTTGGCCCCGTGTCGACGACCGACATTCCGCCACCTTCAGGACGCTGGCCCGCCGTCCGAGTAAGTGCTGCGCGAGACATGATGGACTTCGTCGAGAAGTTCGATCCCGGTGCACGCGAACGGGCGTTGAGCCTCCTTCCGGCGGAGTCGCGAGAAGTCTACGAGTCGTCTCCCAGAAGCTCGTGGCTCTCGATCGAGCACGATCACTGGGTCGTGGACGGAATCTGCGAAACCTTCGGTGTCGAGCGCGCGGTGGCGTGCTGGCGTGCGAGCGTGCCGGATCTCGTCGACAAGCCGCTCCTCAAGAGTTTCGTTTCCGGAATGATGCGCGTCTTCGGGAGCAGTCGAACGCGCGTAGTCAGCCTCCTGCCCCGCGCCTGGGGCGCCGTGTATCGGGACTTCTGCACTCCCCGAGTGTCGCAGCATGCGAGCGGCGCCACCGTGACGTTCTACAACATTGCTCATCCCGTTTGGCAGTACCCGAACTACTTCAACTCGTGGCGCGGCGTCTGCGAGGGCATGCTCGACCTCGCAGAGCTCGAAGGTACCGTCGAGTTTCAACTCGAACGTGACCGTCGTCGTGCCGTTGCGGAGTTTAGCTGGTCGATCTGAGTGGCGCGCGGTAGCTGGGCCGATCTGCTAGGCTCCGCGCGTGTCGAGGTTTCGTTCGGCGATAGGTTTCTTGCTGGCAAGTCCCCTGCTCGTGGCCTGCGGAGGCAACGACTGCGAAGCAGAAACGAACGTGCTCAACCGCTCGGGCGTGACCGTGGAGGTGACCGCGTTCGTTCGGGACGACGACGGCGAACTCGAAGAGGAGCCGCTCGAGGAGCTCACGCTCCGCCCGTCCGAGGAGCGCAGGTTTTGCCAGCCGTCGGTGCAGGTCGAGGTGCAGTTCCCCGGGGGATCGATGGCGTCGGGCGAAGCCGCTTGCTTGATCATCTCGGAACGCGGCGTCCGGGCGGCTGCCGATTCCGAGTGTTTTTGAGATACTGCCGCCCTCCCGGCTCGTTCAGACCAACGCGTTCGGGAGGAACATCGCGGAGAGAATCAGAAGCCAAAGCAGTGCGCCCAGAGCCATCCACGCGAAGTTGCCGGCATTGAGCTGACTGTTGGAATCCCCATCGGGATCGTCCGAGGCAACGTTCGCGGCTCTTTGAGCGATGACGAGGGGGTAGGCCATGCCGAGACCGATGACAAACGCCGCGGCGTCTATCCCACCGACGTCTTCCGGCCCCGACAGCCGACTGAGCACTTGCGAAGCGATGGAACCCACGACGTAGATCGTCGCCATGTTGCTGGCGTTCCAATCGACGCGTCGACCGGCCCTCTCGGCGTCGGCATCCATGAAGCCGAAGAGCTTGTGCACGAAGAAAATTGAAAAGCACGCGCGCCAGAACGGCGACAGGTTCTCGCGGGTCGCGGCGCGATAGTTGAGCCAGTTCTTGTAGAACCAATAGAACGCGTAAGCACCGAGCGTCGCGACGTACAGCATCAACGCCTTTTGCTGCGAAACGACGTAGTAGCGGGGGCCGTCTCCAGCGAGCGATGGTGGTGGCGCGTCGCTGTTGCTGGGGGGTCGGTAGGCGTCTTCGGTTTTCACATCGTCCGGCATGCGTCCCCTGGGGTAGCTCGATCGATGCTCGAAGTCATGCGGCTCATCCCAAGCCGTCTGGTGAGTAAGCGAGCTCGACTCTGAGTCGCGTGTAGGTCTGGAACTTGTGATGCATGCGCAACAGCGCATCGAGGGCCTCGTCGGTTTTCATCTGGCGTTCCCTAGCGACCACGAGGGTGGCGGCGATCGCCGCGCCGGCATCCGGTGGATGAAAAACCGCGCCAGGCAAGATCGCGCACCCTTCGACGGAAGCCAGCACCCGTCCTTCGCAGATGGGCGTGGCCATTCGCTCGCTCGCGGTGGCGATGTCGCGACCGATGTCGTCCTTGTCGAGCAAGAGAAACGCGGCGCCGGACCACAAGTCGTGAGCGACGAGCGCGGACTCGGACTTCTCGAATCGAAAGACCCCGCGCTGAGCAGCGGCAAAACCCCGAGCGAGGTCCGCCTCCGCGGCGTCTTGCATCGTATCGGCGATTGCACTCGCCAGCCCCCCGTGAACCAGGACGTCCTCCCAAGCCGCCGCGTCGCGCTCTCCGGCGTTCTCGTCATCGGCCTCGAAGCGACCGCAGCGTTCGGCGAACTGGTTCCTCAACGTTCGAGCGCGCTCGTCGAACGGAGGTTGGGTCGCCCGCTCGAGCAGCTCGTCATAGACGGCACGGAGAAACGGAGTCATGGCGGCGGTTGGCGCACTCTTCGGGTGCGCTCCGGACGATAATGAAGTGCGAGCCAGGAATCGCACCGAGATTTCGCCGCCGTGGGTGCGAGGCTGCCTCTCTTGCGGACGAGGGCGGCGTTTTTGGGCCCAGCGTGTAGAATTCGCCCGGTGTCTCCGAACCGCGTTTTTTTCCCCAGCGGGGCCCTGGACGAGTGGGTGCACGCCGACAGAATCGATCTTTCGGCTACGGAGTTCTCCATCAGAGCCGAGGGGAGACGCTACCGGATCATCGAAGCCGCGCGGGTGCTGGCCGAGGTCACCGGGGGCGAAGACGTCTACGACATCGTGGGAAAGGTAAAGACAGTCAACTTCCTCCACGAGCTCGGCGCCGAGCTCCTGGGCAGCTCGATGATCATCGGAGACCTCGCGTTCGACGTCGTGCCGGGATTCATCGGGTCGCCCGTCGGCTCCTTCAGCGGGCACCTCGAGGACCCTGGTAGGAGCGCCGTGCTAGCTCGCGGCGAAGAGCTCCAGCTTCGAGACAAACCTCAAAGCGACGAGGAGTTGCTCGCGCAGCTGCTCATGCGAACTCTCGAGTAGCGTGGGATGAGCGCCATCGCCACCATCGCGTTCACCCTCGGCGTGGTCGCGTACTCCGCGTCGTCGACACTGTTTTTCGTGGATCTGGCCCGGAGAGAGGGTGCCCCTCAAGCGGCGAAATGGGCGCCGTGGGTGCTCGCTGCCGGTGCTGGGCTTCACGCGGCGCACGTCATCACCGCCAGCGCGACGTTGAACCGTTGGCCGTTCGACTCGCTCCATTTCGCGCTGAGTCTTTCGGCGTTGATTGCAGTGAGCGTCTACCTGGCGCTCCGACAACGAGCGCGCATTCACGCGATTGGCGCGTTCGTGTCGCCATTGGCGCTCACCTTTCTGGTCGGCGCGCAGTTCGTCTCGGTTTCCGCACCGCCGACGACCATCCCGAGCACACTGTTGACGCTGCACGTCGCAGCGAACCTCTTGGGCATCGGATTTTTCATGCTCGCTGGGGGCGTGAGCGTTTTTTATCTGGTGCAAGAGCGCCGACTCAAACAGAAGCGCGTCATCGGTACGGGCAAGCTCCCGCCGCTCGACTCGCTCGATACGACCGAGCACCGGCTGCTTCTGGCGGGCTTCCCACTGCTCACCCTGGGGATCGCCACCGGCGCGATTTGGGCCCGACAGCTCGAAGCCGGCGGCGGAGTGGAAGTCGCCCGTGCGCTTTTGGCCTACGCGACCTGGCTCTTGGTGGCGGCAGTGCTCACCTTGCGCGCCGTGGCCGGCTGGCGCGGGAGGCGAGCCGCCTACGGGACGATCGCGGGCGTGGTCTGCGTGATGCTCGTGATCCTGGTTTATGTGGTCCGGCCTCACGGCGGTGCGCTGTGATAGTCGTCGTCGGGCTCTCGCACCGCAGCGCTTCGATCGCCGTGCGCGAGCGGTTGGCGTTGCCGCGGGAGGAAATCCCCGATGTTTTGGCGGAACTCGCAGCCCACGAAGCCGTTTCCGAGGCCTTGATGGTCTCGACGTGCAATCGAGTCGAGGTCGTTGCGACGGGCGCGGATCTGCACGCGGCTGCCGAAGCCGTGCGCTCGGTGCTCACCGCGCGGGCGCCCCCGGTGGCGAGGCACCTCTACGTGCACGAGGGAGCCGACGCCGTCAGGCATCTCTTTCGCGTCGCGTCCTCGCTCGATTCCCTCGTGCTCGGCGAGCCGCAGATCCTCGGCCAGGTCAAAGAGGCGTTCGAGGTCGCGCGCGCCGCGGGTAGCGTCGGCGCTGTGCTCAACGGGACGGTGCCGCGGGCGATCCGCACGGCGAAGCGAGTGCGGACACAAACGGCCATCGGTAGCGGACAGGTTTCGGTGCCGAGTGTCGCCGTCGACCTCGCGACTCAGATTTTCGCCGATCTGAAGGGACGGCGGGTCGCTCTCGTCGGCTCGGGGGAAATGGCCGAAGCGGTGGCGAGACTGCTTGCACAGGCTGGTGCCAAGCTCTCGGTCATTGGGCGCAACGCTGATCGGGTCGCCGAGATCGCCGGCGCGCTCGGCGGCGAAGCTCGTGGGTGGCACGAACTCCGCGCCTGCGTCGCCGAGGTGGACGTCGTCGTCACGAGCACCAGCGCCCCGGCTCATGTCGTCGATTTCGACATGTTGAACGCCGTGAAACGGTCCCGCCGCGGTCGGAGCTTGTTTCTCATCGACCTGGCTGTCCCCCGCGACGTCGATCCACGGGTTGACTCGATCGACGGCGTTTTTCTCTACAACGTCGACGATTTTTCGAAGGTGGTTGCCGAGAGCGCGGCGGGCCGCCGACGCGAAGCCGAGCAGGCCGAGCAGATCGTTGCTCGCGAGGTTCTCGGCTACGATCGATGGGCGGAGGTTACTCAGCTCAAGCCGGCGATCGTCGCTCTCCGCGAGCGCTTTCAATCGGTAGTTCACGGCGAGGTCGAGAAGAGCCTCAAGACCAAGCTCAAACACCTCGGGGATTCGGACCGCGTTGCGCTCGGCAAAATGGCCGACGCGATTCTCAACAAGCTGCTGCACACCCCTACTCAGAGGCTGCGCGAACTGGCCAGCGAATCCGAAGATGCCGTTCAGTTGCTAGTCGAGCTGTTCGAGATCGATCCGGGCGCCGAGGCGAACCGCTCGGGTGAGCACGCGGCTTCGCCCGCCGACCAGGCCTCTGAAGAGGACGAGGACAGCGCCGAAGGCGACGAGGATTTCGCCGACTCGAACGACGAGGAGGGCGAGCGAGCGCTCGGGACGGGTAGCCGTTGACCGAGATCGTCGTAGCGACTCGTCGCAGCAAGCTCGCACTGGCGCAGGCTCGGGCTTGGATTGCCGAACTCGGGCGTGCGAACCCAGGGCTCGAGGTCGCCGAGCTTCACGTCACCACCACCGGCGACAAGATCCAAGACCGAGCCCTCCGGGAGGTCGGGGGCAAGGCGCTGTTCATCAAAGAGATCGAAGAGGCGATTCTCGACGGCCGTGCGCAGATCGCCGTGCACTCGATGAAAGACGTTCCCGCTGAGCTCGCGCCGGGGCTCGTCATCGGCTGCGTTCCCGCACGAGAGGATCCCCGTGACGTGATCGTTTCTCGCGAGGGTTGTCGGTTCGAGGAGTTGCCGCCGGGCAGCACCGTCGGGACTTCGTCGCTCCGTCGAGAGGCGCTGCTCAGAGACTGGAGACCAGATCTGAAGCTGGTCCCGCTTCGGGGCAACGTCGATACCCGCCTCCGCAAGTGCGAGGAGGGGGAGATGGATGCGATCGTTTTGGCGTATGCAGGGCTTCGGCGACTCGGGTTGGGGGACCGAGCGACCGAAGTTCTCGACGTCGAGCGCATTATTCCAGCGGTGGGCCAGGGGGCCCTCGGCATCGAGCGTCGCGACGGTGCCGAAGACGTCGCCGTTTTCTTGCGACCGCTCGCAGATCCGGAAACCACCATCGCTGTCGCTGCGGAACGCGGGGTCATGACGGCGGTGGAGGGCAGTTGCCAAGTGCCGGTGGCCGGTCACGCGGTGCGGCTAGATGGCAACTTGCTGCTCCGCGCGATGCTCGCCGACCCCGACGCAAAAAACGTCCGGAAGCGAGAGGCGCGGACGTCGTGGCCAAAAACCGAGAAGGAGGCGCACCGCTTCGGCGTCGAACTCGGGCTCGAGCTCAAAGCAGCAGCTCGATGATTCGCGCCTTCGTCTCTCGGCGCCTGGAAACCGGCGCGTACGATGGGCACCTGTCGCGCTACGTCGCGCGGGCCTGGGCGCAATTCAGCGAACCGGTTCGAAGCGTCGCTCTTCCGCCGAGATGCCGCGTCATCGGGGTGGGGGGAGCGACTCTCGGGGGCTCGGGTAAGACGCCGGTGGTCGCAGCGCTCGCCCGTGGGCTCGCTGGCGCCCGGAGTGGCGTGGTCGTCGTCGCGCACACCTACCTCGCGCGGTCGCGATCCCGTTTCGGCTCGAAGCAGCCGCCTCGACGCGTGCGAAGCGACGATTCGGCTCGGCAAGTGGGCGACGAAGCCGTGATGCTCGCGCGCTGGCTCGAGACGAGCGCCGTGCCGGTGGTGGTGGGGTCGAATCGATCCGAGACGGTCGAGTTTGCTTCGTCTCTCGGCTCCCACATCATCGTGGACTCGCTCCTTCAAACCCGACCTCGGCGCTTGGCGCTGTCGATTCTTGCTGTCGATGTCGCCGCGCCGTGGGGATCCGGCGCTTGCCCACCGGCGGGCGATCTCCGAGCGCGTCGCGACTCTTTGCTCGCGGCGGCCGACGTCGTGCTCGCCAACGGCGATGGCGTCGAGCTGCCACCCGCCCACCGGCACAAGCTGCTCGCCTATCGACGCGTGCTCGCCCCACACGTTCGCTCGTTCTCGGGGTTGCTCCCGGTCCGAGAGGAAAAACTTTGCGATTGGCGTGTTCGGCGCTTCGGTTTGGCGCTCTCGATCGCACGACCCGACCGCGTGGTGTCGGCGCTCGACGGGCTCGGCCTTCGGCCGGCCTGCACGTGGACCGTGGCGGACCACGCCGATCCCACGCCCCCGCCGCGCCTCGCGGCGAGCGTGGAGGCCTGGCTCACGACGGCCAAGTGCGCACCGAAATTCGGTAAAATTGCCGGGGGAAAGCCACTTTTTGTCCTCGAAGAGCGCCTCGAGCTACCGCGCAGAATCCTCGAGCTCGCCGCGGCTCACTAGCGGTGCCCACCGCACCCCAAGGTGGTAGAGTCCGCCGCATGTTTGGCGAAAATTCCGTCTTTAGGCCGTTGGCGGCGTTGGCCATGGCGCTGTCGCTCGTCATCACTGTCGGCTGTGGTGCTTCTCAAGCGAAGCCGGAGCAGCCCGTTCTCAAACCCGGCGACCTGCCCACCGAAGGCGAGTGGTCGGGCGTCTACTACAGCACCGTGGAGGGTTATCTCCACATCGCGAAGGACGGCAACGCGGTCCAAGGTCGTTGGCGAAAGAAGTCTGGCGAGGAGTGGGGCGAGCTGCACGGTGAGGTCGTTGGGGACCTGCTTCGCTACGAGTGGACGGCCCACATCATCGGTCAGGTCGGGCCGGGAGCGAAAAGAGGGGGTAAGGGCTACTTCCGCTACGTCGTTCCAAAAGGTGACGGCGTCGCACACGAGCTGCACGGCAGCTACGGCCTCGGTGACGACATGACCGCCACGAAGTGGGAAGCGGTCAAGCAGAAGAACCAGGTCCCCGATTTTGCCAGCGTCATGCCCGACGAGGTCGAAACTTCCGGCGGTCCCTCCGGTGGCTGGGACGAAGAAGAAGGCGGCGGAGAAGAAGAGGAAGAAGGCGGCGAGGACGAAGAGGGCGGCGACGACGAGGGCGATCCCCTCGACAACCCCTAGAGTTTCCCAGAGAGAGGAGAGTCGCTTGCCCGGTCAAGCCATCCCCGGAATTCAGTTCCGCGAGCCCCCGATCTTCGAACGAGGAGCACGGGGCAGAACTGGCGCTTCGCTGCCGCCACTCGACGTCCCCGACGTCGACGTTGCCGACGCGCTCGGTGCCTTGGCGCGGTCCCGTCCAGCAGGGCTGCCCGAAGTGAGCGAGCCCGAAGCCTTCAGACACTTCGTGCGACTTTCCCAGTGGAACTTCTGCATCGACACGCAGTTTTATCCCCTCGGCTCGTGCACGATGAAGTTCAACCCCAAGGTGAACGAATGGGCGGCGCGGCTGCCGGGTTTTGCAGAACTCCACCCCATGACTCCGGAGCACCTGTCTCAGGGCGCTCTCGATCTGATGGTGCGGCTGCAAGACCTCTTGGCCGAGATCGTCGGCATGGACGGGGTCAACTTGCAGCCCGCCGCCGGCGCTCAGGGCGAGCTCACCGGGTTGATGATGATCCGCGCCTACCACCATTCGCGCAATCGCAACCCCAAGAAGATATTCATCCCCGAGAGCGCTCACGGAACCAACCCCGCCAGCTGCACTCTGAACGGGTTCGATGCGGTTCCGTTTCCCGCTGGCGCCGACGGGATCGTCGAGCCGGATGCGCTCGCTCGCGCTCTCGATGAAGCGAAAGACGACGTCGCGGGGTTGATGATCACCAACCCGAACACCGTCGGCCTGTTCGAAACTGCGATGCCGCGGCTGGCCGAACTCGTGCACGCCCGGGGCGGATTGGTCTACGGGGACGGCGCGAACATGAACGCCATCCTCGGCCGGGCGAGGCCCGGAGACATGGGCGTCGACGTGATGCAGTTCAACCTGCACAAAACGTTCACCACACCCCACGGAGGCGGAGGCCCCGGAGCTGGCCCGGTGGCCTTCAAGAAAGTCCTCGAGCAGTTTCAGCCGACACCGGTCGTGCGTCGAGACGGTGACCGCTGTCGCATTTACGCTGACCGCCCGAACAGCGTCGGAAAGGTGCGGTCATTTCTCGGCAACGTCGGCATGTTCGTGCGCGCGTACACCTACATTCGCGAGCTGGGGAACCAGGGCCTGCGGGACGTGAGTGACATGGCGGTGCTCAACGCGAACTACCTCGCGGCACGTCTCAAAGAGCACTACCCGCTCGCGTATCCGACAGCCGTCATGCACGAAGCCGTGTTCACCGACAAGGCGATCGAAAACGAGACCGGAGTGAAGACTCTCGACATTGCCAAGCGGCTCATCGACTACGGGTTTCATCCGCCCACCGTCTATTTCCCGCTCGTCGTGCGCGGCGCGATGATGATCGAGCCGACCGAAACCGAGACCAAGCAGACCATCGACGATTTCGTCGACGCCATGGCGGCCATCAAGCGAGAGGCTCAGGAGTCCGCGGCTACCGTGAAGGACGCTCCGACCCTTGCCCGCGTAGGACGCTTGGACGAGGCCCGCGCCGCGCGAAAACCCCATCTGCGATGGCGCCCGCCGGAAGATCCGTCGAAATGAGCGTCTGCCGGCGGGTTCCTCTTCGAAGGCGCGCCGGGCGGGGGTTCGCCCTGGGAGCCGCACTTTTGGCCTTCGGCACGAGCGAACCGGAGGCGGAGGCGTTGAGCTGCGTCGGGGTCAACCAGGAATGGATGGATCTCGAGCTCGAGAGCGTCAGCCACGACGGTGTCGTGCAAAATAACCTGCCGGACTACGTCGCATGGACGGCAACCCTCCGGGCGGGCTTCGAAGCCGACGTCGTGATGTTCGAAGCCGTCGCCGGACAGAACGACTACTTCTCGGCGGAGTTCCGTGCAGATCGCTAGGCTCGGTTTCGTCTTCTACGCCGGTGCCTTCGCGGGGCTCGGGTTGCTCTGTCAGGCGTGCGGCGGCGGGGGCGGCACCTGCGGCGAGCCCACTGACGCACCGATCGACGCTGACAGCTACACCTCGACCGGTGGGCGGAGCGAGTCCACCGGACGAACGTTCCCCCACGGGACCTCTCCGAGCGTGCTGACGGTCGATCGCGAAGCCGGCGTCGTTCGCATCGCCTTCGAGCGGAACGGGGTCGAGGTCGTCGAGGTCTGGCGGATCAAGCAGACCGGCGGACTCTAGCGAGGCGGGTGGGCCTCGCTCGCCGTCCGTTCGCGAGATCTCAGTTCGCGCTCGAGAACCCTTCCCATTGCTTTCGCACCATGTCGAGGAGGTCGCCCATTGGCGTCTGCCAGTCGCTGGTGTGCATGCCGAAGCCCACCACCTCGGTGGCCAGCGCTCGATGCGGCAGCTCGGAGCGAACATCGCCAGGGTCCTGCTCCACGGTGACCTCGAAGAAGTTGAATCCGTCTCGGCGAACGCAGTCGGCCCGGAAGGCGTTGCGAATCAGCACGAATGGCGTGGTGATGCCGTCGTAGATCCCACCCGTCGCCACGGGCCATATCGCTCCCTGCATCGACGTCGGATAGTAGCTGGCTCTCAATCGACCGCCGTTGCCGGCGAGCGCTCGAGGATCGGCGCACGCGGCCTGGACCATCGTGCCGTCGCTCAGGGTTTCGTCGCGGCCGTAGAGCGATATTGGAATGTCCGGCGGCGCACCTTCGGCGGGGAACGTGTTGTAGTGAACGAAGCATCCGCTCTGTCCCACGCTGGTGCAAAGGGGCACGTTGTCGAAGGTGCCGCCGACGTCTCGCCCCACCGGGACGGTGAGCCCGCCTCCGATGAGGAGTGCCGAAATCATCCTCGCGCGAAGCTGTTCGTTCGTGTCGATTTCCTCTTGCACGAGTCGAGTCAGATGGCGCGTGCCCTGGGAATGGCCGGCGAGCACGAACGGCCGCCCCCCGTTGTCGTTCGCCATGTAGTGCTTGAACGCGTCGATCACGTCGGCGTAGGCCATCGGCATCAGCGCGTCGCGGTTGGCTACGGCGTTGAGCCCGACCTGGCGATAGAACGGAGCGTGAATTCGGCAGAGGCTGTTGAATCGCGCGATCTGACCGAGCAGAGGGTCGAGCTCGGTATTGGGTTCGCTGAAGTCCTCGTCCAGACCGTCGACCGGCTCGGTCGTGGGGTAGATGTAGAAGCAGTCGAATGCGGGATCTGGCGCGGGATCGTGAGTGACGAGCCGAAACGTGCCGTCGGCGAGCACCTCGGTCGCGTCGAGGTTTTTCGAGCAATGGTCGCCGTCTTTGCCTGGTCTACAAAACCAGCGCTCGTCGCCGAGGTAGCTCGAGCTGGAGTAGCCGGGGTAGAACTCGGGCACCGCCCCGCCCGATCCACCATCGCCCGCGGCGCCACCGGTCCCGCCACCGGCGGAGTTGCCGTCGCCGCAGCCGAGAGCGACGAGAGCCCCACAGAGAAACGCTCGGTTTTTCATGGCTGGCGGAAGGATGACTCGAAGGCACGGCACCGTCTAGCGACCCGATGGCGCGTGCGCGGCCACTCACCGAGGCGAGCTTGCACTAACCTCCGGTCATGTTTCTGACCTTGCGGATAGCTCCTATCATTTTTGGGCTCGCCACCGCGTGCACGGCGCCGATGGCGGCGCCTCCGCCTGCCACGCCGCGCCCGCCAGCGGACCCCGTCCTCGGCGTCGCGGACACCCGCGCTGCAGAGTTTCAGCACGCCATCGACGGCGCGATTGAAGCCGTGCTCGTCTCGAGCCCTGTCTGGGCGACGTTCGTCGGAGACCACCGGTTCGACGATCGATTCCCGGACATCTCGAAACGAGGACAAGACCGAGCCGCCCGGGTTCTCAGCGAGCATGTCGACGGGCTGCGAGTATTGGCGGCGAGCGCCCCGGAACGCGCCTCCGCGGTCGAATGGGGGACGGATACGCCGAAGCTCGATGCCGAGCTGTTGGCGGATCATCTCCAGGCTCGCGTGCTCAGTTCGGAGAGAGTGCGGACGCTCGGTCGTGACCCTTCCATCCTGCCGAGTCTCGTCGGCGCGGGCATGACCAGCCTCGTTTCTCACGATTACGCACCGAAATCTCAGCGTTTCCGCGCGTTGGTTGGTCGCCTCGAAGCCGTGCCGTCGCTCGCGAAGATCGCGCGGCGCAGGATCGTGAAACCGACGCGACCGGCGCTCGAGAATCTGGCCATCATCACTCCCGGTCTCGTCGGGAATCTGCGAGAGCAGTTGGCGAAGACACCCGCGAGCGCCCTTGGAGGAGATCCCTCGCTGGCGGGCCGCGTCGAAAAGGCGGCGATTCAGGCTGCCGATACGCTCGAAGCCTATGCGGCGGACGTCGCCGCGACCTACCCGGTCGAGGCGGCCACCGACGACCCCATCGGCCCGGAGCTCTGGGCCGAGCTCGCGAAGCTGAAGGAGGGGGTCGGCGAGTCGCCGGCGGAGATTCGGGCCATGGGGGAGGCGGAGCTCGAGCGGCTCGAGGGCGAGCTCCAGACGCTCATGAAGCGCACCGCCAAGCTGGGGGATTCTCCCGCGCAGTACTTCGCACGCTTGGGCGCCAGCGCTCCGGAGCCGGAGAAGCTGCTCGCTGTCTATCGGGACCTCAACGCCGGCTTGGAAAAATGGCTAAAATCGACGCCGTTCGTCACGATTCCGTGGGACCGGCTAGAGCTCGAGATTGTGCAAACGCCGCCCGAGCGGCGAGGCGTTTCGTTCGCGAGCATGAACGTGGCCGGGCCGCTGGAGCAGTCGCTGGCTTCGGCCCACTTCGAGGTGAACATCCCCGAGGCGTCGATGCCCGTGCCGAAGCGCGACGCGCTCCGGGCGTTTCACGCGCACGGCGCCATCGAGCTCATCAGCGTGCACGAAGCACTGCCCGGACACTATCTACAGTATCTGCACCTGCGGCAGCTACGTTCCAAGGTGCGAAAACTGTTCCGCTCCGCGACGACTGGCGAAGGGTGGGCGCACTACTGCGAACAAGCGGTTCTCGATGCGGGTTACACCGGCCAGGACGCGGACGTGACTCGCGCCTTCGCCATCCGCATGGCGCTCCAGCGAGCGATCCGCGTGATCGTCGACGTGGGCCAAAACGACGGGTCGCTGTCGATGGAAGAAGCCTCGAAGCTCCTCGAAAAAAGGGCGTTCTTGGCGCCATCCTCCGCCCGAATGGAGGCCCGCCGCGCGCTCGTCGCGCCAGTCAACATGTTCACCTACACCTACGGCAAGCTGAGCATCGTTCGCCTCAAGAACCAGCTACAAGCGCGCGACGGCGACCAGTTCGACCTTCGCGCGTTTCACGACCGCGTGATTTCGCTCGGCTCGGTCCCCATCCGCAGGGTCGCGCCGCTCGCATTCGGGCTCTAGCCCGAAAAGCATCGATCACCAGTCGACGATGGCTGCGCCCCAGGTGAAACCCGAGCCGAACGCGACCATCGCGACCTTCTTGCCCGGCACCAGTCGCCCGTCGCGCTCCGCCTCGGCGATGAGAATCGGGATCGTGGCTGCGGTCGTGTTCCCGTAGCGCTGGATGTTGTGCACCAAGCGATCTTCGGGGATGCCGACTTGGTCGGCGATGTACTGGTTGATGCGCATGTTCGCCTGGTGAAACAGGAACAAGTCGATGTCGTCACGGGTGAGCGAGAGGTCGTTGAACGCCTCCATCAGCACGCGGATCATGCGTTCGACGGCGTTTCGGAACACAAGCTTGCCGTCCATCGTGGCGAACATGTGGTCGGGCTGCGCTTGACCGACCCCTTCTTCGTTCTGCGGAATGAACGGTCGCTTCTTGATGTCCCAAACTTTCTGCGACAGCGCGTCGGCGAATCGTCCGTCGGCGCCCAAGTACCATCCACGAACCCCGCGGTCCTCCTCCGTCGCGCTGACGACCACGGCTCCGGCTCCGTCGCCGAACAGCGAGGACACGGTTCGGCCCCGCGTGGTCAGGTCCAACGCCGCTGAGTGGGTTTCTGCACCAACGACGAGCACGTGCTTGCAGTTTCCCGACTGCACCATCGAGCTCGCGGTCGCGAGACTGTAGAGGAACCCGGAACACTGGTTCCGAACGTCGAGGGCCGGCACGAACTTCGCTTGCTCGCCACTGCACAACCCCAGCTTCTCCTGGAGATAGACGCCGGATCCGGGAAAGGCGTGGTCAGGGGACAGCGTCGCGAAGATGATCATGTCCAGATCGGTCTTCGAGATCCCGGCTCGTTCGATCGCCTGTTCGGCGGCTGGCACTGCCAGATCCGAGGTCGCCACGCCTTCGTCGGAGAAGCGCCGCTCTTCGATGCCGGTGCGCTTGACGATCCACTCGTGGGTGGTGTCGATGCCGTAAGTCTTGGCGAAGGTCTCGTTGTCGAGAACCCGTGGGGGAACGTAAAAACCGCTCCCGGAGATGAATGCGTTCGGCAAAGGGGGTGCTCCTGTGACCATCCGCCCCACGACCTTCGAGGGGAGACGCGAGCGTATCACGCCGATCTCCGGCGTGAACCGCTGGGCCAACGACGGTTCGTGAGCTAAAGAAGCGGGCATGACCCCTCGTGTTTTGTTGCCAGCGTGTTTGGTGCTCGCGGTCGGCTGTAGCTCGTCCCCGGCGGTCGAGGATGGTTCCGACGCAGCTCCAGGGCCGAGCGACGTCGCGGCATCCGGCGAAATCACGACGCTGCAAATCGAGGTCGGCGAGCTCGTTTTCGATGCACGAGTGGCGGGGCCGATCGACGGCGAGCCAGTATTTCTCCTGCACGGCTTTCCCCAGACGTCCTACGAATGGCGCTCGCAGCTGAGCGCGCTCGGCGAGGCGGGCTATCGCGCCATCGCCCCCGATCAGCGTGGTTACTCTCCCGGGGCCCGCCCCCCGAACGTCGAGGACTACGGCATCGTTTTCTTGGTTCAGGACGTGCTCGGGATGGCGGACGCCGTCGGCGTCGATCGCTTTCACATCGTCGGGCACGACTGGGGTGCTGCGGTCACCTGGGCGCTCGGTGTGTTTGCCCCCGATCGAGTCATCACAGTCAACGCCATCTCGGTGCCGCATCCCGATGCGTTCTCGCAGGTGCTTTCGGACCCGACGTCGTGTCAGTACAGCGCGTCAGCTTACTTCGACATCTTCGTTCAGCCCGATGCCGAGGACGCGTTTCTTGCAGACGACGCGGCGTTCTTCCGCGGCTTCTTCGCTGGTCTGCCACAGCATGCGATCGACGAGTACGTGCGCGCACTCGGGAGCAAAGAAGCGCTCGGGGCCGCGCTCAATTGGTACCGCGCGAACATTCGGGATCGAACGCCGGAAGGGGGCATGGTCGGACCGGTCACGAAACCGACGTCCTTCATTTGGAGTGACGGAGACGTGGCGCTTTGTCGCGACGGCGCGGAGCTGACTGCAGGGTTCGTCGATGCGCCGTACCGGTTCGAGATCGTCGAAGGCGTCAGTCACTGGGTCCCGGATTTGGCGCCCGAAATAGTGAACGACGTGCTCGTCGACCACCTCAGCTCGTATCCCGACGACGGTTGAGCCTACAAATAGATCACTTTCAGCTTCTGTTTTACCTTCGCGCCAGCCACGGAAAACTTGGCGTCTTTCCACTTCGGTGGCCCAAGCGTTCCTTCGGCGTTGTTGGACGCGGCCACCCCCTCCTTGGGGATCCCGATCCAATTCGTATCGATCTTCCGGTTGCCGTTGGCGTCGTGAAACAGGACCGCCGCGTACTGACCCGGCGCGATGTCTGCGAACGTCACGCTGGCCTTGCCACTCGAGATCTTCGAGTCACGGACGGCGATGCCGTTGGGCAGTTTCATGGGAAAGCCGTCCTTCTTGTCGAAGAGCACGACGATCATTTTGCCCTCGTCGCTTTTGAAACCTTTGGCCATGACGACGATGCTGCCGGTGGGTTTCTTCGCTTCGGCGGTGGGAGCACTCGCGGTAACGCTGGCGAGCGCAATCAGACCGGCGAGGGCCCCAATGAAGGTAGTGCGAGCGCGCATGGACATCCTCCTCGATGTGGCGACTCCTGAAGATAACACGCTCAACGGGGACGCGCGGCGGGTAAGGCGCGTAACTGTGGACACCTGAGCGGCCCGGCGATAGTTCTTGCGAGCGATGGCGGTGCCGATCGAAGCGCGGGCGTATGGACCTGACAGCACACCGGAAGAAATCGAGGCGCTCCGGGCGCGGGTCATCTACGACCCGGCGGGTTTCGTCGTCTACGACGAGATCCCGGTGTTCACGCCGTTTTCGCTCGGTGTGATGTTCGAAAAGGTCGCCGAGATCGAACGGGAACACGGCCTGAAAAACTACGCGATGTTCGTGGACTTGAGCGACACTCACCCGCCGGACGCTGCGGCCCGGGACCGCGTGAGGGAGCTGTTGGAAGAGCGTTCGGAAGTCGCACGACTCGCGGTCTTCAGCGGCATGAACATGTTTCTGAATGTGGCCGTGAAGTTCGTCGCGTCGCGCTTCCTCAAGAACAAAAAGCTCGACATTTTCAAGTCGAGGGACCAGGCGCTGTTGGAGCTTCGTCGTGGGTGATCGCGAGCTGGATTCCGAGCAGATCGTCGCGCATCTGACCGAAATCATGGCAGGAGAGTGCGCGATCGACATCGACCGGCTGCAGACCGAAGGGTGGTCGACCGAATCGCTGGAAATCCTGACCGGCTTGCGGTTCTTGTTCGACGACCTGGCGTATCGAGACGGGCAGCGCGCGCAGGCGGAGGACGAAATCCGCCAATCCGCGGCGATGCTGGCTGACCAGAACACCCAGCTCGAGGCGAGTCAGAATGAAATGGCGGAGCTGGTCGAGCAGTTGTCGACGGTGGTCATCAAGATCTCGCACCGCGTCATCATGATGCCCGTCATCGGAGGCATAGACGTTCGCCGCGCGTCGAGGATGACCGAGCGCCTGCTCGAAGGGATCGTGCGAGAGAAAGCCCGCTACGTGATTCTCGACATCACCGGCGTTCCTCACATCGACACCCACACCGCGGACCACTTCATGAAAATGGCGGAAACCGTCGAGATGCTCGGGGCCAGCTGCCTGGTTGCCGGCGTGCAACCCGCGGTGTCGAGCACGTTGGCCTCCCTCGAGACGGATCTCGACCGCATTCGGACGTGCGTGGACTGCGCCGAGGCCCTGGCTCTCTGCCAGCGGGAAATCGCGGTTGCCCAGGCGGCCCGTCAATCGGCCCGCGTCGCGAGAAAGTGAACGCTGGGGTGGGGGAAGCTCAATCGCACGGGGCGGTGCGTGGATACATCGTCAATTCGTTCGTCGAGTATCTCGTCGATCGTGTGCCGGACGGTCGTCAACGCTTGGAAGCGCGGCCGGAGCTGTGGAATGCTCTTCCGCTCGACGGCCCGAAGCACTGTCCGGCCGAGCTCTTCGCTTTGGCGCTCGATGCGGTGGCCAGTAGCGAGCCCGACCCGGAGGAGCGCTTTCGATTGTTGGTCCGCTGTGGAGAGTTCGCGGCGCAACAATCGCTCAACACATTCTTCCGACTGCTGATGAAGGTCATGACGGCCGGCCTGTTCGTTCGAAAGTTTCCGGACATGTGGCGGCGCGACTTCCTCATCGGTGAGGGTCACGCACGCACTCTCGAAAAGCAGCGGCTCGAGGTGACCTTGGAGGGAGTCGGCCAGCTGGAGATGCTCGTGCCGATCGGTCTTGGATGGATGAATCTCGCGTTCGCCGGGATGGGCTATGACAACGCGCGGATCCGGGTGCTCGAACCCGCGGACGGAGCACTGTCAGGTCACCGAATTCGTTACGAAGTTGCCTGGGACTGACGCACGGCAGCTGTCGAATAGGAGTCAATTCCGATCCGCAAAAGATCCGGGGGGTTCTTGTCTCAAATCAGTCAGAAAACTGCTTGATATGAAGCAGTCGGCGGATTCGGAAAATCCTGAGTGAATCCATTGGGTTTTGAGAAAACTACAATTCCAGCACCCGAGAGGTGTCCATCCTCAGACAATTCGGCCCACTTCGGTAACGGCCGATCGCTTGAAATCTTTAACTTTTTGTTTGGCATGGACTTCGCACTGCCTTGGACACGGTTTCTTCTCGAAAGGTGTCCAAGATGTCTACTCGTCGCCGCTTCGTTCCCGCCGCTCTCGCAGGATTGCTCGCCGCCGCCATCGCTCCGACGGCGACCGCGCAGACCTTCACCGACATCGTTCCCGGCGGTGCGTCTGGCATCAACTACCAGCGGGTCGAGTCGACGGGCCTCCAGGCCATCATGAGCGGCATCGAAGCCCAAGGCGTCATCACCTTCGACGACGTGCCGGCGTTCCCGATGAAGCACAAGGGTGCTCCCGGCGTCGCCCTCTTGGATTACGACGGTGACGGCGACTTGGACATCTACGTCACCAACGGCCCGGGCGCGGCAAACAGCCTCTATTCGAACCAGCTCGAGGAAACGGGAATCGTCAGTTTCGTCGACGTCGCGTTGGCCGCGGGAGTGGACGCCACGGCCCAGGACAGCACGGGGACATGCTTCGGCGATACGGACAACGACGGCGACCCCGACCTGATGGTGCTCGGTCAAGAGCAGTCGCACCGGTTCTTCGAGAACAACGGCGACGGCACCTTCACCGACGTCACGGCGGCGAGCGACATCGGTGGTGGAAGCCTCGCCTCGACGAGCTGTTCGATGGGCGACGTCGACAACGACGGTCTGCTCGACATCGTCGTCAGCAATACCTTCCCCTGGCAGAACTTCATCCCGTGTTTCGTGGAGCCTTTCACGTTCGACCACGTGAACAATCTCTACGCGAACACCGGCGACAACACGTTCGCCGACGTGACGGGACCCTCGGGCATCACCAACGGCGGCCCGCCGAACGTCTCTTGGGCGACGGCGATGGTCGACTACGACCAAGACGGGGACATGGACGTCATGTTCGCCGACGACCAGTGCGCGATCCCGCCGGCAGAGTACGGCGGCATCGATCGAGGCTTCGTCCGCATCCACCAGAACGATGGTGCGGGTAACTTCACGGATGTCACGTTCCAGGCAGGGACCGCCCTCCACGGCGGGTGGATGGGCTTGTCCTTCGCGGACTTCGACCACGATGGCACGGTGGACTTCCACGGCTCGAACTTCGGCGATTACCTGTTCGACGTCATGCCGATGCCGAACCAGCCCGGCGACAACGAGAGCCGGTGGTTCTTCAACGACGGCAGTGGAGGATTCGTCGATTCGGAGGGGCCGGGCTTTCCCACCACGCCGTTCGGGTGGGGCACGTCGACGGCGGACTACGACAACGACGGCGACTTCGACATCTTCATGCACGGCGGTCTTCAGGTCGGACCGTTCCTCGAAGCGACGAACCCCGGTGTCGTGTTGAACAACGACGGCGCTGGCAACTTCACGTACGACGCCAACGCGCTCGCCAACAGCGGCACGAACCACAGCCGCCGAGAGGTTCACGGCTTGGCCATGGGCGACCTCAATAACGACGGGTTCCCGGACTCGGTCTCCGTTGCGGCAAGGTTTTCTCCGGAGCCCATCCCGCTGGTGCCGCTCGCGCCGCTCGGTGGACCTTTCGACGCGACCGCGTTCTTCACCCCAGTGTGGATCCCGATCTTCGTCGACCCGATGCTCCCCCCGGAAATGTTCGTCTTCGCCGGCTTCCCGTTCCAGCAGGGCGGCCTCTCGGTGGAGATGAACGACGCCACGAACGGCAACCACTGGATCAAGATCAACACCGTGGGCACCGTCGGCATCACCACCGGCGGCGCGGTGAACCGTGATGGCATCGGCGCCATTCTTTCGGTCACCCCCCGGAACGGCACCAAGAGCACCAAGCCGGTTCTCGGTGGCTCGAGCTACGCCTCGCAGGACGCGCTGGAGACTGGCTTTGGTTTGGGCAGCGCGCACAAGGGCACCATCGACGTCCTGTGGCCCGGCGGAGTCCGAAACAGGCTCTACAATGTGCGGAAGGACTCGACCGTCACGCTCCCGGAAATTCCCTGCAGCATCGATGCGGGAGGCAACCTCGGCCAGCACATCAAGTGCCTGCACAAGTCACTGAAGGAGCTGCACGCCGCGGGAGTCATCAGCAGGCGAGAGAAGATCAAGCTGTTCGTGAGCAACATCCGCGGCTTCATCGACGAGCGCCACAACTAGTCATTGCCAGGCCATTACGGTGGTCCAACGGCGCCCTTCAGGGCGCCGTTCGGTTTTTGTGGTGGGTCCGGTCCGACTCACGCAGAACCGCGCGAGCGGGGGAGCCAGGCGCCACGGCGTCGACCTACCTTCTACGCTGCTCGCGCTGCTTGCGCACACAAGCTTTGAGCGCGTCGCGCAAGTTCCGGTGACTGTTGACGTCCTCCATCGTCGTCCCCAGATGAACCAGCGTTTGCGCAATGCTCGGGTTAATCCCGGACAGCACGCATTCGGCGCCGAGCAGACTCACGGCTTTGGCCATTCGGATGAAATGGTCGGCAGTCCGGGTATCCATCGCCTCGATGCCCGTGATGTCGATGATCACGAAGCGAGACTTGTGCTCGACGATGGCGTTGAGCAGCGCGTCGGTCATCTCGGCGCTCCGGCCGCTGTCGAGGGCGCCGACGACGGGCAGGCACACGATGTTGTCCCAGACCTGCATGATCGGCGTCGAAAGCTCGCGGATCGCCTCTCGCTGCTCTTCGATGGTGGAGAGCTTTTCTTCGAGCTGCTGCTGGTATTCCTGGCTGCGCGCGTGCGCTTCCTCGAGCACGTGGAGCATCTCGTTCAGGCCCGACGCCAGGGCTCCGAACGGATGATCGTCCGGAAGCTCAGTGTCGATCCGGACGGTGTAGTCGCCTGAGGCGACGTCCGACAGTGCCATCAGTACGTCGGCCAGATTGCCGTAGAACTCGATCTCCGCCTCGCTCACTTTCGGCGATGTTTCTCCGGACGCCATCAGTTCGCCACCTCTCCAGTTTCGAGATCGTCGACCGTCGCGTCGAGATCGAGCTCGTCGTCGGGTCGCACGACGCGGAAGCCGAGCCAGTCGAGGGCCTCCTCGAGGTCCAGGGCCATGCGCACGCCGCGCATCTCGACACCCATGGTTTGCAGTGTCATCGCGATCGCGGGGCTCATGCCACAAATGACCGTTCTGGTGCCCATCAGCTGAGCGGACGAGGCCAGATTCGACAGGGTTGCGCAGAGGTGACTGTCCACCATCCACAGACCAGTGATGTCGATGACGAGTCCGCGGGCGTCGCTGGTGCGCAGCCTCTCGAGAACTTCCTCGCTGAGCCGGTCGGCTCGCTCGTCGGTCACATCCCCTTGCAGTGGAACCAAGAGTTGGTCCCAGAGCTTGATGATGGGGATGCGTTCGTACTGCTCTTCCATGATTCCCCTTACTTCTCAGACCGCGAGATCGGCCACCAGGACGGTGGCGTCGTCGCGCGGGCTTCGAAACTCGTCCATCAGCGTGCGGCAGGCGTCCGCAGGTGAAAGCGCCCGAATGATATCCAGTTCCGACGCGAGGCCTAGTCCGTCCGAATACATGACGATTCGGGTAGAGACATCGAGCTCGCACGTGAACAAGCGGAATTTTCGGACCTTGGCTCCCAGTATCCCCGGTGACAACAGCGCTGGAACGTTCGCGCCCAGGGATTTGACCTCGACATTGCCGACCCCGCAGCCTTCGAGGGTCGAGCCCTCGATTCGGCAGACCGTCGCAGCCGCGCCTCGTGTGCCCCGGAGGGCTTGGTGCACGTCTTCGAGCAGGCCCACGACGGGAGAGCGTACCGGGACGCTATTGAGTACCTCGACGGCTGCATCCGCCGCGATGGCGGCTTGGCGGCCGTGCCCGAGGGCGTCGATGACGGCTATCAACGCCGAGGCCCCGTCAATCCGGACGATGGCCGCGTCGCCATTGTGGTTTTCGCCTTCGTGCGGCACCGACAGTGCCTCGGCCACGAAAGTCACAAGACGATCTCCACGCTGACGGTCGTGCCGTGGCGTCCGGTTTGGATGTCGAACTTGTCGGCAAGCCGCTTCGAGCCGACGATGCCGAGGCCCAGGCCAGTCTTGCTCCGGTACTTTCCGCTCAGGATCCGGGCGAGGTTGGGGATGCCTGGCCCGTCGTCGACGGCGACGATTCGGACCCGCGCCCGCCCGCCGGGAATGGGCGTCACCTCCATGTGCCCCTGTTCGGCGTAGCTGACGATGTTTCTCGCCAGCTCACTCACCACCGTGGCGACCTTCTGGACGGAAAACGCATTCGCTCGCAGCTGCTCGCAGATTTGGCGTCCGGCGGCGCGGGCTTTGACGATGTCGCGCTCACCGTTGACCTGCACCTTGACGGCGGCCGGTGCCTGACCGGAGCTCGCGAGCCGGGTGAGCTCCTCCTCGAGCTGAGCCAGAGCGGCGGGATCGACGAAGAGCCGAGCCGCGCGTTGGATGTTACCGACTACCTGCGGGGCGGTCACGTCGTCCAGTTGGTCCCGCCTGAGATCGGCACGAGCGAGGGCTCGACTCAAGACGCCCTTGGCGTTGAGGGGAGACAAGTACCTCGACAAGACGTCGAGGATTTGCTCGTGCACGTCCTTGATTCCTTTGACCATCAGAACCTGAAAGCTGCGCCAACTGAAACGATGTCCCAGCGGGCGGTGTATTTGCCAGCGTTGATGACGGTGTCGGGGTCGCCGGTAGGCTCCACGGGGGTCAGCCGAGCCTCTTCTTCGGTGGCGACGATGGTCTTCTGGAAGAGGTGGGCGTAGCCCAGGGACAAATCGAAACTGCCAGCTCGGACGGTAGCGCCCGCGTGCACTCCCACCCTCTGCGCCGGGATGAAGTCGTTCTGAACGAAGGCGTCGGTGACGCCGTTGCTTTCGAAGGAAACTCCGGTGCGCACGGCCAGCACGTCCTGGATGACGTTGTAGTCACCGCCCACCCGCACGCCGAGCTGGTCGCGCCATTCGTGCGGAATCGAGAGATCCACGCTCGCGTCGACCGTGTTTGTCGTGGTTTCCGGCGGTACACCCGGCGCCGACGGCGGGGCCACGAAGGTGGTAGTCAGTGCCGCGTCGTCTCGCGGCCGCAGCCGCAGCGCGTCGACGCGGGAGTTGAGCTCGTAGACGACGTCGAGCTCGATGTCCCATATCTCCTCGGACAGCGGGTCACGGGAGCGGCCGTTGGCCTCCCGGCGCCGAGGTGCCCCCGAACGTTTGGCGCCGTATCGGATCCCCAGACTGATTTCCCATGGCATGGGAAACACGACTTCAGCGTTCTCAAATCGGTTTTGGGTTGGAATCGTGCTGCCAACCTCCCCCGTGCCGAACTCGCCGAGCAAGAGGTCTACGTCGGCACTGGCCTCGATATCGTCGGACCAGCGGAAGGCCACGCCGATGTCGAGCTCCGGAGTGACGGCGGCGTGCACCGATGTGATGACTGCGGGCACAAATTTGTCCTTGAGGGCGATCGCGGTCCGGCCGTCGGTCATCGGCGTTTCGCTTCCGCTGGCTCGCGAATAGCTGAGCAGATCGAGCGACGCGAAGCCGGCTTGAAAGGCGGCCCCGACCCTCAGCCATGGCAATACGCGCACTCCAGCGCCAATCGTCGGAAAGATGACGAATCCGTCCGACGCCAGGAGCATGTACCGAAGCGGGTTCGGCCGGTCCTCGCCGTTGACGCCGCGTACGATGCCGCTCTTTTTTCCCCAACGAAGGGACCCGGCCGTCACCGGCGCCAGGACCCCGGCGGCTATCGCGAACTCCGGCGTGATTTGTGTCGCGAAAATCAGGGCTGGGCCTGGTCCCGGGGGGCCTTCGTTGCAGACTTTCGGGAACGGCTCCCTCGCGTAACCCCCTTCACCCGGCAGCTCGTCAGCACTTCCGAACCGGCTCATGTCGCCGGTGGACGAAATGTTGTCGGTGTAGGTCCCGCTGCGCTGCACACACGCGTTGTAGAGCGCGAGATTGACGTTCAAGAGCACTTGCGCCCCGTCGATGTCCGCCAGTGCCGCCGGGTTGTAGCGAAGGGCCATCGCGTCATCGGCCCGCGCCGTGAACGCGCCGGCTCGCCCGAGCGCTCTCGTTCCCGCGGAGGGGTATTCGAGCCCGCCAGCGTGCGCCGGC
Organism: Polyangiaceae bacterium; assembly: GCA_029261965.1. Classification (GTDB taxonomy): domain Bacteria; phylum Myxococcota_A; class Polyangia; order Polyangiales; family Polyangiaceae; genus JAJDAH01. The sequence goes on from JAJDAH010000015.1 coordinate 38,143, forward strand.
GCCGCGAGCAGGCTCGCGACTGCGGTCGCGGTCAGGCACGCGGTTGCGGCTCGGACTGCGGTTGCGGCTCGGGCTAGGGCCAGGGTCGTGGTCAGCCTCGAGCCGCGCCCCGGGTTGCGTTGAAGGGCGCACATTGGCCAGACCTCACATATTACTCCACCGGTCCGCCAGCGGTGGGGTCCTTTTTCGAGGCGAAGGAGTTTTTGTTGTTTCTCGTTTGATGCCCGTGGCCGAGGCGGGTACCTTGAGCGGTGATGCACACCGAGAACATTGGCATTTGCAGTTGGGGAGCTCGGCTCATCGCGGTGGCCTTCGTCGCGGGCGCCATCGGCTGCTCGGGCGGCTCCTCCGATGACAATGGCTCGGGCGGCACCGGCGGTGGCACGACCGGAACCGGGGGCTCGAGCGGGTCGGGAATGACGAAGCTCACCGAGCTGCCGTCTCAGAACACCGATTGTCCGGACACGAGCCCGCCGCCCACCGAGCAGTACGGGGCGTGCTGCATGAGGGCGCTCACCTCGTGCGAGGCGCCCGCGTTTCGCATATCGGCGATGAGCTTCACCAAGCCTGCGACGATGGCCGATCCGTTCATTGCCGGGATCATCGCCGAGTCGTTCGACGATGATCGGATGAACTGGGTGGTCGCGCTCGAAGGCGCGGAAGACGACGGGCCGCTCACGGTGACTACCGGTCACGCTGACCGCAACTCGGACGGCTCGTTCCAGTTCACGAGCGGTGCGGCGTCCGCGCCCGGCGACCCCACGCGATGGGACCCGAGAACGGTTCCGGGTACGATTACCGGTGAGCAGTGGAGTAGCGAAGCCACCGATGAAACGGTGGCGGTCCCTGTTCTCAATCAGCAACGCGACGGGCACATGATCGAGATCCCGTTCCGGAGGCTCCGCTTCGAGACCGCGCAGCTGAGCGTCGGGCGCCAGTGCATCGGAGAGCGCCGCATCACCTCGTTCACGACCGATGCTGGGTCGGTGCGAGCCTTTCTCGATGTCGACGAAACCATCGGGGCTCTGGTCATGATTACTCCAGCGCTACAGTTCACGCTGTGCTCGCTTCTCGCCGGAACCAATCCCATGGACTGCGCCGACGTTCCTCGATCGATGTGGCAGAAGCCGCCTGACTCCCTGTGCGACGGCACTGACTGCACGGAAGGTGGCTGCGATCCGGTTACGGAGTGCAACGCGTGGGCGCTCGAAGGCGGCTTCGGGGCGCAAGCGGTCGAGCTCGTTACCCCATAGCTACCAACTCAGTCGTCACGGCGCTGGCGGAATCGATTGTTGGGCGCCGGGCAAGCTCTGTGCGAGCTCTTGCACCGCTCGGTAGGCGGCGTTGCGGTCTTCCTCGGCGACTCTTGCGTACGCCAGAGCCTCGTGCAGGTGCGATGGCGGGAACGCTTTGACCTTCGCGCCGAACCAGCTGACCGCGGTGACCGCGCCGCGAACCACGGCCGCGCTCGTCAACACGGACGCCGAGGCGCCAGACTTCTTCATCAGGTCGATGGCGTCCGATCGCTGGCCGGCATCCAGGCTGCCGCCACCCGTGACGATGAGGAATCCACGGAACTCCCCCATACGAGCGTGACAGTCGGCGATGAAGGCGCTCCATTCATCTGAGGAAGGGTCCTCGTCCGTATGAACGAGCACGAGCAGGCGACCGACAAATCGGTGAGCCATGGTTCGGTTTTGCATGTCAGACCCGATATCCGAGCTTCAGAAGGATCGTCGCCGCCCGCGACATCGCTTTGGGCGGAGGGACGTTGAACCCGAGGGCGTCGACATTCGGTTCATCGTAGACAGGAGACAACAAATCGCGGTGCTCGTATCGCGCGGTTCGTAAATGAGTTTGGTGACGACTTTTTTCGCCATGCGAAGGGGGTCAGCGAGGAGATTCATGGGGGCAGACGACCTTGACCCACTCCGACATCCAACGTAGCTATTGTAGTGTGGCAGACGAAGCGACGGGGCTGAAGGGATACAACATCTTATCGGCCGTCGAGTATTTGAAACAGACCTACTCACCAGAGCAATACGAGCGTGCGCTCGCTACCCTGTCCGAGGATGTGCGTGACGCACTACCCGGCGTCAAGCAGTTCGAGTTCTACCCTCGAAGGTATTTCGGCGAGATCGTGGCCGCGACGGCGGGGCTCCACGAGGAGGAGGACGACCGGCACGCCGCCCTCGCATCACTCGGTGAAAATATCGCTCGGGGCGCGACTAATACGTTCCTCCGGTTGCTCATGCGAATGATGACGCCGCGGATCTTCGCGAACAAGGCGCAAACCATCTGGTCCAAGGACCATCGCGGCGGGATCATCGAAGCTGATACGTCCAAGTTGGACCAGAACGAGATGGTCGTCACCATCGGTGAGCTCGAGGGGTTCAAGCACATGAACGCGATTTCCCTTGGCTGGATGCGCTTTGGGTTCACCGCCATGGGGTGCAAGAACGTGCGTGCCGAGCTCGTCGAAGGCGGTCTCGAGCAAATCTCCCCGCCGAAGATCGCCATCAGAGTCAACTGGGACTGATACACTCTTGGTCGGAGTGTACCGCGCACCACCAACCGGTTCGTGTGCAGGGCTCATGGACGTCCTGTTAGCTCATCCCTACGGGGTGGCGATGGCAGCCGGCTTCGGTTCGGCGGTGGTGCTCGAGTTGCTGTCGCGCTCGTGGAAGGACCCCGGATTCGTCAGTACGGTGTTTTTCGGAGTCGCGCTCGTTTTGCAGGCCGTGGTTGCGGCCTTCATTCTGGCCCTCACGTTCTCGGGAAGAGTACTCGCGGTGTGGCCGGGCCTTTGGTTCGGTCAATGGGTGCTGCTCGGTCTTCTCACGTTTTGCTCGGGGTACGGCGTTCGCAGTTTTTTCGCGTACGTACTTCGGAGTTCGCGCTCGCGCTCCTACAACTATCCCCACTTCATGTACGAGTACTACGTACCCGAGCCGTGCCCGGCGGAGACTCGCGCCGGAACGCGGATCGTCGACGTGTCGGTTCTCGATCTCGACGGCGAAGAGCGTTCGCTCTCCGCGCTCTATTCCCAGGGGCCCATCGTCATCGAATTCGGCAGTATCTCGTGCCCCATTTTCACGTCTCGGCTGCAGGCCATGGACGTCCTGGCGGAAGAGTACGCCGATCATGCCCGGTTTTTTGTCATGTACACTCGCGAGGCTCACCCTGGTGCTCGCTTCCCTCCGATCGAGCATGTCGAACAGAAAATCGACCACGCCCGAGCGCTGACGAAGCGCGGCGCCCGAAGAAGTGTTCTCGTCGACGACGTCGACGGCGCGCTCCACCGCCGCTACGGGGGCTTCCCCAATTCGATTTTGATCGTCGGTACCGATGGGGTCATCACACTTCGCATGGAGTGGAACGAGCCCCATCTCGTTCGGCGACACCTCGATCGTTTGCTGGAAAACGGGGGTGTCGGCGCGGGTCTCGACGCCGTGCAAATCGACGGAAACATCGTCGAGCCGCCGCCGTATGTTGCGATGCGCGACCTCGCGAGAGCCGGCTGGTCGTCACTTGCCGACTTTCTCGTCGAGGCGCCCCGCCTGGTTCTTCCGCACGTATTGAGCAAGTTCGACCGCGGCGACGAGCCGCCGACGCCCTAAACCGCCGCCGGCTGGAGGCCGCTACGCAGTCAGCGGTTGCAACACCGCGCGACCCTTGATTGGATGCCAAGTCCGCCATGTGCGCCGAAAGACTCAGTTCCTCGGATTCCTCCGAAGCGGAGTTGATCGACCAAGGCGCGCATCACCGGACAGTGGTGTGGGGCGCTGTCATCGTGTCAGCCTACAACGGTCAGGTCTCGGTCGATCTTGCGACTGCACTCGAGCGCGCAGTTGCTCAGCGGGCCCCGGAGAATGGACCCATTGGTCTCGTCATCCACGTCATCGAGGGCGCGGAACGCCCCGAGGGCGCGGTGCGAGACGCCTTCACGAGGATGATGTCCGCGGTCGACGACCGTGTTGCTGCTTGGGCCATCGTGTTCGAAGGCACAGGTTTTTGGGCGGCCGCCATGAGGGCCATTCAATCCGGCATTTTGCTGACCGCGCGAATAAAGGCACCTGCGAAGGTTTGTCCCGATCCAGCCGGCGCGGCGACCTGGTTGCATCAGACTATGAGCAAGCCGCTCCCGGGCGGCGCCGGAGCGCTCCGTAAAATCATCGAAGCCAACCGCTTCGAGCTGGCGGGTTGAGCGGGCTCGTCACGATCTCGCGGCTCGAACCGCGCAGCGTCGTTGGCCCAAGGAGCGCCAGCCAGGCGCGTGGGCGACTTCATGCGGACTATTCGGCGGCGGCGTCCCCCGATGCGGACGGTCCGGCGTCGGCTTCTTTCGGTGGCGCGCCATCCGGGGTTGCGGCATCCAGCGCGGAGCCGCCCCCAACCCGTCGGTAGATGTACGACATTCCGCTGCCGAGCTCGAAGATCTCCAACTTCTCGCCGTCGGGCTCGACCTCGATGACCCAAACGACCCCTTGTGTTCCGACCCACACGTGCAGCCGGTAACGGTCGCCTTTCTTCTTCTTGAAGAGATGAGGCCGGATCTCCGTGGCGGGTCCTTCGGGTTTGTCGAGGCGCAGCCGAATCGCTCGACGGTCGATCGTCATCGTCGTCAGTTTGGTCACAGCGTCGGACAGCGCGATCGGCTGCTGCCTGCTAGAGCGCGCCTCGGCGCCTTTCCATTCGCCCAACAGGCCGTCGAGCGCCTTCGAGGCGTTTTCCTTGGGTATTGGCCCCTTCAGATTCGGACGCGGCTCGGTCACGATGCGGGTTGCGACGGCTGGAGCCGGGTCGATGTTCCGCCCCTCCGGCCGTGATTCGCACGACTCACATCCGGTCAAATAGAGGGCGAACGCGACAAGAAGCCAAAGGCGCGAGGGGTCGTTCACGGGGCGGGAGTCTACAGCGGTGCCGCCGTGGCGAGCGAGCGAAACGTGGGGTCGATGACCAAGCCCCACGCATCGTCTATCGCACCCCGGAGTCCCGCGGAGTCGAGCCTGCCGTAGCGACCGAGGCCGGTGGGACCTCGGCCGGAGGCTGAGCTCGGGCGCTCGGCTCGAAGTGCCGTGTCGAGCGCCTCGAACGCGGTGGGAACGCGAGTCAGAGCCCACGCCACGACTCGCCAAGCGAGCTCGGCGTGGCGGGTCTCGTCGTCGGCGATCCCGCGGAGCACATTCTTGATGACCGGATCTTCAGCCGACTCGCTTGCTCTCCGCGCGATCAGGGCGGCAACGGTCTCGCCGATGCAGCCTTCGCGCAGGGTGTTGCAGGCCACCTCCACGAGGGTGGCTCGTCTTTGCGGCAATGGGTCGAGTGGCCCCGGCCCACGACCGCGCTCGGCGTAAGCGTTCGCGATCGAAAAACAGGCTCGGGCGTGTCTTATTTCGTCGAGTGCCGCGCGGTGGGTGGCCTCGACCAGGTCGGCGGGCGCACCCACGGCCAGCAGCTCGAGACTCGCCCGCGCAAACGAGGCAACCGAAGCGTGCTCGAGCAGCGCATCCTCG
>JAJDAH010000141.1 GCA_029261965.1 Polyangiaceae bacterium
TATCCATGCCCCAGAGCTGGGTCACGAAGTCGAGAAAACATTGGTGGATGCCGTTCGGCATTCCCGAGTCGTCGATGGCGATGACTTCGGAGCTCGGATAGAAGGACTTGACCTTCGGCCAGGTCGCGATGGATCCGATCCCACCGGCGCTCGAACCTCCAACGACGACCTGCGATGGATTCGGCCAAGTGGCCGCCATGCGCTCGAGCACGCGGGTCGAGTTCGGCCAACCCTTGAACTGATAAGTCTCGCCAGCCACGAACACGTCGTCGGCGTCGCCTAGGTGGATGTCACCGCTGCAATACGGGACAAAAACGTAGTTCCATTCTGCAAACGGATTGTCGGGTGTGTTTCGGTTGTACGCGGACAATTCGAGATTGAAACGGTTGACGATGATCTCCACCGAGTCGGCACCCGGTAGCAGGTTGCCCGCGGTGTCCTGCTGGTAGAGCGCGAACGGATTACCAGACGGTGGCACCCCGGGGCCAAAACCTTCTCGGCGGTACGCGGTGTCACACCCGAACTTGTTGAAGCACGCCTGCCCTTCTTCGAGCCAAAACATCACCTTGTCGGACGCGGGATTGGCGTTGACCATCACGCCGGTTGGCGCGCCGTTGCGACACACCATTCCGTCGACCGGCACGAAGGTCCAGGTCATCGGCGGTACTTCGATTGGCGGTACTCCTGTCGGCGGAGCGCCACCCCCACCGACGTTCCCACTACCGCCGCCACCACCCCCGCCGGCTGTTCCTCCCCCGCCGCCTGTTCCGCCGATGCCGCCGACGCCGCCTGCCCCACCGGTGGCGAAGCCGCCGGTTCCCATCATGGCGGCGCCGTCGCTGCCGTCGCCGCCGCCGCAGGCGGTGACCAGCAAAGACGCGAGCGCGAGCAACGGTGCGAAGCCTTGGGCGGTGTTCGGAAGAGGCATCAGGTCGATCCTTTCAAAAGAACTTGAAAGTACATATGTGCGGCCAAGAAGCAGGTGTCAAGACATTCTGCCGCCTAGGAGCCACCCACTGCTCGCTATCCCACTGAATTTCATAGTTAAATTAGCTAGTGTCTCGAGGATCAAAATAAGAACCAGATTCTTGTTTTGTGTCGCCCCAGGCGCTCGCGGACCCGCAGCGAAATCCGATGCACGGTTCGGCAGAAGTGACGGCTGGAGCGCGCCATTGGAAACACCTGTCGAGGTGGATCGCTATCGGGATCGTTTCCGGAGCCCTCGGATGCAACACGTGCACACGTCGGGCACAGGAGTCGCCACGCGACGACGCGTGTCGCGCGGCCTGCGCCGCCTTGGTGACGAAGGGTTGCGACCGCGACGGGCTCCAAGAGTCGGACCAAACGCGATGTGTGGAGCGCTGCGTAGACGACGGCGCGAAACACGCTCGAGCCGAGTGTGAGTCGCAGCGACTCGACTACCTCGGTTGCGTCAGCACGGCGGACTTCGACTGCAAGGTAGCGGATTGCTCAGCTGGCACGTGCATCTCCACGGGTGCCGGTCTGAGGGCGTGCCAAGCTCTACACACGACTTGGCGCCAATGCCTCGAGCCTTGTTTGCACGTCGGTGTCGTCAAGACCGGGAGCAAGAACGAGCCGCAAATCGACTACGAGTACGTGCGCGCCGGATGCGCAGAGTGCCCCCAAAACCTCGAGCGTGGCGCGCCACCAGGCTCCCCCTGCGAGGTCGGAAAAGTCTGTGACCAAGTCTGTTGCTCGTGCGAACAGGGCCCCGGCCGATATTTAGCGCGCGTTTGCATCGAGGGCGCATGCGCCTCGAGGCCGGCGGCTTGCGCGGCAGCGGCAAGCCCGTGTGGCAGGAGCTCCCCCTAGCCCTAGCAGGACGCTTTGGGCACCCTGCGCGAGGTGCGCAGGTGTAGGTCGAGGTCGCATGGCGCTGGGATCGACTTTCAGGCCATAATTTCGCCCATGGCCTCGAGGAGAAACTGCCTGGCGGTCGCACTCATCGCAACGGCTCTACCGATCGCAACCGCTCTGCCGACCGCCGCGCTCGCAGAACGCGCCGAGCCGGCCGACGAGCGACAACCGTTGAGGATCGAATGGCGCGCGCAGCTCTCCTGCGGCGACTCTGCCGACTTCCTCTCGCGCGTCCTCTCACGCACCGAGCGCGCCCGACGGGCTCGAGCCGGTGAAACCGCGAGCGTCGTCCGCGTGAACATCGTGCAGCAACAGGGGGCAATGACTGGCATCGCGGAGATGGCCAGCCACCGAGGGGTCACCTTGGCCGTACGCGCGACGGGCAGCTGCGAAGACATTCTCGAGCGCCTCACGGCCATCGTCGCCACAACCGTCGAAACCGGTGGTCACGAGCCCCCAATGTGGAACCCCTACTGGGAGCGCCTGCCCTACGCGTTGCCCGACGCCGTCGTCAGCAACCCGTACCGCGGTCCGAGCGCGCCGAGCGCCGTTCCCAATGCGGTCGCCGCGGTCCTGACGGCAGCGGCTTCACCTCGCGAGCTCGCCCACGAAGCGGCCCTACTGCAGAATCCCTACCGCGGCGTTCCGGGCTCTCTTTGGTCGCCATCGCAGCTCACCGACGAATTCTCGATCCCAGAAAACCCCTATCGATAAGGCCGCCGCTTGGCGCTCCGTGCGCAGGCGTAGGCTCTGATCTAGGCTGCTCTGCATGCGAAGAGGCGGGGTCGTTGGCGTGCTCCTCGCAGTCGGCATCGGGGTCGGTTGCTCGAGCAGCACGAGGACTTTCGAAGGAGACTCGGGCGTGTGCACGCGCGGGGAAACGCGCGACTGCAGCGGTCCCGGGCAGTGTGCGGGAGCACAGGTGTGCAACGAAGATGGGCGGAGTTTCGGGCCGTGCGATTGCGGCGGGAGCTCTGGAGGAGCCTCGTCGGGAGGAGCGACGTCTGGAGGAGCGACGTCTGGAGGAGCCTCGTCGGGAGGAGCCTCGTCGGGGGGAGCGACGTCCACCGGCGGCTCGGGTGGCGGGCCATCGGCGGGTGGCTCTTCGGCAAGCGGGGGCGCGAGCGGGAACGGCGGCTCGGGTGGCGCTCCGGCCGATGCGAGCGCGGGCACGGGCGGAGGCGCTGGCGCGTCGGCGGCCGGCGGCGGCGGATCCGGCGGCGCGTCGGGTGCGGGTGCCGGGGCTGGAACCGGCGGCTCCGCGGGTTGCACGCCGACCACGATTGCCAGGTTCGCCGACGGCTATGAGCGAGCTTCCCTCGGCGCACCGCTAATCCCGAGCTCACCGTACCTGTCGGTTCAAACCGCGGTTCTGCCAACGATCTCTTCGAACGAATTGATATCCAGCTCGAGCGGCGGCTCACGTGCTGCCGTCGACCTGATGAGCCCCGTCGGGTACCGCGACGTCCGTCTGCGTTTCAAGTTCGCCTTGGGGCACGCCAGCAATTGGATCATCGTCAGCTACGACGCCGACGGCGCAATCAGCACCCAAGGAGTCACGCTGCGCATCTTCGGCCCCGGCGCTCAAAATACCATCGACATCCAAGAGCAGAACGTGCACGGAAGCACCGACGCAACTGCCCTCGACATCAATGTGAGCTACTTCGCTGAAATGGTCGTCGACGGCACGGCGGCTCTAGCCACGATTTCGAGCGGCGACTACGCGACGGCAGGGGGCACGACGATCAGCACCGTCACTGCCACCACCCCACTCGACGGCGACCAGGCCGGGTCCTTTGTCACCGTGGTACTCGACGGTCTCGGAAACCCGACGCCTAGCATCGACGAGCTGTCCCTCGACGAGTTGGCGACCTGCCCATGACGACCACCTCCTCGTTGTCGATTGTGGTCGCGATCGCTGCGCTGCTCCGTCGGTCAAGACCCGTTCACGGTGGCCGGCTCCAGTAGGCCTTGCTCGAGCGCGTAACGAACGAGTTCGGCGCGGGTCTTGAGCCCCAGTTTGTCCGAGAGTCGGCTGCGATACGTGTCCACGCTCTTCACTCCAATGTCGAGCTTCTGCGCGATCTCTCGATTGGTGTGACCATGCGCCACCAGTTCAAGCACTTCTTGCTCGCGACTGCTCAGCACCCCCAACTCCGACGAACGACTGCGCATTGGGGTCGGCGGAACGGGCACGGGCTGGTCATCTAGGGACACGTCAATGTAGGACCGTCCCTCGTGAACCGCGCGAATGGCCGTGAGCAGCGCGGTGTCGGCGGCTCGCTTCGCCACGAAACCAGAGCCCCCGGCGTCCAGGACGGACCGAAGGTAAGACCGATCGTCGTACATCGTCAGCACCAGCACTTTGCAAGACTCGCACGTTTTTCGAATCGTGCGGATGGCGTCCAAACTGCCGCCTCCGGGCATGGCCATGTCCAACACGACGACGTCCGGCCGCCTATCGAGACACAGCTGAACGGCGTCCTCGGCGGTACCAGCCTCCGCCAACACCTGCATGTCCGCCTGACCATCGATCATGATTCGGAGTCCCGCTCTGAGGACCGCGTGGTCGTCCGCCAGGAGGACACGAATTGCCACCCCGACTGCGGCCTGCGCGCCCGGCGAAATCGGACCTGCTTCCGACGACGTGCTCACCACTTCACCCGGTACTCGCATGAGACACCCTCTTCGAGCCGACACCGCACGTGCTCGACCGACGCGTGCGCGCCAGTCAGCCGAAGACCGTGCTCGATCCATGCGCAAACTCCGGGACCGCAGGTGAAGTACCCTGGCGCAGAGTCTTTCGCGCTCGGCGCAGCAAGCACGATGCGCCAGCTCGCGTCCCCCACCTCGAACGCCTGCATCTCGCCCTTGCTGAAGTAGCGGCTCCAAAGCGAGTTCGTACGCTTCACCAGAAACTCTGGGGAGCCGAGTCTGAGTACCATCTTGTAAACCGAATTCAGGTCCCGATCGGCGATGAACCGAGCGACCTTTCGCATTCCTTCGTCGGGATCCTCGTATTGCTTGAGCAGGTAGGTATCGAGGCAGTGGTTCCAGACGCGAACCGGATACCAGCCCCCGGAAATGATGATTCCGTCGATGACATCACGGTCCTCGTCGACGAGCGAACTTCGGGTTTCCTGCCACGCCGCATCGCCGTGGCTGCGGATCATGTACTCACGCAAGTGTAGAAGCACACTGCCTTTGGCTTGTCCGGTTCCAAACATATCGCCTCACATCGGTAGAGCGGCACCCATCCGTTCGGCGGCGGCATCGACCTCAGCGTCGATGCGGAGCCGAGTTCCGTCCGAGGGCGCGATTGTGACCGAGCGCCTTTGCGGCCGCGCCTCGGCATCCATGGCCGTGGTGCGATAGCGTGGTAGTACCTCTGCCAGGACGACTTTCATTTCGGCGATCGCCAGCGCCATCCCAATGCAGCGACGGGCCCCGCCTCCGAACGGCAGATACTCGTAGGGAGTAAAACCTCGCGTCGAAAGGAACCGCTCGGGAAGGAAACGGTCCGGCTCGGGGAACGTGTCCGCACGCTGGTGAGCCAAGTAGATGCACGCCGCCACTGTGACATCCGCCGGCAGACGCCAACCGTGCACCTTTGCCGGTGCCTGTAGGCGCCGCGCGACGAGGGGAACCACCGGGCGAATACGAAGAACTTCTCGACAGACAGCGTCGAGGTAGGCGCCGCCGGACGGCGTGTCGGCGAGCTCTTCTTCGAGGCGTGAGCGAACATCCGGTGAGCGCTCGATCCAGTGAAACGCCCACGCGACGGCCGTCGCGGTCGTTTCGTATCCAGTGACGAGCAACGTCAACAGCTGATCGGTCAGCGCCTCGTCGCCCAGAGTGCGACCTTCGTCGGTCCGGGCTCGAAGCAGCATCGACAACACATCTGGCCCGGTCTCGGACGGGCCGGTACGACGCGCAGCGACTTCTCCGGCAACGAGTTGCCGGATTTGAGCGAAGCTCGCTCGAAACCCCCGCCAGGCTTCGTTCTCGACTGGGTCGTCGAGGCGAGCGATGAGCGCGAGGTTGAACTTCGAATCGTTCAGAAAGAGTTGCAGACGCTCTCCCAGCTCCTCGAGTCGAGCGCGATCCGAGATCCCGAAAACGACGCGCAGAATGACCCCGATCGAAATCCCCTGCATCCACTCCTGGATGCACACGACGTGACCAGGTCGCCATGACCGCGTCGCCTCAGCGACGACCTCGCGCATCGAACGCGCGTAGTCGAGCACTCTCGCGCCATGAAACGCCGGCATCGTGAGTCGACGTTGCGCCTGATGCTCCCGTTCTTCGAGCAACAACAGAGATCCCGAACCAAGCAATGGCTTCAAGACCGAGTTGCCAGCCCCCGCGTGGTAGGTGCGAACGTCGCCTGCGAAGATCTGCTTGATCGCGTCGGGCTCGCTGAACAACACGTACCTTCCGTAGTCCTCGCCGAAATCGACTGTGAACGTTGCGCCATAGTCCGTTCTGCACTCGTCGAGAAATGTGTAGGGGTGAAACAACCAGGACAAGCCTTGCTTCGCGGTTCGGGGAGGTCCTGGGGGCAGCATGCCGTTCTTCATCTTAAGGGCGCGAGACGCTTTTGGGTATGTGCGCGACGCCTTCTTCGTCGCAAGTGCCGTCGCGAGGAACGCTTGTAGTACTAACTCCGACGACGCTGTCGGTAGGTGCCCGACAGCGTGGGCTCGTAGCGGACGAGCGCGTCCTGCCCAGCTCCGACGCGCGAAACAAAACGTCGTTTGCATCGCGATGGGGCGTTGAACTCAACGCCAACGTCGTGCAGTTTGACGGTGGGAGGCAATACGTTTTGACGCACCTCGATTCCAACTCGCTCGATTCACTCGTGGTCGCCGCGATCCGTTCGACCGCAAAAGGCGAGATTCCCGTGAGCATCCAGCCGAGCCACGGATTCCTCGCCGACCTCGGATTCGACTCGATGAGCATCTCCCTGCTGGCCCTCGCTCTGGAAGACGCGCTCGATCGTCCCGTACTTCTCGACGAATGGGTGGCGTCGCACTCGGATCCCGCCCTGCTCACCGTGGGTTCGCTTTGCGACTATCTCCGCCCCTTGGTTGTTCTCGGTGACCAAGCCGCCATTTAGCGAACAGTTCGACCAGGGCGTTCTCACGCTCTGGCTGGACACGCCCGCGTGCGAGGTCAACATTTTCACCGATCGCGCCGCGATACAGCTCGAGCTCATCCTCTCCGAGCTCGAGCGGCGGGCCGTTCGGGCCGTGGTGATCCGCAGCAAGAAGCCCGGCAGTTTCGTCAACGGAGCGCAGCTGATGATGGCCAACACCGTGCGAGAAGCCGCGGATGTGCCGCGCCTCACGTCGCGGGTCCGCCGAGCCTATCGAGCGCTCCGCCAAAGCCGCGTTCCGACGATCGCCGCGATCGCCGGATGCTGTTTCGGATGCGGTGTCGAGCTGACCCTGCATGCGGACTTTCGGGTTGCCTGCACGTCCTTCGACACCCAGTTCTACATGACGGAGCTCGCCGACTATCTGCTCGTGCCCACTTTCGGAAGCACCCGCGATCTCCCCCGCCTCTTGGGGATCGAAGCCGCAACCGACTTTCTGCTCTGGGGCGCCCGATGGCGAGCCGAAGCTGCTCTCGCTCACGGTCTGGTCGATGCGACGTTCGCGCCCGATCAACTCGACGACGGAGTCGAGCAGTTCGTCGACGACGTGCTCGCCGGCCGACTACGCCCCCGGCCCGTCGACATGAGTGAAGTGAGCCCCGAGTTCGTCGCGAGCACCGAGCGACGCATCGACGAACTGCCTCCCGCCTACCGGCCGCTGTACGCGGAGTGCTTCGAGCTGCTCGTCGAGGGAGCCGAGCTGCTCGAGCCGACGACGGAGGACTACGACCGCGAAACCGAGGCCTGCGGCCGATCGCTCATTAACCCCATCTCGAAAGCCGCGCTGTCGTTCTTCTTCGTCCGCCAACTGGCGAAGGCTGCCTCCACTCGGAAGCTCGACGGGACACGCACCCCCGTCGTTTCCAGCGAGAGCGCTCCGACATGGAAGAACGAACTCGAACGACGAGGGCTGCTCGTCGCCAACGAGAGATCGAACGACGACGACACGCTCACCCTGCTCGACTGGGGTGAGTCGTGCAACCACCACATGGCCGTCGCTATCCACGTTGGGCCTCTGCAGGGGGCCATCGCTTGGACGACGCCCATCTCCGCTTACGCGCCAAGCCTCGACGACGGTCCGACGATCGTCGAAGTGAGCACCAGGACAGACACTCGCGGACTCGGCCTCGTCGTCGATCTCTTGCTCCGCGCTGGATTCACGCCGCTGACGACAGGCGCCGAACGTGCATTCGTCATCGACGAGCTCGTCGATTCATTCCTCAGCCCGTTGGCGACCTATGTCGAGCTCGGCGGCTCGTGTCACGACGTCGCCCGTTCGCTCAAGACCTTTGGATTCGTGCGCCCCGCAAGCGATCTCGCCCGCCGCTTCGGGCACCGGGCCGAAAAGCCGTTGATGGATTCCGACGCCGATTTGGGAAGGCAAAGAGTCGAACTCGTCGACGCGGCGCTCTTGTCGGTGACCAGCACGGCGCTACGACTGCTCGAGCACGGCGAGGTCGGCCATCCCGCAGTCGTCGACGTGATCGCGCGGGAGTTCCTGGACTTTCCGCTCGGCCTCGGCAGCCTCTGCCGCTACTCGAGCTTCGAGCGAGTCACGGACATGGCGAATCGCGCGGAGTCGCTCCCCGAGCTCGTCGACCAGCGCGCGCTCGAGCACGTTCACCGCTACACGAGCAAACGACAAAATCTCTACTTGTGACGGGTCACGACATGCCAAACGACCAGTACTGCCCTCTGACTACACCGTCCCGACCACCACTATCGGATGAGGAGCGAGGGCGACGAGGCGCACGCTTCCTTCCGGACCCCTCGATGTCTCTGCCCGTGGTTCTCGCCGAGCGCGCGCGACAGAACCCCCGAGCCATTGCATTCACGGTGGTCAAGGCATCGGCGGGCAAACTAGTACAGCACAGTTTCAGCTATCGGCGAGTCGAGCGCATGATCCGACGTGCAGCCGCGGATCTCGAGGCGACGGGTGTCGCCGAGGGTGACTGCGTCATTCTTTCGCTCGGGCGGCCGGAACAGTTCTTCGCCTACTTCATGGCCTGCCAGGGACTCGGCGCTGTTCCCGTTCCCCTGCCTTCGGCGTCCGAGTACCAGGTCCCCGCGGCCTTTGTGGCTCGGATCCGGGCAGTCGCGACGGATTGCCATCCGCGAGTCGTCGTGGTCGATTCCGCGGCCGGCTGGCGCTCGGTCGCCTCCGGCGTCGCTCGGGGCGTCCGCGTGATCGATGCGACCGCGATCAATCTCGATGACGGCGCAGCCACCGACGTCGACGGATTGAATTGGGATCGACCACTTCATTCGACGGCGTTCGTTCAATACACCTCCGGCAGCACTGGGGACCCGAAAGGAGTCGTGGTCGATCAGGGCAACCTGCTGGCGAATTTTCGAGCGATTGCCGAAGGGGGCGGCTTCACGGCGAAGGACCGATCGTTTTCGTGGTTGCCGCTGTTCCACGACATGGGACTGATTGGCGGGTTCCTCCTGGGCATCTACATGGGGATCCCGACGTTCGTCATGGCGACTCGCTACTTCGTGCTGCGACCCGACGCGTGGCTGCGCGCCATGTCCGAGCTGCGCGCCACGTTCACCGTAGCGCCGAACTTCGCCTACAGCTTGGCGGCGCGCCGCCTACCGGAGCGCGCCCTCCGAAACCTCGATCTCAGCGACTGGCGCCTCGCCTTCGACGGAGCGGAACCCATCGACCGCGAGACGATCGAAGCATTCATCGAGCGCTTCTCGCCATACGGATTTCACCTACGCAGTTTCTACCCGGTCTACGGCTTGGCAGAATGCACGCTCGCCGTCGCGTTTCCCACACCCGGCAGCGGCGTCGTCTACGACATCGTGAGTCGGAGCGGCATCGCGAGCGGCCACGCAGAAGAGTGTGCTCGAAGCAGCCACGACGCGGTGAGTGTCGTGAGTGTCGGCCAAGCCGTCCCGGGCCATCACATCGAGATCCAGTCAGCGGACGGCGCTGCGCTCGCGGACCGCTGCATTGGTGAGGTCGTGGTGTCCGGTCCTTCGGTGACCCGCGGCTACTACGGCCGGAAAGCGAGATCTGCTCCGGAAGTTCGCACCGGAGATCTCGGCTATTTTGCCGAGGGAAACCTCTTCATCGTCGACCGAATCAAAGACCTCGTCATCATCGGCGGACGAAACTTCGTCCCGGCCGACATCGAGCGGAAGGTCTCCAAGGTCGACGGCATCACGCTCGGGTCGGTCGTAGCGTTCGGCATTCGAAGCAGCGCCGGCACCGAGGAGCTTTGCATGGTCGCCGCGATGGACCCGAAGTGTTGGCGCAGAGTCGACGAGATCAAGGCGGAGATGAAGGCGGTAGTCGCCGCGCACTTCGGGGTTCCCCTCTCCCGCGCAGTCCTCGTCGCCCCAGGCAGCGTCCCCAAGACTTCGAGCGGGAAAGTGCAACGCTCTGTGTGCCAACAAATGTTTCGAGACGGAAGGCTGCGACGGGCAGAGAGCGTTGGCTCGCGAGTGCGCATGAAGGCCGCATACGTTCAGCGACGCGTTTCCGGAGCACTCGCCGCCAACAGAAGGGCATCGGACTTCCCTCCTGCTGCCGCGGATTCCGTACCCCCACCGCGGCGCGCGCAGCGGTAGTCCGCAACCTGCAGGCGATCGATTCGCAGTCGAACGGCGACGACCGAGTAGTGTTCGACCGAACGCGTAGTACTTCGTCCGACGCTCTCGTCAGCCTCGGTCCGACGTGTACGAGCGACACCTACGACGTCGTCATGCTCGTCCGGACAGCCCGAAGAAAAAGCGCACCGCTCGAGAAAATCGCGTTGCACTGTCCTCGCATGCCGTGCACTTTGAAGTTTGGGAGCACTCGCTTTCGAACCGTTTCGATCCAACCGCCAAAGAGGAGACGCCGATGACTACCCGACGCCGCAACAGAACTGTCGCCCTCCTGATCGCCGGATGCGTCGTCGCATTGGGCGCGTCGACTTTCGTGGCCAGCGCCGAGGCTGGCGAGAAGTGTCATCGAGTCAAAGGGAAAATCTACGCGGCGGCAGTCGCGGAAGGCTGCACGAGTCCCGTAGGGCTCTGCACCGAAGGCACCGTGACCGGAGGCGGTCGCCTGAACGGTCTCACGGCGTTCACGACCTACGCCCTGGTCCCTTCTGCGGGCATGCCGGCCATCGAGCCCCCCACCGAAATGAGCTACTCGGGCGAGCTGACGTTGAAAGGCCGGCGCGGCGACCTTCACGTGCGTGACTTGGGCATCTTTTCCGTGAGCCGTGAAAAATTCACCGAGTTGGCCAGGGTCGTGGGGGGTACCGGTCGCTTCGAAGGCGCCTACGGGACGTTTTTCATCTCGGGTGACCTCGTGGATGGCGGCACGGCGTTCTCATCCAGAATGCACGGAGAGTTTTGCGTCCCGTAACCCCCATATTTCGCCGACGGCGTACTTCTAACGCGCGTTACTGGATCGTGGGCGTGAGACCAGCGCTATATGTCGCGCTGGATGTCTGGCATTTCCAAGCTGGCGTGCGGCGTGACACTTTTCGCCGTGGGATGCGCCGCCGCTAGCTCGAGCAAACTCGCCGACCGGGATCCCGAAGTTCTGCGGCCCGACGGCCCCCAGCCGACTCGTGATTCTGGCGTCGTTCAAGCCGAGCCTCCTGGTGAGGCTGGCGTCTTGGTCGGCGAGTCGGACGCGGCGCCTGACCTCGCCGGCGATTCGGAGTCGGGCGACGCCTCCCCGGCAGTGCCAGCGACCCGACATCCGTTTCACGAGCCCGTCACGGGAGCGACGCTGTCGTCACGTGCCCCCGCCAAGCGGCTGGCCAATCTCAGTCCTGCGGCATGTCGAGCCGAGGCCAAACGCCGGAAGCTGGCAGTCTCCCGCGATCGGCGCCCAACTCCAGGTGTCGCAACGGCTTTCCGAGTCGCGGGGCCCATCGGCGGCATCAAATTCCGTACTGCCGGGCGCTCGAGCAGGTTCGGTGTCTTCGACTGCCGCCTGGCACTCGTGTTCGACGAGATGGGGCAGATCTTGAAACGGCACGAGGTCACCGAAGTCATCGTCGGCACGATCTACCGGCCGGGTTCGAAGCTCAACAAGCGCGTCAAGAGTCAGCATGCGCACGGGTTGGCAGCGGACGTGGTCGCCTTCGCTCTGGCCGACGGACGCCGGCTTTCAGTACAGAAGGACTGGGATGGCGACATCGGAGAGCCGGTGTGCGGGCCCGACGGCCACGCGGAGGGAGAGAAGGCGATCCTGCTCAGAAACATCGTCTGTGACTTGAGGCGCGCAGCGATTTTTCACCACATCTTGACCCCGAACTACGACGCCGCGCACTACGACCACTTCCACTTCGACATCAAACGGAACGGTCGACGCGCCATCATTCGATGATTGTCTAGTCCCCTGGATTCTGTGATTGCTTACAAAACTCGGCGGCCCCTCCGGGGCAAGGCCGCCGAGTTTTTACGGCAAAGGCACAGCTCTGATCCGTGTCCCGGTTCTCTCCAGAGTGTGGTGGAGACACTAGCTAGCTAGCTAGCTAGGCGGTCGGGGTAGAGCACGGCGCCTACGAATACCCGTACCACGGGTTCATGGTGCGCCGAACGACCTCGGTGGCCCGCTCGACATCCTCGGGGCAAAGATAATCGGAAAAACCACCCACGAGTCCGCGCCGGGCCTTGAACGATTCATGATCACCGCGGATCCCCGGGCGCAACCGACTAGTACCGAACTCCAACGACACTTCGCGCCTACGCATCGTGTCGAATGAGCTTGCCTCGACCGCCGCGTCGACGACCTCGTCGCGAACTTGTCGGAGCCCGGCGAAGTCCAGAAGACGACAGAGCTCGGTCCGCGGATCGCGATGAAGATCTTCGTAGCGAACGAGGCTAATGGCCAAGGGCACATGTCGCTGTGCCGCCCACGCGCCGTAGAATGCGATCATCGTCCGCAACGACCCGCTCGCCTGCCAGACGAAATCGTGCAGCGACCCTTCGAGCACCTTCCATCGCTTGGTCTTCTGAAAATAGAGCGACACTACGGCATCACGCGGATCGCGAACCAGAAGGATCACACGCTTGCCGCGATAGGCACTCTTGTCGCGCTCGAGTTGCTCGGGAGTCTTCCAGTGCGGCTCGTCGTCGTTGTGCGGGCGTATGGTCGGGAGCGAAGGGTTGTGGCGGTGAAATTCACCGAAGTCGAGCGGGTCGGCCGGTCGCACACCCGTGTGCATCGACAGGGCATTGTTCAAAAGAAGTCTCGCCCAAGTGCCGCCGGTCTTCGGAAACCAAACGAGGTGGACGTCGGTCCGGTGGTGGAGAAACCGCTCGATAGGAGAGTAGCGAACCTTGTAAACGTTCAGAGTCTTGTAGGCGCGCCGGGCGCGCACCGACCACGACTCCAGAGCCTCAGACTTGCTCATGCCGTCCTCAACGAGCGCGCTTTGAGCGCTCCGGCCGCGAAGTACACGAGCATCAGCTGTACGACGATCAACGTGCCGAAAAAGAGGACGTGATAGAAGAAAGCGCTCTGCCACAGCCAAGCGGCGACACCGACGCTCGCGATGATCGGCGTAAACTGATCTCGTTCACCGAGGATCCGAAGTTGATGCAGCCCCGCGAAGAACGCGCCTCGATGTGGCCCTGTCACGCGCGCGTCATAGTCTCTCGCCACAGCGTTGAGGCTGCCACCCAGGCGGTGTCGGCGCACGTAGATGACTAGCCCGAGTACGAGGGCCACTGCGACGGCGGACGTCAGCCCTCCGAGCGCCGGTACGTGCGCCGCCCAGGACAATCCCTGGGCGGCGGCGAAGCGCATGTAGCCCACTGTGAGGCCAACGATGAAGGCCAGATGTGTCGAGTGATCGCACACCGTGTCGAGCCACTGACCACCGTTCGACTCGATCAACTTTGCCCGAGCGAGCTCTCCGTCGCAGAGATCCAGCATGCAACTCACCTGAAGAAGAGTCGTGCCCGCTGCCAAGGACCACAGGTCGCCCATGCCGATGAGGGCGCAGCCGAAGAAGCCCACGACCGTGTGAAGCAGCGTCATCTGATTCGCCGTCATGGGCGTCTCCGCGAGAATCCAGCTCAGCGGCAGCGAGAATCGCGAGTAGACCTCCCGCGACAAGAGCCTCGACGTCGGCGTGCGCAAGCCGCGGCAGAGCTCCCGCTACGCCAGGAGCAGGTCCATCGGTGTGTGCACCGAGACAAAGCTCCAGGGTTCGCGCCCCATGTGTAGATTCGCCGGCACGGTGACCCCGTCCCCGGCGAAGGCGCTCTGATACCAAATCCTGAAGCCGCGCATGCGTGAATCAGCTTCGATGGCACGCCGGGCGCGGTTGAGATTTACACCGACGCCGACGACGACGAAGTCGTCCACCCCGGCGCGCGCGCCTTCGATGATCAATCGAACCAGAAGAGGGACTCCGGCTAGTTTCCAGAGCGCTGGATTGTTCGACTGCGAGGCTGGCAGCTCTAGAACGAGTCGACGATCCATGCGTCACCTTCTTTCTGCATGCACGCGCCACGAACCAGAGACACGAGCAGTCGTCGATGAGGACGACGGGACGACTCGAGCCTCGTGCAATCGGCGTTCCACCCGAGCCGAGCTTTTCGACCGGGACATGCGGA
>JAJDAH010000142.1 GCA_029261965.1 Polyangiaceae bacterium
GAATCCCGCGCAGCACCTTGACGTTCTCCGCGTCGCGATAGCCCTTCGTGGGCTTGCCGGAGTCGACTTGGATGCCGCGGTATTCGAAAACAGCCATCCGTCACCTACCCGTCGAACACGTCTTCTTGAGTGGCGGCGAGCACCTCCTGCACCGTGGTCTTGCCCTCGAGAACCTTTCGCGCTCCATCGTCGCGCAGTGTGTCCATGCCCTGCTCTTGAGCCGCGCGCTTGATGCTTTGTGCGTCGGAGCTTTTCAAAATCAGCTGCCCCACGGTGTCGTCGATGACCATGAACTCGTAGATCCCGAGGCGGCCCGAGAACCCCGTACCGAGACACTTCGGGCAGCCCTTTTCTCGATAGAAGGTCGGCATGCCTGGTCCTCGCCAACCCACCGGCTCGTACGCGACGCCGTGTGGTTTGTACCGCGACGACATCACCCTCTCTTCCCGATGCTTGGTTCGGTCGGGGTCGATGCCCAGCTGCTCGAGCTCGAGCTCGCTGGCGGAGTACGCTTCTTTGCACTCGGGGCAGAGCACACGAATCAGACGCTGAGCCAAGAGCCCGACCACGGTCGAGCGAACCAAAAACGGCTCGATGTCCATCTCGACGAGCCTGGTGACCGCACCAGCCGCGTCGTTGGTGTGGATGGTGCTCAGCACGAGGTGGCCGGTCATCGACGCGTGGATCGAAATTTCGGCCGTCTCACGATCGCGAATCTCTCCCACCATGATCACGTCGGGGTCCTGGCGGAGAAACGCGCGGAGCGCGCTCGCGAAACTCAACCCGATCTTCGGCTGAACGGCGACCTGGTGGATCCCGCCGATTTCGTACTCGACGGGGTCCTCCGCAGTGAGGATGTTGATGTTCGAGCGATTGATCTTGTTGAGGCACGCATAGAGCGTGGTCGTCTTTCCGCTACCCGTCGGCCCGGTGACCATGACGATCCCGTTGGGTTTGTGAATCACCGCCTCCATCAAGGCGTAGTCCCGTGGCGCAAAACCGAGCACGTCGAGATCGAGCAAGACGGCGCTCTTGTGCAAGAGCCGCATCACGATGCGCTCGTGGTCGCGACTCGTCGGGATGGTCGAAACACGAATGTCGATCCCGCGGCCGGCAATCTTGAGCGAGATGCGGCCGTCCTGCGGCAGGCGCTTCTCGGCGATGTTGAGGCCGGCCATGATCTTCACGCGGGCCACGACCGAGCTCATGAATTGGCGGCTCGCCCGTTTCGCGACGTGCAGCTGCCCGTCGACGCGGTAGCGGACGATGATCTCTTTTTCCTCCGGCTCGATGTGGATGTCGCTCGCGCGCTCCTTGACGGCTTGCTTGAACAATCCGTTCACCCAACGGATGACCGGGGCGTCTTCGTCCGAGTCGAGGATATCCTGTTCGTCGTCGTCACTGATGCCTTCTTCGGGCTCGAGCTCGCCGGCGGTTTCTTGTCGCTCGTAGACGCGGTTGATCGCGTCCTCGATGACTGCCGCCGGAGCGACCGCTGGGTTCACCGGCTTGCCGAGCGCTGCGCGAACACCGTCGAGTCCGACCGTGTCGAGCGGGTCGGCGCAGATGACGTCGAAGTAGTGGCCCTGCTCGGCGACCACGAGCAGCTTGTGGCTCCGCGAAAATCCAATCGGCAGCTGAGTCGCCAACTGTGTCGGTACGGCGTCCGGATCGACCTTCTGGACGAAAACCAGCCCGCATTCGGCGGCCAGCGCGCTCGCGACTTGCTCCTCGGTGGTGATGTCCGAGGACACGAGCAGGTCCACGAGGGCGGCGCCTTTCTCTCGCTGTTGCGCGAAGAGAGGTTCGAGCACGTCGGGTGTGGTGACGCCGTGCCGCACCAAGATGTCGCCGAGGGCACGTTGCTCGGTATGCACGACCTACTCCACGCGCTCCACCGCACCGCCGACGTTGCGAGCGATTGGATTGATCCTGATGGGGCTGCCGAGCTCACTGCGTTGACGCGTCGTCGCTGGGCGGGCCGGCGCTTTGGGGTTGGTCTGACGCCTCGGCGCGGCTTTCTTCTTGGGCACTGGTTTCTTCTTCACGGGCTGGCGCCGCGTGCCCGTCGTGGGCTTCGGCGCGATGCTGACGGGCAGCGCTATCGGCGCGCTCGGCGGGTGCCCGACCTCCTCCCGGGGCTGGCTCTCGAGCTCGAGCCGACGTCGCTCCGCCATGTCCATGTGCGCCTGACGGATGTTTTCCACGAGGCCGTTGGCTCGCTCGAAATCCCTCGGGGGTGTCCAATCATCCGAAGCGTTGAAAACGAAATAGCGATCGATGAACTCCTGCCGCTCCTGCATCTTGCGCTGGAAGATCTTCCGAAGGTCGCTCTGATCGTGGATCACGTAGGGCGTGAGAATGAGCAACAGATTCGTCTTGCGCGTCTGGGTAGTGGAGCTGCGGAAGAGGAAGCCGAGCACGGGCAGGTCGCCCAGTATCGGCACCTTCTCCTTCGTCTTGACGATCGCGTCCCGCATGAGACCACCGATGACGACGGTCTGCTGATCGTCGACGATGACCGTGGTGCGTGCGGTGCGCTGGGTGATCGAAACGGCACCGAGGTTGCCGGAAGCCGCGCCCTGCTCACTGATTTCCTCTTCGATTTCCAGACGAACTTGGTCCGAATCGTTGATGTGCGGAGTCACCCGGATCCGAGTACCGACGTCCTGCCGCGGAGCAGAGAAACCGCCCAACCCGCCGGCGAGTCCGGCGAGCGCCCCGAGGCCACCGGCGCCGGCCGCCTGACCACCCGCGGCCTGAGCCAGGCCGGCGAGGTTGCCGAGTCCGCCGCCGCCGATGTTCTGTTGCAGCGGGATGTTCTCTCCGACGTTGATCTCCGCCTGCACGTTGTCGGTGGCGAGAATGTGCGGCGTCGAAAGCACGTTGGCGTCGCCGCTCGTGGCCAGCGCGTTCAGGATCACTCCGAACGCTGGCACGCTCAGACCCGTGCCCAAGAGGTTCGTCGAGCCGTCGAGGCCGGGTCCGCGCACGCCGAGCGCGAACCCCTGAAGGCTGTTCGGATCCGGCAGAAGGATCGTGTTGAGTGGGTTGAGGCCGCCGAAGATGAGGGTGTCTTCGCCGCCACCGAGATCCGCCGTAGCGCCGCCGTGGTAGCTCAAGCCCATTTGGTTCTGGCGGTCGACCGAAACATCCATGATGACCGCCTCGATGAACACCTGCCGCCGAGGTTGGTCGAGCTTCTCGACCACGAGGCGCAGCTGAGCGAAATCGCGCCCCGTCGACGTCACGACCAGCGAGTTCGTCGCTTGATCGGCGATGATGCGCACCTCGCTCTCGAAGATGCCCGAGACCGTGCCGGCGCCCGCGGCTGGCGCGGCACCTCGACCTCGGGCGGCGGGCGCTGCGGCCCCCTGCAGCATCTGCGTCAGCACCTGGGCGAGCTCCTGAGCGACCGCGTGCTGCAGCGGCAACACGTGAATCTTGCCTTCGCTCACGGGTTTCGCGTCCACGCGCTTCAGAAACTCGAGCAACTTCAGATACGAGTCTTCGGTGCCGATGACGACGAGCGAATTGCTTGTTTCGTCCGCAACCACCTTGCTGAGACCGCCGCCTCCACCCGCACCGCCAGCGGCGCCGAGCTCGAAGATGTCGTTGATCCGCTGCGCCATCTCGGTGGCCGAGCCGTAGTTGATCGGCTCGATCCACATCTTCGGGCCCGCTCCCCCGATATCGACTTCTTCGATGATGCGAATCATTCGCTGAATGTTCGAGCCCGTGTCGGTGATGATGAGCAACTGCCCTGGGGCGTAGATGCTGATGTCACCTTCCTTGCTCTTGAACTTGCCGAGCAGCGCCGAGACCTCTTCGGAGCCGACGTTCTTCAGTCGATAGAGGCGGGTGATGAACCGGTCGGTGTCGGGGATAGGGGCGCCGCGCGCGTAGACGGGAGTGTCCCGAGACACGACGCCACCGCTGTCCACGATCTTCAGAAAGCGGCCGTGGGGCACGACGGTCATGCCGTTGGCTTCCAGGATCGACAAGAACGCCTCGTACGCTTCGGTCAGCGTCACCGGCGTCGGTGACACGACCGTCGCCTTGATCGCCCGCACCTTCGATCCATAGATGAACCGTTTGCCGGTCATGCCGCTGATGTGGTTCACGAGCTCGGACAGGTCGGCGTCCTGGAGGTTGAACTTGACCATGTGACCGCGGGGTTTCGGTCGGTAGGGCACGTCCACGGCCTTGGCGATCGACTCCATGCTCGTCGGGAGCGGGCCCTTGGCGCCGGGCGGGTCCTGGTCCGTCGCTGTTTTTCCTGGGGCAACTTGGGCCGCCGCGGCAGGCTTCGCCGGTGGTTTGCCGACCGTGGCCGGTGGCGTGCGAGGCGCTGGGGGTTTGGGTTTCGCGCGAAGTGGGGCCTGGGCCATGGCGGCGGCCACCCACGTGACGACTAGCGCACCGGCCAGCCAGGAGAGCGCTCGACGACTCTTCATTTGATTTTGAAATCCACCGTGATCGGTTTGCCGCGTCGGTTGATCTTCACGGCGAGACCCGGCGCCGTGCGAAGACGGGCGTAGGCCTCGAGAGCTTTCTCCGGGCTCGTCATGTCGAACCCGTTGATGGTTTCGAGCCGGTCGCCATTCTGAAATCCGAGGTGACCGAGCAACGTTTCCGGTCGGATCCCGAACATGCGAATGCCAACGACCTTTCCGTCTTTTTGCTCGGGCACGATCCGCGCCGAACGCATCAGCTCTGCTTGATTCTCCAGGATCTTGTCTACGACCACGCGATCGACGTTGAATTCGCTTTCGCTGACTCGCTGGATCTTGTCAGCGATTTCCTTCGGCACCTTGCTCGGACCAGCGCGTTTGGCGGGCGGCACCTTGCTCGGTCCCGGCGCGCCGGCGGCCGGCTTCGGCGGGGCAGCCGGCGGCGGCGGTTGCTTCGCGAACAGCAGGGCCTGGCAAAGGTGCGACCCGCCGGCCAACCAGACGGCGGGGCTACCCTCGCGCCAATTGTAGCCGATGTACGCGACCTCTTTCGCGCCGACGTCGTCACCAATGCGCCGAACTTTGCTCATGGGCTCGCCGGGACCTTGGATGGCGGCTAGTGACCACAATGGGTCGGTCGACTCCGTCACGATCTCGAGGCGAGTGCCTTCGCACACCGGCGCCCCTAGCGGATCTTTGGTGTCGACGACCGCATCCGGCTGCGAGAGGTCCATGGTTTCGATCGGCTTGGCGTTCAGCGGACCAGTGACCGAATCGAACGGGTTGCGAGCGAGGATCGGCTCGGCGCTCTTGCTGCTGCCGAGGCCGCCGGGCTTCGGAGGAAGAAGCGTCCCGCCCGTGATTGTCGAAAGCGATGCCTCGTCGGGACCGAGCCCGACACCGATGAGCTGAGTGGTTCCTTTGGCCTGGAAATAAGCGGCCAGGCTCACGAGCGCCAAGACGACGCCCACGAAGTACTTCTTGAGGAAAATGTCCGGGCTCACGGGTCCGAGCCCCTCTAAGCGAGACCCGTGCCAGGCGTCAATGCTTCAAAATCGCTGGGGTTTTGCATAGCCCGGGGGAGTCGATCGCCAAGGTGGCAGCAAAACAGCTGCACAGACGAGCGGTGTGACAATGTGACAATGGGTTTCAGAGCCGTTTTTGGGCGTGCGAGAGCGCTCGTTTCGCCGAAAAGAGCCGCTCGAGAGCCTGACGGATTAGCTGGCTTCGTCGAGCTTTCGGTAGATGGTGCGCGTCGAAATTCCGAGCAATTGCGCGGCGAGCGACTTGTCGCCATTCGTGTACCTGAGGGTGTCGCGGATGAGCGCGTGCTCGACCTCGTGAAGCGGAGTCCCGATGGGAAACGCGAGATTGCTCGCCTGGGGATCCGAAGCCTGCACGACCGCCTCCGGCAGGTCCTCGAGCTGGAGATTGTCCCCGCGACACAACACGGTCGCTCGCTCGACGACGTTCTCGAGCTCACGCACGTTGCCGGGCCAAGAATAGTCCATGAGCTTGCGCATCACCTCAGCGGCCACCACCAAGCGCGCGCGCCCATTCTTCGTGCAGTAGACGCCGAGAAAGTGATCCACCAAGAGCGGGATGTCCTCTCGGCGGCTGCGTAGCGGGGGCGCGGTGATCGCGATGACGTTGAGCCGATAGAACAAATCCTCTCGAAAGCGACCGGCCTCGACCTCGGCAGTGAGGTCGCGATTCGTCGCGGCGACGATCCTCACGTCGGCTTTTTTCGTGTCTCCGCCGACCGGCTCGTATTCGCCTTCCTGCAGCACCCTGAGAATTTTCACTTGCACGGCCGCGCTGAGCTCGCCGATCTCGTCGAGAAATATCGTTCCGCCTCTGGCCCGCGCGAACCGTCCGTCCCGACGCGCCACCGCGCCGGTAAACGCTCCCTTTTCGTGACCGAACAGCTCACTCTCGAGAATCGACTCCGGAATCGCGGCACAGTTGACGGCCACGAAAGGTCCCGTGGATCGCGAGCTCTTTCCGTGAATGTACCGCGCGAGCAGCTCCTTGCCCGTCCCGCTCTCTCCCAACACCAGCACGGTCGCGCTCGACGGCGCCGCTTGAGTAGCTACCTCGAGCACGCTGCGTAGCGCGGTACTCTGCCCGACGATGTCACGAGACGTGAGCATCTCGAGCTCCTGCTTGAGCGAACGATTCTCGGCGACCAGCGAGTGGCGCTCAGCGGCCTTGCGCACGGTCTTGACGATCGTCATGCGCTTGAGCGGTTTTTCGACGAAATCATAAGCGCCTTCGCGCATCGCTTGAACCGCCACCTCCACCGTCCCGTAGGCCGTCATCATCACGACTTCGGTGTCGGGAGACAGCTCCTTGACGGCGCGGAGCAACTCCACGCCGTTCGTGCCCGGCATCATCAAATCCGTGAGCACGACTTGCACGCGGTGCTTTCGCACCAGCTCCAACGCGAGCTTCGCGTTCTCCGCGGTGAACACGCGCAGCCCCTCTCGCTGGAAGATTTTCTCGAGACTCGTCAGATTGCTCGGCTCGTCGTCGACGACCACGATGGTCGCCTCTCGCGGCAACGCCGGACCCCGGTCGGTGGAGCCTGGTGAGCTCGGGGGCGACGAGTTGACAGCTGCCGATGACATCATGTCGGACATGCAGACACTTTGTCTCATCAAAGACAGCTCGTCAAATGTAATAAATTCTAGATACTTCTGGCTCTCTTCCGGCGGTAGCCAAGGATCGCCAGTGCGGCGACGAGGCCGAAGCCCGCGCCGGTCCGCCTCGAGCCGCTCGTGACGGAACATCCCCCTTGCCCGACGACTCGGGTCTCGCTCCCGGGTCCCTGCCCGGACGCGCCCGCCGCCCCACCGGAGTTCGTTGCGCCTCCACCCGATCCGCCGCTCGGGCCGGGGCCGGCATCGCTCATGGCGCCGCCTGACCCAGCGTCCGGCCTCGCATTGCAGGTGACGGTCCGCGGGCTTCCACCGAGCTCGCGGTCGGCGCCGCCCTCGGTGTCGCTCACGAAGACGTGGACCGTGTGCTCGTTGCCGTCGAACACACGCGCTGGAGTGGGGATGAGAAAGCCGTGATCACAGCTACCCAGGGCGGCGCAAAGATCCGAGCGAGTCAAGTCGGCCACGTCGACGACGGTTGGCGCCGCCGCGGGATCTCCGGGTTGCTCGTCGACATACACGAGCACGTCGACCGCCGTCGTCGGTGTATCGGGATCCTGCGACCAGCCTTCGATGAAGCTGCAGTCCACCGACTCGAGCTCTCCGTCTGGCGCCCGCTCGTTGGTGTTGATGCAGGGACCCGTCGCCTGCGTCACCTCGATGTCGTCGCCGTAATAGAAACGCAGAATGCCGTCGACGTCGTAGCCCAGGTCATTCTCGAGGCAACGGGCCCCCCACTGGCTCATGCACCCGCGGTTCTGACCGAAAATCGCTTGGTTCATCGGGATGAACCCCAGAGGCGACATTTGCACTGAAGCTCCAGTCTGGCCCTCGTTGTAGGTGATCCATTGCTCCCGACTAGCCCCGGGGTTGCCCGAGCTCGCGCTGCCGCGGCAGGTTGGCGGCGCTGTGCCGTGGTCGCCGTCGACGTAGAAACCGAAAGTAACGAGGCTGTCGTAAGAGAGGTACAAGCCGCTGGTTTCTTCGACGGCACGAATCGCCTCGGCGCTCGGTGCCCGGCCGCAGCTGTAGACCTGACAGCCCTGACTGTCGCAAATGCTGCCGTCGGTTCCCATCGTCCAATAGGCAACGGAACGAGCGGCGATCGCCTGCGCTTTGAGTGCCTCGATCCCCGCGCCCCCGTTTTCGCAAGTCACCACGTTGGGTAAGTAGTCCGTCTCCGCCGGAACGGTACCGACGCCGTCGACGATGATGTCGCAGAACGCCTGCGGCAGGGGCGCGGCCAGCTCCGAACGAGCTCGGCGCACCCGATCCTCAGTCGGTTCGCCGCCGCACGCCACCAGCGCCGCCGCGCCAGCGAGCCCGAACAGTCGCCTCTCGAAACTCTTTTGCATGCCGCAGCGCCAAAGTCGATCTTGGCCTAACGAATCAACTTGGACAACTGCTTGAACTCGGGTCCGCTAGCCTGCCTCAGCCAGTCGAAAACGGTGGATTCTGCGGTGGTTCTCGTCGCTCCCGCCTTCTCACACAGTGACAATCCCGTTTCCCGATGGTCGTCACGCCGAGACGTCACCCCATCGATGGGCACGTACACCTCGAGCCCGCGCCGGACGAGATCTCGCACAGTTTGGTAGACGCAAACGTGAGACTCCATGCCAATCACGACGGCTGCACGCGCGCGGGTCTTCTCGAGTGCCTCTCCAAAGCCGAGGGCGTCACACGCGCTGAACTCGGTTTTTTCGAAAACGGCGGCCGACGCCCCGGCCGCCGATTCTCGAATGTCCGAAAGCGTCGCGCCGAGCCCCTTGGGATACTGCTCGGTCAGCAGAACCGGGGCACCCAAGAGCCGGGCGGCTTCGAGAAGAATCTTGCTCGCTCGCTGCAACTCGACCATTTGCCCGTCCGGCATCTCTGCGGCGAGCCTCTCTTGAATGTCGACGACGACCAGCGCGGTGCTCTTGGGGTCGAGTCTCTGCACGTCGCTCTCCGGATCGAGGTTTGTTTTCAGGCCCGTCGCCAGCTCTTGAGGAATCGGAAGATGTCGGACTTGATGTCGAATCTCAGCTCGGCGCGCCCGATCTCGTTGCCGTCAGGGTCGAGGATGCTGCCGGGCAGCACGGTCATCGAGTCCAGCAGGCGTCGGAAGGTGACGTTCTTCTGCCCGGCGAAGGCGTAGCGCCGGCCGTCGTTGGCAGTGAACTCGAAGCGATAGGGAAGCCGACGAGTCATGACGACGTCGAGCTCGAGCGTCCCGCGTAGAGGCTTGTGGTCGGCGAAGTCCTCGGCGTCGACTTCGCCCTCGATCTCGACGACGCGCCGGCCCAGAAAGCGCGACAAAGAGCGAGAACGAGCGTTGATGGTGAACGACATCGGGCGCTCTTCTTCCGGAGCCGACAGCAAGTGATAGCTCCCGGCCATCGTCTCGGTGAACTGAAAGGCGGTCACGAGCCCTCACGCTCGAGTCTCTCCTTGTACTCTTTCTCTGCCACCGCGACCTCCTTCGGCATCATGAAGTCGCTCGGCTCGAGCACGAGTCGCTCGACGCGCTCGTCCTTTTCCAGGGCATCGATGATCTCCGGCAGATCTGCTTCGGTGACGTTGCCGTAGAAGTAATCATCCGGCTGGACGGAGATGGTGGGCCCGACCCAGCACGTGTCGAGGCAGCTGGACGTGCAAGCGCGAACTTCGGTCGCTGCCAGCCCGCGCTCCTTGAGCATCGTTTTCAACCGAGCATGGAGATCGACCGAACCGCGGACCGCACAGGACCCCTTGGGCGTCCCATCGGGTCGACGGTTGACGCAGACGAACAGATAACGGCGCCGCTTGGCCACTTGGGCCAGCGAGCTTTGGTCACCCCGCTTTGCAGGTCAAGCCCTGCTACGATGCCTCGGCCTTGGAGCCGTTGAAAGACCTCACGATTCCGGACGACCGGTCGACCACGGCGCGCCGAGTTCTGGGGACGTACCTCAAGCTTTGCGTTGGCGACTTGTTGCAGCTGCCCGTGGGCAGGTTCAGCTCTCGCACCTTCGATGCTTTTGCCGACGTGCGGCAGATCGTCGAGAGCACGCTGCGCGACGACGGAGCCGGTCTCGTCTTTTCGGTCGTCCGCCGCCCGACGGTCTCGACACTCATCCGCTGCTTGCACACCGAGCTCTTGGGCGACGGCCACCCGCGAAAGCTGGACGCCTGGCTCGGCGAGTTGACGGCGCTGTTGTCGTTTGAGCTCGCGCGGGCACGGGCTTTGCCACCGGACGGCGTGCGGCTCGCCGAAGCCCCGGAGCGCCTGTTGTCGATTGGCGCCGGACTCGCCCTCGGTTTTTCAGCCGGTTGGCGCGTCGGCTTCAAGCCCGGTCGCGTGGTGCTACAGCAAGGCGGCAGCACAGTCGAGTGCGACATCGATGCGCTCGAACACGGCGGTATCGTGCCGGACTGCATCACCGTCCGCCGCCCGTACTACCCAATCGTAGATGGATTGCTCTTGGCGTGTGCCGACAACAACCCGCTCAGCGACTACGAAGTCCACCCGGAAAAATCCGGCAATCAAGTCGATCTCGGCGGTCGCAGTCCGGAGGAGTGGACCCAAAGCATCGCCGGCGCCTTCGAGCTCGTCGATTCTCATTTGCCGGACCTCGCGGGCGAGATTCGGCTCGTCATGCAGACCCTCGTTCCGGTTGGCTCCGATGACAAAACTCACCTTTCTGCATCCTATGCCGAGGCGGTGGGCACGGCGTATCTGACGCTGCACCCGGACCCCATGACGATGACCGAAGCCGTCGTGCACGAGTTCTCCCACAACAAGATCAACGCGCTACAGACTCTGTCGCCGCTTCTTTTGAACGCTTTCGAGCCATTATTTTCGTCGCCGATTCGACCCGACGCGCGTCCGCTGCACGGGATCCTGCTCGCGGTTCATGCGTTCGTGCCGGTGGCCCGCCTCTACGAGAAGATGCTCGACGCCGAGCACCCGATGTCTCGCCGGGACGGATTTTCGAAGCGCTATCGCGAGATCGTGCGCGGGAATCACGAGGGCATCATGACGCTGTCGACAAACGCCGAAACCACGCCGGAAGGCCGAAGCCTTCTCGACGAGCTCGAGGGATGGGACGAGCACTTCTGCCGCGCCGTACAGCAACTACCAGCGCATGCCTGACCGCGAACGCAAGAATCCACCACCCATTGGCCTCAGCTCGAGGCTTGGAGGCGCGACAGAGAGTCGCTCACGCTTGGCTGCCCGCCCGCTTCGACGTCCGCGCGGCGAATTTCGTGGAAGCGCGTCAGAACCTGATTCGCTTTGGCCAGCACCTCTATTCGGTCCGCATACTCGCCGACGCGGGGACCTGGTAGAGCCCAAAGCGCCAAAGCGTCACCAAAGACGTCGAGATAGGCCCGCGCCCCACAGCACCCCAAGCTGAGCGCCGCGCGCTTCGAGCCGACGGCCTGCGGGACGATGGCGCACGCCGGCCGACCGAGCGCCGGTGGCATGTTGCCCTCGAGCTGCTGAACGGCCTCCGTGACGAGCAAGCCCTGGCGAGAGCTCGCAAACACCAGCACGACATCGGGCTCCAGCGGTGTCTGGGCGAGCGGCGCATACACCACCACACCTCGACCGGGTTCGAGCGTCGGGATCTGCGCGATGTCTTCAGTACGCACGTAGCCGAGCTCGTTGAACACATCGAGCGACACTTTGAGGTCGATCTTCTGAGCCTCTGTCTCGAGGGCCAGCCCGTGAGTGTGCATGCCGACGACGCAGTTCTCGTGGTCGGTCGGGACCGTGGCGAACGGTCCTCGGGATGCTTTCTGCCAGAACGAGCAGCCGGCGGGGACGGCTCCCTCATGAGCCGGCACTCCCGCAGGAACCGCGTCCGACACGCTGATGGCAATGGGGCGGTGCTCGAGATCGAGCGCGTCGACGAGCTGCCGCGAGACTTCTCCGTAGGATTTCATTCCCCGTTCATAGCACGCGACGTCCGTCGATTCCGAGTCTCGCTCCCACCTCGATTCCCAGGTGCCGCGCGACTGATAGGCCCGTGTGCGGGCGAGCGAAGAACCTCAATCTCCGGAGGACGATCGCCTCGCCACAGCCAACCGCGACGGTCATGCCGTCGGCGCCGATGCCAACCACTTGCCCCGGTGGCGCTTCTTCGCCGGCGGGCTTCGGACTGGCTTCGTCGACGATCACTTTCAGTTCACCGTATGCCGTGTGGGCCGGCCGAGTCCCCGCCGCCGCACGGATCAACCTATCGACGTCGCCCGCAGTTCCGCTCCAATCGATCTCGACGTCGCTTTCGGACACGGGTGGATGATAGCTACCGCGGTCCGACGAGAGGCGACCCGGAGGCAGCTCGCCGCCATGGAGCATACCGAGCAGCTCAACCAGGAGCCCGGCGCCGACCTCGTCGAGCGCCGCCGCCAGCGAGCGGGCGGTCGCATCGTCGGCAACCGGAATCGATCGCTGGAGCAGAATGGGACCCGCGTCGACGTCCCGCGTCACGCGATGCAGCGTAATGCCCGCCCGGCGGTCGCCATTCAAGAGCGTCCAGAAGAGCGGATGCCGACCGCGGTACTCCGGCAACATCGAGGGGTGCGCGTTCACGACGCCGAGGCGTGCAATATCGAGAAAGTCTTGTCCGAGGATGCGCGGCCAGCCGGCGACGACGACGAGATCCGGACGGCGCTCGGCAAGACGCCGAAGGACATCGGGGGCGTTCGCGTCCGCGCAAGTCGTGACCGGCAGCGTCTCTCCGCTTTCACTCCCGAGGGGTGCGGCCGCGGGAGCACCGCTACCGGTCAACACGCTCACCTGCGCGCCAGACGCGCGAAGCGCACTCAAATAGTGAACCGCAGAGGCGCACCACGCGAGGAGAAGAACGTGCATTTCGGTGTTCCCTGTTAGCCTCGTTGGGCGATGGCTGCACCTCCCCGCGTTCTGGTGCTGCTTCCCTCGACCAGCTATCGCGCCCGGGCGTTTGCCGAGGCCGCTGATCGCCTGGGCATCGGGCTCGTCGTCGCCAGCGAGGTGTCCGCGGAGGTCTTCGAGCCACTGGGCTGCCGTGCGCTACAGGTGGATCTGAGCTCGCCAGACGCTGCGGTGTCCGAGCTCACACGCGAGCTCGGCCCGTCGGGAGTATCCGGAGTACTGGGCACCGACGAGCTGACTGCGTGGCTCGCCGCACGGGTAGCGGAGCGACTCGGTGTACCCGGCAACGAGCCCGACGGCGTCGCCGCGACGCGGGACAAACGATTGATGCGGCAGCGCCTCGCGCGCGCCGGCGTTCCCGGTCCGCGGTGGCGAGTACTCGAACCCGACCAAAATGCGGAGACACTCCTACCTCTTCCGTTTCCGGTCGTGGTCAAGCCACCGATGCTGAGCGGTAGCCAAGGCGTGATCCGCGCGAATGACGAGTTCGAGCTCGCTCGGGCCGTCGCGCGCACGCGGGCGATCCTCGACAGGCACTCGAGTCCCAACCGACTCGATCCGAGCTTCAGTCGACTGCTCGTCGAGAACTACCTCGAAGGGCGGGAGGTCGCCGTGGAAGGGATGGCGCGCCACGGTAGCTTCGAGCTCCTCGCCATCTTCGACAAACCGGACGAGCTCGTCGGTCCGTTCTTCGAAGAGACCCTGTACGTGACACCGACTCGTTTGCCAGCTGCGGCGAGGGAAAGCGTCGTCGACGTCGCCCGGCGCGCAGCGGCAGCCCTCGGCATCGTGCACGGACCGATTCACGCGGAGCTGCGTGTCCACGACGATCGAGCGAGCGTGCTCGAAGTGGCCGCCCGCTCTATCGGAGGTCTCTGCTCACGAGCTTTCGACTCTCTCGGGGCGAACCTCGAGGAGCAGTTGATCGCGCTCGCGGCGGACCGTGAAATGCCGCCCCGCGAGCCGGCTTCCGGAGCGGCTGGAGTGATCATGCTGCCGATCGCCAAAAACGGGGTCGTGCGCGCGATCACGGGCGTCGGTCTCGCGGAGGCCGTTGCCGGGGTAGAAGAGGTCGCCCTGTCGACCAAGGTCGGAGATTCGATCCGCGCACTGCCCGAAGGGGCGAGCTATCTGGGTTTCGTGTTTGCCAAGGGGCCCAATCCCGCGAGCGTGGAAACGACTCTGCGTCGGGCGGCTGGCTGCATACAGATCGACGTCAGCCCACTGCTGAACCGAGTTCGCTGAGCGATCCCTTGACCCGGCGCGCGAGAACGACCACAAACGGCTCATGCCGCGAATGATCCAATGCGTGAAGTTCGGCAAGGAGATGGAAGGTCTCGACAAGGCGCCGCTCAAAGGCGAGGTCGGACAAAAGATCTTCGAGAGCGTCTCCAAGGACGCGTGGACAGCATGGCTCGAGCACTCGAAAATGCTCATCAACGAGTACCGACTCGACCTCACGAGCGAACACGGTCAGAAAATCTGGATGACCGAGCTCGACAACTACTTTTTCGGCGAAGGATCTCAGCTCCCCGAAGGCTTCGTGCCCGAGCAGTCCAAGTAGCGTGCCGCCCGAAGCCGCCCTGAATCCCGTGTCCGGGCGATCGGCAAACGTCCTTCTCGTGTCTTGTTACGAGCTCGGACATCAACCATTCACGCTCGCCTCCGCCTCGGCCCGGCTCGAGTCCGACGGTCACGCGGTTTCCGCCGTCGACGCGTCCATCGACCCTCCGGACGACGCCGCAATCGATCAGGCTTCGCTCATCGCCATCTCGGTACCGATGCACACCGCCCTCCGATTGGGAAGCGATCTCGCGCGTCGGGTCCGCGCGCGAAACCCTCGCGCCCATATCTGCCTATTCGGCCTGTACGCTTGGATGAACGCCCCCACGCTCGTCGGCGGCGTCGCAGATTCGGTCATCGGGGGGGAGTTCGAGGAATCCCTCGCTCGACTCGTCGCCGCGATCGGCACGGCGTCCCCGATCGACGTCGAAGGAGTGACGACGGCCGACTCGCTCGACGTCGAAGGACGAGTTCGCCCGCCAGTGCTCGAACGCCTGCGCTTTCTGGTGCCCAAACGTGACGATCTACCGCCGCTCGAAAGCTACGCGAAGCTGGTCGGCCCCAAGGAGGGCCAAACTACCGTCGCGGGCTACGCCGAGGCGAGCCGGGGGTGCAAACATCGCTGCCGGCACTGCCCAGTCACTCCAGTCTATGACGGTCGATTTTTTGTCGTGCCCGAACAGGTCGTTCTCGCGGACGTCCGACAGCAAGTAGAGGCCGGGGCGCGCCACATCACCTTCGGAGACCCGGATTTTCTCAACGGCGTAGGTCACGCGATGAAGATCGCGCAGCAGCTCCACGCCGCACACCACCGCGTCACCTTCGACATCACCACGAAGATCGAACACGTGCTTCGGTATCGAAGACATTTCCCAGAGCTCCGCGATCTTGGCTGCATCTTCGTCGTCTCGGCGGTCGAGTCGCTCTCGGACCGGGTTCTCGTCGAGCTCGACAAGGGACACACCCGGGCAGACGTGCTCGAGGCCCTCGAAATTCTACGGGCCGCGAAGATAGAGCTCCGTCCCTCTTTGGTATCGTTCACTCCGTGGACCACGCTCGACGACTACCTCGACCTGCTCGACTTCACGTTCGAGCACGGTCTGGTCGAGAACGTCGACCCGATTCAGCTCGCGATTCGACTACTCGTACCGCCGGGCTCGGCCTTGCTCTGGCCGCGCTCGCGCCGACCCGGCGCCACTGACTTCGAGCATCGAAACCCAGAGCCGCCTGACTGGGTCGGTCGACTGAGCGCGGACGACTTCAGCCACGACTGGCGACACCCCGACCCCCGCATGGACGCCCTGTTTTCGGAGGTCAGCCAAATCGTCGAGCAAGGAACCGCGCGGAAAGCGGCAAACTACGAGACCATCGTCGCCGTACGAAACGCAGCCTACAGCCTGGCCGAGCGCGTGCCTCCGCCCATCCGGCCTCGGACAGACCACTTCGTGCCGCGGCTGACCGAAAGTTGGTTTTGTTGCGCGGAGCCCAGCCGCGACCAGAGGAAGCGAATGTCCGCGGCGATCCAAGAAGACTGAACCGGCAGCGATTCACTTCGCGTCGGCGCGGGCGACCATCGACGCCGACTGGAGCGACGGTGCTGTTGGGCGCTCCAGCGGCCAAAGAAGGCTCACGGTCGTACCGGCTCCCGACTCGCTTTGGATTCGCATCGTGCCTCCATGGGCTTCGATGATGCGCTCGACGATCGGAAGACCCAGCCCGGTCCCGCTCGGTCGAGTAGTGAAAAACGGGTCGATCGCTCGCGTCAGCACGTCGTCCTCCATGCCCGGCCCAGAATCCTGAATGTCGACGCGCACGTGATCCACGTCTTCGATCTGTTCGCGACCGATCGAGACCCGCACAGTTCCGCCGTCCGGCATGGCCTGACAAGCATTCGCAATGAGGTTGTCCAACACCAAACGCATGAGTCCTGGGTCCGCCGACACCTCTCGAATCTCACTGTCGGACTCGATCTCTACCCGAACGTCGGCGCCGCGGTTGGCCGACGTGGCGCGCGTCACGAGCTCGGAGATCGAAATGTTAGACCGCTTGACGCTCACTGGTCGAGCAAAACGCAGCAGATCGGTCACGAGGCGGTTGAGGCGGGCAGTCTCTTCGTCGACGATTGACAAGAGCGTTTCTCGATCGGTTTCGCTCACTCCGGACCGCCGCAACCCCGCGATGGCGTTCATGATGACGGCGAGTGGGTTTCGGACCTCGTGGGCGATCATCGCCGCAAGCTCCCCCACGGCAGCCAACTGCTCCTTCTTGACGAGCTCGTCCTGAACGAGCTCGAGCTCCGCGTACGACGTCCGAAGCTCCCGAGTACGCTGGTGCAAGTTGTCGACGCTCGACTCGAGCTGCCCGGCAGTGAGCTGATAGCGAAACAAGAGCGTGCTCGCGACCGCAAACCCGTAGATCAAAAATCCGTGCGGGATCAGAAACTCGGACTCGAGCTGGCCGGAGATCAGCAACACGTCGTTCACCGTGGTGGCCAGCACGACGATCCCTCCGCCAAAGGCCGTCGCGGCTTCGCGTTTCCCCGCCAAGTACGCCCGCAGAAACAGGGCGTTGGCGATCGCGACCTCGAGAACACCCACGACGTAGAACGACACGGCTGCCGCCGACGGCGTCGCCGTGAAGTGAGCAATCGGCGGACCAACGAGACTCGACTCGACGACACGCACCTCGTTGCCGACCCACCACGAGTGACTGAGATTCACGCCGATGTAGACGAGAGCAACGCCGTAGATGGCGAAGACGAACCGGGACTTCTCCACACCGACGTAGCGAAGCGCGAAATGCAGATTGAGCCCCGTCGCTACGATCGCCCCCAGATGGGCTACTCGTGAGGCGGGGAAAAACGCCGAAGTGTCTGAAGGCGCGATGCGGTACGTCGCCGCCATTCCGGCAGTGAGAACCGCTAGCGCGAAGCAAACGCAACCAAAGATGAGATATTCGGACTCTCGGCGTCGAAGCCAATGGGCGAGCACGAAGAAGCCGCCGAGAGCGACTTGAAGAACGGACCACCCGGTGAGCAGCCCACCGAGGAACTCGGCGCTCACTTCGTCGGACCCGGCACCGGCGCGTCGCGATTGACGGTAATCGTGCGCGTGCTCTCGGCACCGGCGCCTGCCACAGGGGCACCCGTCGAGTCGAGAAGCGACAGCTGAAATCGATAGTCCCCGCTTTCGAGGCCGCGCACCGCGTGCGTCGACCACGTGGACAGCCGTCGAGTATGCACGGCTCTACCATCGGGTCCGTGAACTTGGACCTCGAGGCCGAACGCGCCGACACCAAGCCGGGCGCCGACGAGATAGAAGTCCAACGACGCCGCGTCTGCGGCGGCCTCCCCATTGAGCGTTCCCCGGGGCGCGTGGTGAACCACTCGCGGGTGCGTCGCCGAGAACCGTGGCGTGCCCTTTGCCCCGACCCAGAAGTGCACGATGGCGAACGGGCCACGGGTGGACTCGACCGGGGGTTTGATGCTCATCCCGGTCGCGTCCACTGCGAACGCCATGAGCACGTGGTCTCCGGGCTCGATTTTGGCGCCGTCTTCCACGACATCGGCCAAAGGCACTGGCCGCAAATCGTGCACCACTCGCCCGAGCCGATCGTCGAGAACGAATCGCACCCCAGCGCTCCCCGGCTTCATCACGTGATCTTCGACCTTGAGCCGAACGCGATACTTTTGAGCCTTCGGAATGGGGATCTGCTGCTCGGCGATCGGAAAGCGTATTTCCACATGCGGCAGCTTCTCGAGCTCTTGCGCTGCGCGCGGCTCTAGGCGAACGGCGGACACCTGCGGCGGCTCCCGAGCGGGCGCGCTCGAGGGCGCGGCCGGGATTGCCTGGACCGGTGTCGAGGTTTCGGTCGCCGCCGGTGGCGAATTCGCTGGCGTCGGGGGAGCGGCGGCGCACGCGGCGACGCCGAGCGCCACTGACGTCCCGAGCACGAGAAAGAGACCGAGCCAACGCACCAGGGCACCTACGTTACCGCAACCGGGCATGGGCGCCCAGCCAAGGTAGAGCCGGCGCCTGCGATCTGCTACGGCGGGTGTTTCCCAATGAGTTACCTCGTACTCGCTCGCAAGTGGCGACCGATGACGTTCGATGATCTCGTCGGGCAAGAACACGTCGCGCGAACTCTCGGAAACGCCATCGATACGAACCGGGTCGCGCACGCCTTCCTGTTCACCGGGGTGCGCGGTGTCGGCAAGACGACGAGCGCGCGGATCCTCGCCAAGGCGCTCAACTGCATGCGGCCTCCTGGCACCGTCGTTGGAGAAGACCCCGGCCCGACGGCCTCGCCGTGTCTGCAGTGCGCCACCTGCAAGGAGATCGCCGCCGGCACTGACGTCGATGTGAGAGAGATCGACGGCGCGAGCTACAACGGCGTCGACGAGGTTCGGAAACTCCAGGACTCGCTCCCCTACCGTCCAGCGCGAGACCGCTACAAGATCTACATCATCGACGAAGTGCACATGCTCTCCCAGAGTGCGTGGAACGCGTTCCTCAAAACTCTCGAAGAGCCTCCGGATCACGTGAAGTTCATTTTCGCGACGACGGAGGTTCACAAGGTCCCCGTCACGATCCTCAGTCGGTGTCAGCGCTTCGATTTCAAGCTCATCGCCACCCAATCGATCGCCAAGCGTCTCGAATACGTGCTCGAGAATGAGGGCATCAAGAGCGACGACGCCGCTAAATCGATCATCGCCCGGGAGGCTGCCGGGAGCATGCGCGACGCCATGAGCCTCTTGGACCAGGTGATTGCGTGGGGCGGCGACGAGCTTCGAGGAGACGACGTCGCTCGTGTTCTCGGGGTCGCCAGTCGGCAAGTGCTACACCAAATCGCGGCGGCCCTCGTCGGCGGGGATGCGGCGACAGCGCTGGAAATCGTGGGCAAGCTTTCGTCGGAAAGCTATGACATGGGACACGTCGCGAGGGACTTGCTCGCTGTCCTGCGAGATCTCGTCGTGGCGAAAACCTGCAAGGAACCTGGGGACCTTCTCGATCTCGCGGACGAAGAGAAACGCGATGTGCTCGATCTCGCCAAGAAGACCGACATCGACGACCTCGTGCGCCTGCACCAAGGCTTCTCGCAGAGCTTCGACGACGTCGTGCGTGGGGCACAACCGCGAGCGCTACTCGAGATGCTGCTGGTGCGTTTGGCGCGGCGTCCACCGTTGATCCCGATCGAAGACCTCGTGAACCGCTTGTCGGCGCTCGAGCGACGTCTGGGCGG
This sequence comes from Polyangiaceae bacterium, assembly GCA_029261965.1. Lineage (GTDB taxonomy): Bacteria > Myxococcota_A > Polyangia > Polyangiales > Polyangiaceae > JAJDAH01. Next base: position 19,797 of record JAJDAH010000142.1, read on the forward strand.
AGGGACAGGGCCTACGCCCGCCGGCGGCGGCCAGGGCGGAGCGCCGCGCTCGGGCGGTTCGCGCGGACCACGCGCACGCGAAGGGCGGAGCGCGAGCCCCCGAGAGTCCGTGGCGAAATCACCGCGCGACGAACCCCCATCGGCCGCGCACGCCGCGCTATCGCCAAGCGCCGCGGCGCCACCAAGCGCCGCGGTAGCCCCGAGCCCCGCGGCATCACCGAGAACCGCGGCATCACCGAGAACCGCGGCGGCGCCAGAAGCCGGCCCCTCGCCCGTCGCACGACGCGGCGAAGCCAAACCGACCGCCGCGCCGACCGATGAGCCAGCGCCCTCGGCACCGCTTCGCGAGCCGCCGCGCCCGTCGCCGGCCGGCGAGAACGGGCACGGCGTTCAAAACGGCAAGCTGGCCGACTGGCGGAAGATCCTCGACGGTGTGCGGGTCGATCACCCCGAGCTCGCCGCAGTGCTCGAACACGCTGTACCTCTGGCGATCTCTGGCGACGGCCTCGTCCTCGGCTACGAGCAGGGCAGCGTGTTCGAAAAGCGGGCTCGGTCGAAAGAATCTCTCGCGGTGCTCGAGCGCGTCGCGGCGCATCACTTCGGAGCAAGAACGAAGGTCGAGCTCGACTTCAGCGCGGCGACGATCGCTGAAGACACGGTCGCTAGCGCGCAGTCCCGCGAACGCGACAAGAAGCGACTGGCAAGAATGAAAGGGGTGCGCGAGCACCCGCGTGTGCTCGAAGCCATGGACGTCCTGGGTGCGCGAATCAAGGATGTTCAAATCCCCGAGGACTGAGCCTTTCGAGCCTTGCAACCTCGTCGAACCCCGGGCATGAGTGCGTGATGGGCAAGCGTCGCGGCGGCATGCAAGGGGTCGGTGGCGAGATGATGCGCCAGGCTGCGCGCATGCAACGAAAGATGGAGGAGCTCAAAGAAGAGCTCAAAGACCGCGAGGTCAGCACGACCGGTGTCGGGGACAAGATCAAAGCCACGGTGACGTGCGACGGTCGCGTACGCTCGATCGAGGTGGATCCCGAATTCTTCGAAGAAGAAGGCCTCGAGATGACCCTGGACGCGGTCACGGCAACCGTGAACTCCGCCCTCGAGCTCGCCGACAAAACCGCGCAGGGAGAGATGGAAGGCGTGACCGGCGGTTTGAAGTTGCCCGGGCTCTCGGGTTAGGACACGTCCCCGTTGCTGCCCGAGCGTCTCAACAAGGTGATTCACCTGCTCGCCCGCCTCCCCGGGGTGGGTGAAAAGACCGCCCAGCGCTTCGCGCTTTTCCTCGCAACCGAGGCCGGCGATGTCGCCAATCACCTCGGCGCGGAGCTCACGACGCTGCTCGATCACATTCGGCCCTGCGATCGGTGTGGGAACCTGGCGGATTACGATGGCACCGCGGCAATTTGCGACGTGTGTCGGGACACGCGACGGGACTCGAACCTGCTTTGCATCGTGGCTCGAGTCCAGGACCTGCTGGCCGTCGAGCGAAGCGGTGCGATGCGTGGTCGCTACTTCGTTCTCGGCAAGCTCCTCTCACCGCTCGACGGAATCGGCCCCGAAGAATTGCCCCTCGAACGCATGATCAACCGCATCCGGGAAGACAAGGTCACCGAAGTCATCGTCGCCACGCCACCGTCGGTCGACGGCGAGGCGACGGCGCTGCTCGTCGCGCGAGAGCTCGAGCCCACCGGAATCGCCATCTCGCGCATCGCCAGCGGTGTGCCACACGGCGGAGACTTGGAGTTTGCCGACCAAATTACCCTCGGAAGGGCCATCGATGGTCGGAAAGCCATCGACGGCTGAGCACTGCCCCGAGGCGATGACGACGCGGCTCCATACCTTTGGCCGGAACTGCCGCGCGAGAGCCACGGGCGCTGGCATTGACCCAGCGCGAGCGATTGCCTACGACGGCCCACCCATGAGCAAGAAGCCTGTGCACACCGACGGCGCCCCAGCCGCCATCGGCCCCTATTCCCAGGCAATCGAAAGCGGCGGTTTCGTGTTTCTCAGCGGTCAAATCCCGCTCGACCCACGAACCGGGAAGCTCGCGAGCGGCGACATCAAAACCGAAACCCGACAGGTCATGGATAACCTGGGCGCCGTGCTCGAGGCCTCCGGCGCATCCTTCGACAGCGTCGTCAAAGCGACAATCTTTCTCACGGATCTGAACGACTTTGGCGCAGTGAACGAAGCCTGGGGGGGCTACTTCTCCGGTGCCCCCCCCGCGCGCGCCTGCGTTCAGGTCGCAGCGCTCCCCAAAGGTGCACGAGTCGAGATCGACGCGATCGC
>JAJDAH010000143.1 GCA_029261965.1 Polyangiaceae bacterium
CGCCAGTAGCTCCCGCGGTGCCGGCGGCCGCTCCACCGGTTCCGCCGGCAGTGCCGCAGCCGACTGCGGCGAGCGTCACCAATTGCATTCCGCCCAATAGAAACTGCCGTCGCGTCTCGGGTGTGTGCGCCATGTGGACCATCCTGACGCCGATTAAAATAGAGACAAGAGATATTGTTTTATGATTATTGTTTAGCAAATAGTGACAATGCAGCCCCTGCCTTCGCCCGACGATTTCCAGTGTTTCATCGAAGTCGCGCGCCTTTCGAGCTTTCGGGAGGCGGCGCGCGCGCTCGCGGTCACTCCCGGCGCCGTCAGTCAGCGAGTTCGGCGCCTCGAAGAGCTCATCGGGGTGGAGCTCTTCACTCGCACGACCCGAAGTGTGGTGCTGACCCAGGCGGGCCACGCCCTATTGCCGCGAGCACACGCCGCGCTTCGGGCGACCGAAGAAGCCGTGAGCGCGAGCCGGGGTCCGGAGGATCAGCCGCCCGTGGAGCTACAGCTCGGAACGCGCCACGAGCTCGGAATGAGCTGGATCGTGCCAATGCTCACGAGCTTCACCAAAGAAATGCCGTGGCTCACCCTGCACCTGTACTTCGGATCGGGAGCGGACCTGCTGTTGCGCGTGCGGTCGCTTCAGATCGACTGCGCGGTGACCTCGACGCGACTGACGGATCCGAAGCTCGATTCGCGCATTCTGCACGACGAGCACTACGTGTTCGTTGCGGCGCCGTCTCTCCTCGAGCGCGTGCGGCTTCGAAACAAAGACGATTGCCGTCGCCACACCCTGCTCGACACGACCGAGGCGCTTCCGCTCTTTCGCTATCTGCGCGACGCCCCCGGCGGCATCGGCGACGTCGAGTTTGCCGCGACTCGGCGCCTCGGGACGATTTCCGCCATCCGCGCCGTCGTGCGGCAAGGGGATGGCGTGGCTGCGCTTCCCGCATACTACGTGTCCGACGACCTCGAGCGGGGGCGGCTTCGGCGCGTGCTGCCCAAGGCGCCGATTTCGAGCGACCAGTTTCGCCTCGTGTTCCGAGCGGACGACCCTCGCGCGAGTCACTTCGAGTTGATGGCGGCCCACATGCGGCAGCGGCCGCTGAAGTAGGCGCAGGCAGCGCGCCGAGTGGCGGACTTCGCCTCAAGGCGTTCTCTCTACACTCGAGACCCAGGTGCTCCGGTTCGCGGAGGCTCTGGCAGACGGGTGCGACGGTCGAAAACGATGTGTCGGCACCCCTCGCTCAGCCCGTCGCGTAGGGTGCCCGGGCCCGCGTCGTCGAGTGAGGTGACGTGGTACTCGCTCGGCGCCGTGGGGCAGCTCTCGTGACCACGGGTGATCGAGCCGTAGCCCTCGTAGTCGCCAGCGGGTGGCGCGCCGCCGCCGCCGATGCCCGCCGCGCCGCCCGTGCCCGTTCCGCCGGTGCCAGCTCCGCCGGTGCCCGCTCCGCCAGTGCCTGTGCCGCCGGTTCCTCCGGTCGCGCTACCGGCGTATCCGCCGTGGTACTCGCGATGCGGCGGGATCGTCACCCGGGCAGCAATCACGCCACGCGGGTTCTTGCTGTCTTCTGACCCTTTGCTGACCGAACCGTGACCAGAGGCCGGGCTATCACCAAGGAGTGAAAAAGCTCACGCGCGCCGCCGACGAGCGGGTGTCCTGGAGTCGCTCGTTTCCGTTTTTCTTGATGCACGTCGCTCCGATCGGAATCGTGTGGGCGGGCTTCGGGTGGACGGAGGCCGTCGTGTGCTTTCTCCTCTACTACGTCAGAATGTTTTTCATCACGGCGGGCTACCATCGCTTCTTCGCGCACCGAGCGTTCAAGACCAGTCGCATTTTCCAGTTCGTTTTGGCGTGCGGTGGGGCCACGGCTGCGCAGAAAGGCCCGCTCTGGTGGGCCGGGCACCACCGCCACCACCACAAACATTCCGACACCGCCGAAGACGTGCACTCTCCGCTGAAGGGATTCTGGTGGAGTCACATGGGGTGGATCGTCTGCGCCAAGTTCGAAGAGACGGACGTCGTCGGGATCAAGGAATTCCTCCGGTACCCCGAGCTTCGGTGGCTGAACCGGTATCACCTCGTGCCCCCCGCATTGCTCGGTCTCGGCTGTTACCTGCTCGGCGGCGCGAGCGTCTTGTTCGGCGGGTTCTTCCTGTCGACGGTGCTGCTCTACCACGGCACTTTCCTCGTCAACTCGCTCGCTCACGTCTGGGGCCGACGTCGCTACGCCACGACCGACACGAGCAAAAATTCGCTCCTCATCGCTCTCGTCACGAACGGCGAGGGGTGGCACAACAACCACCACTACTACCAGTCGACGGCCAACCAGGGGTTCTTCTGGTGGGAGATCGACGTCTCGTACTACGTGCTCCGAGTGCTGAGCTGGGGGGGCGTCGTGTGGGATCTGCGCACACCACCGAAACACGTGCTCGAGGCCAATCGGTTGGCTGACACGGCGCCGGGCGCGTCAGCCGTCGTGGCTGCGGCGCAGACCGCCGGGTCTCCGAGCTAGCCAGCGGCAGTCAGTACGGCTTTTCGTTGTTGAAGTTGCCCGGCGGGCTGTAGTTGCAGACGATCGTGCTGCCGAACCGGAGCCCATCGCACTCGTGGATGCCGCATCCGACGAGCTGGCTGTTCGCCCAGACGATCTGCGTGTAGTGCCCGCAGGCTTTGCCGGGGGCGCAGGTGTTCGAGTCGTAGTCGTAGTCGGCGAGCTCGCTCCGCCACAGCTCGATCGCCTGGGCCGGAGTGGCGCCGCTGCTGGCGCCGAAAATGTTCTCTCCCACCGATGAGCCGTAGTCGGCGGCGCGGTTCATGTTGTGATCGACCAAGCCCTCGGGGCTGCTGTTGTCGGAGCACTTCTCCGCCCAGGCCTGGGCGACCGCGGCGAGATCGGAGTCCCAGCTGAGCGGGGCGACACCAACCGTCGCTCGCACTTCGTTGTGAAGGTCGGTGATGCCCATGAGCGCGGCAGGCTCGCTTCCAGAGCCGCTGCCGCTTCCTCCGTCCGAATCGCCGTCGCTGCTGCTGCATCCGAGTAGGCCGATGGCCAGGAGCGTCGAGAAGACTTTCATGAAAACGATCATGAAGAGCGAGGGTCGGGTCTGTCAAATGCGCGCGGCGTGAGTAGAATGCGGCGCGGAGGGTTTGACATGGCTGTACCGAGCTCACCGGGGCCCGATCCCCTCGCGCCTGCGCCCGCGCCCGCAAAAAAAGGTGGCATCCCCGTCTGGGCGATCGCGCTCATCGTGGTGGGCGTCCTAATGGTCTGCGGCATCGGCGCGATGGCGACCACGGCGATTTTCGGGACGCGCAAGTACATCACCAAGAGCAAGGAAGCCGAGGGCCGGAGCTCGGTGGCGCAGATGGCGCGGGACGTCGCCACCTGCGCGATGAAAGAAGAGCTCGGCACCGGGGTCCTGGCCCGAGGCGTCGGCGGGGCGAAACCTCGAGGTCTGCCGCTGACTACGGCGCCGGTGCCGAAGTCACTCTCGGAGGTCTCGGGAAAGAAGTACCAGAGCGCGCCGCGCGATTGGACCGGGCCTGGCTGGGACTGCATCGGCTTCAGCCAGGTGTCACCGCAGTATTTTCAGTACGAGTGGGAGCGCAAGTCCACGACCGACGGAGTGGCGCGTGCTCGTGCG
>JAJDAH010000144.1 GCA_029261965.1 Polyangiaceae bacterium
GCTCGACGGCGCGGGCCGCCGCGGGCAGCGTTCCGCCCATCAGGAATACGGGCACTCCCATCACGGCGGCGGCGAGCAGAACCCGAACCACCGACGCGCCCCCGAGGCCGAGCACCCGGCTGCCCCCGAGGGAGAAATAGAACGTCGCGCAGAGGTCGGCGATCAGCGGCGTGAGCGCCGCGCTGATAGCGACGCCGACTTCGAGATTCCCGTAGAACAGGAGCGGCTTCGGGCTCCGCTCCGCGCGGCGGCCGAGCAGGAAACCGCCGAGGCCGAGACCGCCGAGGAACAACGCCAGCACGGCCGCCGACGCGCCGGTCGACGCGCCGAAGATGAGCCGAAACATCCGCTGCCACGCGGTCTGGTACACGAGCGCGGCCAGGCCCGAACCGAACAGAAGAGTCGCAACGAGACGGGTGGAGGGAGCCATCGGGCTAGTAGCTCGGAAGATACGCGGTCGACGCCGTCAAGCGCAGTTTTCTACGGCTGCGGCTCAATGGTGGATCAAGGCGACTCATTCGTGGGCTGCCGCCGCCTCATGCCAGCTTTTCCAAGAGGTCGCGCAGTCGAGCCTCGAAGCGTGTTTCTCTCCGACGCACTCGGCCATCGAAAAACGCGGCCCGAGCACCAAGAGCAAGTCACGCGACACGAAAGTGAAGTCGTTGGCCCACGCCTCCTGGAAGCGTTTGACCCTTTGGTTGGCGAGCTCCTTCGCCCGACCGTGCAGATGCACGTTCAGATAGTTTTGTGCTTTCTGACGTGTGTCTTCGTCTTCCGCAAGAATGAGGATCCTCTGAAGAAACTCGATCATCGCCTCGTGCTCACCCAGCTTGTTGAAGACGGTGGCCGCGGCGACGCAGCGGCGCGTGATCGAGCTGTCGGTGCTGCCCATTTCACACGCACGAGCCATGATCTCTGCCCCGCGCTTGCGCCACGCATCCTGTTCTTCGGGAGGGATCCAGCTCCAGGCCACATAGGCGAACCATTGACCAGCGTTCGTCCACAGCTCCGGATCGTAGGGATACTCCACGAGACCTCGCTCGAGGATCTTCGCCGTGCGCTGGTAGTCCTGCCAAGTCGGCGCCACGGTCTGGACTGTGATGAGCGAGTCCGCGAAGTGGTACGTGTCGTAAAACTTGGGGTCGAGCGCGATGACCGTATCCAAGTAGTCTGCAACGTACTCGAATCGCCGTTTCTGCTCCAGGTGCAGCCCGCTCGACACCAGCGTGTGAGCAAAAATCAGGTCGGCCATCGCCGAGCGATAGCCCAGACTGGCGACGATCACGTGGTCCGGCGACGGAAGCGTGTAGACGTCGCTCGTCACCTTCAGCGCTTGAAACCGCGACAACATCCGAGGCTGCACGAAAAAGAGCGTCGCGAGAGCCGCCAACATCGCCGCGAGCCCACCGACGCGGGTCACCACGTCACTCGACTTCACGGGTGATCTCCATCGGGTGAAGCATCGGCTCGGATCCGTCGCGAGACTCCCCGATGATGGCGAAGGTGGACAGAACTCCGTCGCCGTCCAGGTCGCCGTGCGCGCGCGCGTGAAACATCGCGTGCCCCTTCGCGTTGCGACTCTCGAACGCGAAGCTGAACGAGTGCGGGGTGGTTTTCTCGAACTCGAGCAGACGCCAGCTGGGGTGGTCCCAAGTGCCCTGGGGATCCGTTGCCGGTTTGCCAGCCGGCACGTTCTCGGGCGTCAGCCCCACGCTGTCCGGGTAGGCGGTCTCCGCGGGTCGGCTCGCCGCCAGAGCCGTCGCCCGGGTGGCGATCTGCGTCAGCCCGCGCACTGGCTCCACCATTCTCGACGCGTGCAAATTGGACACGAACGACGGGATGGCGGCCGCCAGGAGCGAGCCGCCAATCGCGACTGCTACCGCTGCTTCGACGGGCGTGAGCGAGCGCATCGGTACCAAGAGGTTACGATGCCCCGGACCTCGAGCCACAAAAACGATGCGCCCCCGCGGATTTTTCCGGGGGGCGCTTCGCGAGATCGGCGACCGAGCAAGAAGCCCGGTCGTGCGTCATGCCGGTCGATTACTCGTCGGCTTTGATCTCCTCGAGGTTCGGCGAGATGATCAGCTCCTTCGCCTGGATGTTCCCCTTGCGTCGGAACGTCGAGAGCGTGCCGTCGCCATTGAGGTCGCCGTTGCCGTTGGCGGTGAACGCCGTCAACGAGCCCGTGTACCCGTACATGTAGTACTGCGGGTCAGCGAGCGAGAACGTCAAACAGGTCCAACCGTTGTCCTTGTCGCCGGTTTTCCACTCCGCCGGGTTCGACTGGTACTTCTTGCCCTGAATCGCGGCAGCGGCGGCAGGCACCGTCGCCGTAGAGGAGCCACAGATACGGTTGAGGACCGCGGTGGAGTTGCCGATGGTCAGCACGGCTGCCGCCATACCTTCACCGCTGAACGCCGACACGGCGTCACCCGCGATTCGACCGAGGGTTCGCTTGGCTTCTGTCGTCTTCGCGTTGAAGAGGTACTTGCGAACGCCGTAGATCGCGAGTGCTGCGAGCACGCCGACGATCGCCACGACGATCATGAGCTCCACTAGTGTGAAGCCTCGTTTGATTCTCCGTATCGCTCCCATGTGTTCTCCTATTTCTGTAGGGGGTGAGTCATTCCGCGTCGTTTCGAATGATTAGATCGCTCGAGAAGCTCGAAAGAATGAAGTAGCTGAGGGTGCCGTCGTCGTTCTGATCCGCCGACGCGCGCACGAGATACCAAGGCCCCGTTGGCGCTGGGAAGGCGGGCGGATCGGGCATACCGGGAATCGCCGGCGGCGCCGTCGCATTGCCCGCGACGGTGACGTACCCGAACTGCACGGGTTCGTTGGTCAGCGCACCGAGCGTCTGCCAGTTGGTGAAATCACCGTGGGCGGGGTTGATCCAATGAAACTTCTTTTTCGTCGGCGCCGCGTTCTGCGGGTAAAAGGCGGTGATCGACGCGGACACGTTGAGGTACGACGTCAACGTCTCGTCCAGGAAGGCCTCTTGCTGCGCCGCAATGTGCGCGACCATGCTCTGGGCCTCGCTGGTCTTCGCGGTCCAGACGTACTTGCGGACCCCGTAGACGCCGAGGGTCGCCAGAACCGAGACGATCACCACGATGATCATCAACTCGATGAGGGTCACTCCACGGACTCGGGCTCGGCGGATCATGGTCGTCGAGAAGCTCTTGTGCACCATGCGTGCCATGCCTAACGGCTGACCTGCTGGTCGTGAAAACCCCCAGAATGAGCCTATTTTCGTCGATTCGGAGGCGGCGGGCTAAATGAAGTGACGATTTTTGTCACCTCGGCCTGTTCGGGTGACAAATCGCGCGGGTCCCGGCCGACGAGCCGGACCTCGCTACTCGTGAGGTCGTTCGACGTGGATGCCGGGCTGCAGGCTCGACATCACGAAGATCGACAGCACGGAATTCTCGTCGCGGTCCCCTGTGGCTTCAATGACGTACCAGTCCTGCTCCGGAACAGGGAACGCCCCGAGAGTCGTAGCCGCCGTCGGGGTCATCGCTTGAAACGGGCGACCGGCGTGGGTTCGATAACCGTAGAGCACTCCGCCATCCACCTGGACGTTCAGCGTCTGCCAGTTGGAAAAATCGGTGTGCGCAGGGCGAAGCCACGGAAAGCGCGTGCCGTTGGGCGTGGTGTTCGGATAGGAGAGCCCCGGCGCGCCCGACGTCGCGTCCATGTACGTGCCGCACGCCCAGAACTGCTCCTGGGCGGCCCGGATGGCTTGCATCACGGCGCGCGCTTCGCTGGTCCTCGCCTGCTTGGCGAACTTGCGGATCGAGCCCACGCCGATGGCGGCCAAGACCGCCACAATCGCCACCACGACCATGAGTTCGGGCAGGGTCATCCCCCGGATCCCAGCTCGGCGGCGGAAGCGCTGAATCATCGGCGCCACCAAACGTGCATGACTCGTTCCATGTGTGGGCATCCTCGGGCCATCCGAAATCCCTGGATTTAGCCTAGCGCGAGTCGAGCGGTTGGGCCTAGAGGCTGAAAAAAGTGCGAGGTCACGCATCTTTCGAGCTTGGAGCCACCTGGCTCTCGGGGGCATCCGCTTCCGAGGGATCACCCAAACCATGTTTCTGGAGCCGGTAACGCAGGGATCGGAACGTGATCCCGAGCAGCTCCGCGGCCGTTTTTCGGACTCCCCCGGTTCGGCGAAGCGCCTCGACGAGCAGACGTCGCTCGACCTCCACCAGGACGTCGTCGAGCTCGCAACCACTCGGTGGCAAGTCGACCAGCCCCGCGTTCGGCGACGCCGCCATCCCGCTGACTTCGGCGGGCAGATCTCCTAGGCCTATCGACTGCGCCCCGGCGAGCGCCACTCCCCGCTCGATGAAGTTTTCGAGCTCGCGCACGTTGCCCGGAAACGCATACGCTTGGAGCGCGCGCAACGCGTCCGGGGTGAGCGACAACACGTTCTTGCCCATCTCGACGGCGAATCGCTGAACGAAGCGCTCCGCGATGGGCACGATGTCCTCGCGTCTGTCGCGAAGCGGCGGGAGCTCGATCCGGATGACGTTCAGGCGGTAGTACAGGTCTTGACGAAACTTGCCGCTCTCGACGTCCGTTTCGACGTCGCGATTCGTGGCGGCGAGCACCCGCACGTCCACCGGTACTTCCTGCGTCGAACCCACGCTTCGAATCGTCTTCTCCTGGAGCACGCGCAGAAGCTTCACCTGAAGGCTCGCCGGCAGCTCTCCCACCTCGTCGAGTAGCAGCGTTCCGCCGTCTGCATCCTGAAACAATCCGACGTGGCGGGCTGCGGCACCTGTGAACGCGCCTTTCTCGTGCCCGAACAGCTCGCTCTCCATCAAGGCCTCGGGCAATGCGCCGCAATTGACCACCAGAAACTGCTTCTCACGCCGGTCGGATCGATCGTGGATGGCGCGCGCCACGCGTTCCTTTCCGGTTCCGCTTTCACCCGTGATCAGAATGGTGCTGCGCGTGTCGGCGACCCGCGCAACCATGTCCATCACGTCGCGCATCGCCTGACTGCGACCGACGAGATCGGTGTCGCGCTCGTGCAAGACCTGCGCCCGAAGTGCCTGGTTTTCGGTGACCAGCCGGTGCTTTTCCAGGGCCTTGCCCACGAGGGTCGTGAGCTCCGAAGGAGAGAACGGCTTGGTGACGAAGTCGTAGGCCCCCGACCGCATCGCATCGATGGCGTTCTCGATGGTCGAATGCGCGGTGATGAGGATGGTCTCGGTGGCCGCATGTCGAGCTTTGGCGCCCGCGAGCACGTCGAGGCCCGAACCGTCGGGCATCATGAGATCCGTGATGACGATGGAAAACGGCTGGGGCGCGGTTTTCAGCGCCTCGAGCGCACTGGTCACTCCCGGAGCCAGAACGACCTCGTAGCCTTCGCGCCGAAAGAGGATCCCGAGCATCTCGCGCATGCTCGGCTCGTCGTCCACGGCGAGCAGCGACCTCGGGGGCACTGGGATCGAGTCCACGTCACTACCGTTTTACCGCGGCGTCCCCCTCGGACAAAACCGCCAGAATCTCGCGATTTGTCGAGCTCGAAACGCCTTGGTGCTTGCTTCGACCCGCTGAGGTCGTACGATCTGTTGTCTCGCTTATCCTGTTTTCCTCAAAGAATGTTGCTACACAAAGCCACCGTCGGCGTCGCGATCCTCGGCCTCACCGTCGCGTGTGGGAGTGCCAGCAGCGATCGCGAGGGTTTCGGCAACACCGCCGGCCCAGGCGGCGCCGGCCCCACGGCGAGTGCTGGGGCTCCGGATTCGTTGACGTTCTTCGACGACGACACGGTGACCGTAGCGACCAGTGAGGGGCGCACCCTGAGGGTGCGAACCGAGCCTCCGGGCGAATACCTCGTGCGCTTCGCGTTGCTCGGGGAATCGCTCGACGCCTCCCTCGATCGAGCCGAGGTGCTCACCGACTCCCTGGGCGAGGCGAAGGTCGTGCTCACCGCTCCCACTCGCCCGACCGCTTTCGAGGTCCGTGCGTCGAGTGTGGGCGCCGCGAGCGCGCGGTTGCCGGTTTCGGTGAGTGAGCTCGGGTTCGCTACAATCGAGGTCGTCCCCCAGTACACCGGCAATCGACCGATCGGCCTCTGGACCGCGAGCGTCGCCGCCGGGACGACGTGCGCAGACCTTCCTGGAGTGCCGCCACCGGACGGTCCCCTGTCGAACTCGGCGTTCGCCGACCAGTTTCCTCGCATCGAAGACGTGCCGGTCGGGCCGGTGCTCGCCGTCACCGTGCGGGCCGACCAATTCGCCGGTGGCTGCGTCGAGCTCGAGAACGTGATCCCCCGCGAGATCAACCAAATCACCGTCGCCGTGAGCGACCGCCCGATGCAGCTCGCCGAAACGGACTTGCTGGTCGAGCTCGGAGTCGATTCCACCGACCCGGACTGGGCGGCCACCCTCGACGGGACGATCGAGTCGGTGACTCGCGCGATGGTCGGCGAGGCCGTAAGCGATACCGTGGCCTTGCTCGACGCGATGGGGATGAGTCTGTCGGATCCGGAGGCGGTCGCATTTGCCGCGCAACGCTCGGCGGCGGCTTGGGACAGCCTCCTCCCCATCGCGCAGACTGGGCTACGGGACGAGGCCGCGGCCTGGATGCGAGTTGGCCTCACCAAGCTCGAGGCTCCCGACGTGTTCGAGGGCCGTCTGCAGTCCTCGGGACGCGTCGGGGAGCGCGCAACGCTCGCCCTCGCTTCCGTGGCAGGACTGGACCCGGCCTCCGCGGGATTCAGCGTCGACGGGAACAACAATTTCACCTGGACCGCAGAGCCGGGCGACACGGTGCAACTCGGTGGGCCGTTGTTCTGGACGCCCTCGAAGCTGTTCACGGGCCTCGCCCTGTTCGGCGCCACCGAAGCGGCTCTGGCGATGCCGGGATCGCCAACGGTTCAAACCGTGCCCGAAGCCCTCGTTCTGCACGTCGGATGTGCATCGATCGGGCAAACCCTAGCCGATTCGGGCCCCGGCGCTGGGGTGGCCTACAGCAGTTGCGACGCGGATTGTGTCGAAGCGTTGTGCACCGACGCCGTCCATCGTCTTTGGCAGCGCGCAATCGACGCGTCGGGCGTTGCTGGCCAGATCGGCACGCTCGACATCACGGCAACGGGCCAGGCTGGCGTCGACGAAGAGGCGCGGCCGTTGGCCTTCGACGGAACTTGGGTCGGTCGCCTCGACGTGGGGCTCGGCGAGCTGAGCGTCGGCGGACCCGCCCGCGGTAGTACGGACCCGCCGAAATAGGGTTTCGGCCTGCGACGAAGCAGCGCCGGACTCTTGCGCTCGGCGCTTCGCTACCTATGCTGAGATTCGCGGGAGCGCTGGCTCCTGTCGAAGGAGAATGAAAAAAAATGGGACTCGGTGAGCAGATTTCCCCCCCGGACCCGCCGAAGCGCGCCAACGGCTCGACCACCGCGTCCATCAAGAGCTACGCGCCGGCCACCGGCGAGCTCTTGGGTGAAGCCAAAGTCTACAGCCCCGTGGAGGTCCAGGCCGCGGTCGAGAGGACCCGCATCGCGCAGGAAGCCTGGGGTTTGCTTCCGGTGGAAGAGCGAGCCGAGCGCGTGCTTCGCTTTCGAGACGCCATCATGGATCGCGCCGAGGAGGTCGTCGACCTGCTCGCCCGGGAGACCGGCAAGCCGCGCCACGAAGCGCTCAGCCACGAGGTCTTCGCCCTCGCGGATCTAATCACCTACTACTGCAAAAACGCTGCGAGCATCCTCGCACCCCGCGAAGTCCCGCTTCATCTGCTGAAGCATCGGCGAAGTGTTCTGCACTACGTGCCCCGCGGCGTCGTCGGGATCATTTCCCCATGGAACTTCCCCCTCGTGATCCCGATGGGGGACACGGTGGCCGCGCTCATCACCGGTTCCGGCGTTGTCATCAAACCCAGCGAGGTGACCCCTCTCATCGCTCTCAAGGCCAAGGAAATCTGGGACAGCACGGGCCTGCCGGAGGATCTCCTCCAGGTCGTGACCGGGTTCGGTGAGACCGGCAAGGCGCTGATCGACGCGGGCGTTCAAAAGATCGTTTTCACCGGGGGGGTGGCGACCGGTAAACGAGTGGCGGCGGCGTGCGGCGAGAAGCTCATCCCCTGCGTCATGGAGCTCGGCGGCAAAGCGCCGCTCATCGTCTGCGAGGATGCTGACCTCGAGCGCGCCTCTCGCGCGATCGTCTTTGGCGGTTTCGCCAACAGTGGGCAGGTCTGCATCGGGGTCGAACGAGTTTTTGCCCACGAAAGCGTCTACGAGGGGGTCGTCTCGCGGGTGACCGAGCTCAGCAAGAAGCTTCGTCAGGGTGACTCGATGGCCGAGCTCGTCGACGTCGGCGCGATCATCTTCCCGAAGCAAATCGAAGTTGCGGAGAAGCACATCGCGGACGCCGTCGCCCACGGAGCGAAGGTCGAAGCCGGCGGCCAGCGCAAAGAAGGGCCCGGACAATTTTTCGAGCCTACGGTGCTCAGCGGGTGCTCGACCGACATGACGGTCATGCGAGAGGAAATCTTCGGACCGATCGTACCGATTATGAAGGTGTCGAGCGACGAGCAAGCGATCGAGCTCAGCAACGATTCTCATCTGGGCCTGAACGCCTACGTGTTCACCACAGACCGTGACAAAGGACGACGAATCGCCGAGCGCATCGAAGCTGGTAGTGTCGTGGTCAACGACGTACTCATCAACTACGCGTGCCCGGAGACGCCCTTCGGCGGCGTCAAGGACAGTGGGTTCGGCCGGGTGCACGGCGACGACGCCCTTCGAGACATGGCCGAGGTTCGCCACATCAACTTCGATCGCATCAAGCCACCGTCGAAAGATCCGCTCTGGTACCCCTACTCGCACAAGACGTATCAATGGAGTTTGCGGGGCTTGCGCGCCTTGTTCTCCGGTCGCGGACTTCTGCAGCGGATCGGCGAGCTGCTCTGATCTGGTCGGACTAATACGGCAGCGCTCAGGCGCCGACGCGACTTCGCGCCAGCCGAGCTTCTACGGCGAAAGCGTACGCCTCGAGCGCCTCGACCAAGCCGATCGATCGCCCGGCTCGCCCGTCGCGCACGACGCCACGAAACTCGAGGTAGCGGCGGCCGTCGAGACCCAATAGCAGTGGGATGACTGCGGGATCCCGGCGCGCGTCGGTCGTGCTGCCAATGATGTTGGCGGCGCCGGCAAAAGCGCGAGCGACGAGTTGCTCACTGAGCTCGACCGCCTGGCCATAATCAGCCGCGGCGATCGCGTGCTCGATCTGTCGAACGGTGGGGCGCTCACCGACGGGCCAGAGCGCCTCGAAGCTCCAACCAGGCTCGGCTGGCGCCGCAGCCTCTGCCGACGCGCTCGGATAGGCAGACGGCGCCGGTGGCGCCGATCGGCTGGCATGGGGCCGGTGGGTCGGGAATCGACGAGCTTCGGGGCGCGTCGAACCCTTCTTGTCCGCCGGCGGCGACGGTCGAGAATCCATCACGGCTCGCGCCGCGTTCTCTCCGTGCATCACGTCTGGTCCAGGCGGCGCACGCGACGGTAGATCGCTCGCGTTCGCGTTCGTGACCAGAGCATGCGGCTCGTCCCCCGAACCGTTGGCTCGCTTCAGCGCCTCCGTGAGACCGCCCTCGGGGAGCTCGAGCGTTCCGCCCGCTTCGGCGCTTTGTGGGATCCGCTGCTCGAAATCGTCGAGAACCAGACGGGTGATGGCCTCGAGCGATTCGTAGACGCCGTCTCCTCGGGTCGCCACCGTGCCGAAGGCTGGGCAGCCGAAACGATTGAGTCGTTCTTCGAGCTCGGCCACCGACACCACGTCGGGCAAATCGCGCTTGTTGAACTGTATGACGTGCGGCACATCCTCGAGCGAGCGCCCGTGCTCGCGCACGTTGTCGATGAGATTGTCGAGACTCTCGAGATTGGCATCGCCACGATGACGCTGCGAATCCACGACGAGAACGACTCCGTCGGCGCCCGTCAGAACGAGCTTTCGGGTGGCGTTGTAGTAGACCTGCCCCGGCACCGTGAAAAGCTGAAGCCTCACGCCCATTCCCCGAACGCTCGGCACGCGGATAGGCAGGAAGTCGAAGTAGAGCGTGCGATCCACCGGAGTCGCGAGGCTGACGATCTTGCCGCGGAACTCTGGTTTGGTCGTGGCGTGGATGTGCTGCAGGGTCGTGGTCTTTCCGCCGAGCCCGGGGCCGTAATAAACGACCTTGAAGACGAGCTCCCGGGCGAGCGGATTGACGACCGGCATGGGCCGCGGAGAATAGGTGCCCCGGGAGCGCGGGTCGAGGGGATGGGGGCCGGAGGGACCCGCCCATCGCGGCGGCCCGCCGGCTAGCGGTGCCTCGGCAGCAAGGCGACCGTTCTACCGGTGACCGGGTCGACGGTGCGCCAGAGATTGGAGCTGTGGCTCAGCACGATTGAGCCGACTGACGCCGCGACGAGGAGGACGGCTAGACCATCGAACCAGCGCGTGCGCCGCCACGGGCGAGACTCGCGCTGAAACAGGTATCCCGTCGGAAAACCCACAATGAATCCACCGGCATGCGCGGCATTGTTGACTGGCAGCATGACCCCGAGCACGACGCCAATCAGCACGATCCGAAAGAGAAATTCGCGCCAGGCGGGGTCCCGGCGAGCCACCAAGAATCCCAAGAGCACCCCGACCAGGCCGAACAGGCCGCCGCTCGCTCCAGCAGTCCAGGCAAGGCTCCGCGTGTAGAGCGACCAATAGTCGCTCACCACGAAGCCCACGACGCCCGTTCCAAGGAAGGCCAAGACGAATCGGCCGGAGCCGATTCGCGGCTCGATCGAGCGACCGAGCGATAGGAGCGCCATCATGTTCATCCCAATGTGGAGCGCCCCGAAGTGCACGAACACCGCGGACAGATATCGAAATGGCTCCACACGCCCATAGAATCCCGCGGTAGCGCCCCAGCGAGCGGCTTCGACGTAGTTGGCGCCGAGAAGAAGGTTGGTGGGGTCCTCCAGCAGCGCCTGAGCACCGCGCAGCGTCATGAAAATGAAAATCGCGACCTGGAGCCCGATATAGAGCTTGGTCATCGGGTATTCGCGACCAAGAGCCGTACGGAACAGCTCGAGGGCGAACGAGCCCACGGGACCCGGCATGCGCCGGTCACACCTCACGCATTCGCGGTCGCCGGCGGCGTTCAGCGCGCCGCACGAGGGACAAATTCGGGAACCGTGGGCCATTGGGGAGCCGTTTCCTCGTAGCGCCGGCAAGGACCGTAAGCCCGGGGGCTCGGCGCACGTTCTGACACTGTGAGCAGTGTCGCCGCAACCGCCAGCCTTTTTGGGCCATTTTCGCTGGGCGGGTCCCCTGCTGTCGGCCTCGCGCCCCCGCCGGTCCGCTTCGAGCCTCGGTTGTGTACATTCGCGGCGGTGCCGGAGCCCGCCGACGAGCTCGAGGACGAACGCCGTCTAGTGGAGCAGGCGCACGCGGGGGACCGGGCCGCCCTCGGCGAGATCCTGCGAATCCACGGCCCGCGGCTCTACCGAAGCGTGCTCCTCCCGAGACTCGGTAGCCCGGCTTTGGCCGAAGAGGCGCTTTCGATGACCTACATGAAAGTCGTCGAGCGCTTCGACAAGTTCACCTGGCAGAGCGTCGGCGTGTACCCGTGGCTTCGGGTGGTCGGCATGCGCATCGCTCTCGACCTGATTCGGTCCCGCAAGCGCGAGGTCCTGTTCGAGCCGAGCGATCTCGAACGCGAAATCGACGCGGCCGAAACGGGCGACCAGACCGCGGACATGTTCGAGAAGCACGATCTCGCCGTGGCTCGCCAACGCGTCGAGGACGCCCTCGGCAAGATCAATCAACGCTACCGGCGCGCCATCGTTCTCCGGGTGCTCGAAGGGCGCACACGAGAAGAAGCAGCGCTCGGCCTCGAAGTCAGCGTGTCCACGTTCGACGTGGTACTTCATCGGGCGATGGCCGCGCTCAAGAAGGCGCTCGCGCTCGGGAGCACCGAGTCATGACCGACCGCCAACCCCCTGGCGCGGCTCCCGAGGTGCTCGCCCTCGAAGAGGAACACGAGCTGGCCCAGGCCCTGCGGCACGCTTGGGCGCCGACCGCGCTCGATCCCCGCGTCAACGAGCGACTCATCGAGCTGGCGCTGGAAGATCCACTCGCGCCTCCAACGGAAGAAGAGGTGGCGGAGTCCGTGCGGCTACGTGACGCGCTCGAAACCGGCTCGGAGCACGCCGGGGCGGACCTCGCCCGGGCACTAACGGCCGCGCTGGCACCGCAACCGCTCGACCAAGACACGTCGAAACGCCTGGCCCGACGCGCCACCGCCAGCGAGGAACGCGCAGCAGCGGAGCCCGAACGCGGCAACGTCGTGTACGTGGCCTTCGGCGCCGCCGCCGCGGTGGCCGCCCTGGCGGCCGCGGTGATGCTCGTCATTCAACCAGCCGGCCGCGGACTCGAACCTGCGGCTCAGGCCACGATGAGCGAGGCGGTGCCCACGCAGATTGCCTTGTCTCGGTCCACCAGCACGCTGTTCGACGCCAAGTTCGAAGTCGGACGAACGAGCTCGCGCATCGACCGAATCGCCGAAGCGCGAGCCCGCGACCTTCGAAAGAATCGGTACACGTCCTGGGGCGTGCGATGACCGGCCGCACGGTGAACGCTTGGGCCGCGGTCGGCTGCGCGATGCTAGCGCTAGCCGCGGGTTGCTCGAGGGCCGACGGCGAGGCGACGCCCGCGCCCACGGTGTGTGCGCCGTTTGAAGGTGGCACACCCGTAGCGCCCGAGCTGCTCGCTTTTCTCTCGCGCGCTCGCTCCGCACACCACGCCGCCGACCTTCACGAAGAAAACAAGAATCCCGAAAAGGCAGTCGCCGTGCTCCGAAAGATCGTCGACGAGCCAGCTTTTTCATCGCCGCCAATCGAAGCGCGTGAAGTGTTCGCAGACACGCACGCGCGCATCGCGGATCTCGAGAGTCAGTCGGAGCGATTCGACCCGGCGGACGAGAGCATCGATGCCGGCCTCGAAATGGCGCGCGAAGTAACTTTCTTTCGCGGCCACCTCTACGAGATCAAGGGGCTCGTAGAGGAGCGGCGAGCCGCGTCCTTGCGCAAAAACGGCAACGAAGCAGCCGCCAACGTTTCCACCGAGCGCGCGCTCGAGGCTTTCGAGCAATCGATGGATATCCAGGCGCGAGTCATCAAGAACGCCTTGGCTGACGCGGGCGGGCCGCCGTGAGACGGGTCGGACTCTGGCTCACCTTGGCGCTCACGGCGACAGGGTGCGGAGGCGCGGGGCCACCCGCAGCCTCTCCGCAGAAGTCGACGGACCCGACGGGAGACGCGCCGAGCGAGCGTTCGGACGAGATGGCGCCGGCGTCGCCGATGCCGGCGCAGGCGCCGGCCGCTCGCGAGCCGATTCGAGGGGCACCGTCGCCCGCGGCCGCCCCGCCCGATCGAGCCGGCCCCGCGGATCCATCCGAAGGCGCCACCGGCGCGGTCGCCGGGCCCTGGGCCGATTTCGAAGCCGCCGCCGACGAGCTCCAAGCGGCGGGTGGCGATTGTGTCACGGCCTGTCGAGCATTCGGCTCGATGCAACGAGCCAAGGCGCGTATTTGCTCGATCGCGGGCGCCGACGCTGCGCGCTGCCGACGAGCCGAAGATCGCCTGGTCGTCGCCAAGCGACGCGTCGACGCCACTTGCGGTGGGTGCCCGTGAGCACTGTCGAGCTCGCTCAGCGCCATGACGCCCACGACCTGAGACTTGGGGGCCGATGGACGCGCGGGCAAAACATCAAGAACGAGATCATCTACCGCGCGCTGCGCGCGGCCGTGGCCGTCGCCGATCGGATGCCACGTCGGACCCTGTTGGCCATTGGGCGAGTGGCGGGACGTTTGGCTCACCTCGTGCTTCGTCGCGAGCGGGACCTCGCCCGCAACAACGTGCGCGCCACTCTCGGCGCCGGCCGCGCCAACGAGATCGTGAAAGAGTGCTTCGTGAACGCGGGAGAAAATCTCATGCTCACGATGTTGCTGCGCCGACCGTGCCTTCGCGCCCTCGACGTCGTCGAAGTCGACGACGAATCGAGGCGTGCTTTGGCCGGCGCGCTCGCCCTCGGCCGAGGTGCGGTGATGGTCGGAGCCCACCTCGGACCCTTCGAGCTCATGGCCGCGACGGTGGCGGAGCTTGGCCACAGGCCCGCCGTGGTCGTCAGAGAAAGCTACGATCCGCGCCTCGACGCGCTCGTGGACCACCACAGAACGGACCGCGGGGTCGAGGTGCTGGCACGCGGCGGCCGCGGATCTTCCAGGCGAATCGTCCGAGCACTGCGTGAAGGACGACCCGTCGGCTTCCTGTCCGACCTCGGCGGTCGGGTTCGCTCGAGCGCCGTCGAACTCTTAGGGGTCACGGCGAGCATCGCGGCCGGGCCGCAGGTCCTCGCGTGCCGGCTGGGGGCACCAGTGGTGTTTGGGGCACTCTCGCCGATGCCGCGCCAGCGCGGCATCCCGCGGTTTCGCCTCGAGATCCAGCGCCTGACGGCCGATGTCGAGCCGGCTTTGACGCGATGCGTTGCCACCGCGATGAGTCGTGCTATTGCTGAATCACCAGGGCATTGGCTCTGGATGGCTCGCTCGCTCGCAAGCGGTGATTGCAGAGGTTTAGCCTTGACGGATAAACTTCCCGACCGCTGCTAACTCACTAGGACGGTTGGTTTTTGTCTGATTCGAATCAGGCTGGGCAGACGCCGCGGCCGGTCGAAGGCGTCGACATGCGCTCGCTCCCCATCGGGCCGGAGGAAGCGTTCGTCCTGTCCCGAATCGATGGGAGATCCGAGGTGGCGGACATCGCCGCCGCGACCGGCCTCGACACCGACACGGTGCGAGGAGCGGTCAACCGGCTCGCCGAGCTCGGCGCTGTGCTGATTGGCGCGCCCGAGCCGGAACCCGAGCGGCTGAAGGAGACCAACAACCGCGTCGTGGCCGAGGCGGCGAAGATGCGGCGTCCCGCGGTCGAAGCGCCAGCGGAAGAGCGCTCGACCACTCATCCTGCTGCCGCGCTCTATGACCCGTCGGAGCTCGACGAGGAGATCGAGCTCGATCTCACGCGGAAGCGCATGGTGCTCGACCAGTTCTATCGACTCGATTCACTGAGCCACTACGAGCTTCTCGAGATCGAGACCGATGCTGACAAGAAGACGATCAAGAACGCCTACTTCCGAGTCGTCGCCATCTATCACCCGGACAAGTACTTCGGCAAAAAGCTCGGCAGCTTCAAAGAAAAGCTCGAGTTGGTGTTCAAGCGCGTCACCGAAGCGCACGACACGCTCACTCGCAAGAAGACGAGGGAAGAGTACGACGCTTACCTCTCGACGCGACGCCAGACGTCGGCGCTCGATCGTGCCATGCACGGGGGCCAGGATCACGCCGCGGAGCTCGAACGCATTCGCCGCCAGATCGAGGAACAGGCGCGCATGGAGGAGAGAATCGTGCGGCCGACGGGGCCACCACGCGTCTCGCGGCCGCCTCCGCCACTGGACCCTGAAGCGCGCAAAAAGGCCCTCGCCCGCAAGCTGAGAGCGAGCTCGAACGCTCCCAAAAAGGCGACGGTCAGCGACGCGGAGAAGACGCGGACGAAAGTCGCGGCGCAAGAAAAAATCAAAGGAGACTTCAAGCGACGACACGAAGAGCGCATGGTCACGATGTCGGATCGTCAGATCGAGAAGTACATCGCCGCCGCTGACGAAGCCGAAAAAAACCGAGACAAGATCTCGGCGGCCAATGCCTTGCGAATCGCCACCACGCTCGCCCCCGACGACGAGTCACTGAAGCAGCGATACGAAAGCCTCCACAACGACGTCAACGCCGAGCTCGCGGATAGCTATTTCAAGGCGGCCGAATATGAAGAAAGACAACGCCGGTTCGCCGAGGCGGCCGCCTCCTATCAGAAGGCCTTGCGGGGCAGGAAAACGAAACGGGGATACGAACGTGCCGCCCACTGCATCCTCGAAGCGGGCGGTGATCTACGGGAGGCCGCCGATCTCGCCAAGAAGGCGGTGGGCCTGTCGGCTGACTGGCCCGACGCCCGGATCACGCTGGCTCGTATCTACTTGTCGCTCGACTTAAGGAAGAGCGCCCTCGGGGAGCTAGAACGCGCCGCCAAGTCGGCTCCCAAGGATGATAGAGTCAAAGATTGGGTCAAACGCATCAAACGAGGTGAGGTTTGAAGGTGGACGGGCTTTGCGCCCTCGCCGGGCTGGCCCATCGGGTACAGTCCCATTGAGGTAGGAAACATATGGAGCGAGTCATCGGAATCGACCTCGGGACCACCAACTCCTGCGTGGGCATCCTGGAAGGCGACACCCCCACCGTGATCCCGAACCGGGGCGGGTACAAAACGACCCCGTCGATGGTGGCGGTGACCGAGGCCGGCAAGCGGCTCGTCGGGCACATCGCCAAGCGGCAAGCGATTACGAACGCCGAGAACACGGTGTATGCGCAGAAGCGCCTCATCGGGCGGAAGTGGAACTCGCCGCAGGTCAAAAACTCGGTGATGACGTCGAGCTACACCATCGTCGAGGGTCCCCACAGCGACGTCCGAATCGAGCTACGCGACAAGACCTTCAGCGTTCCCGAGATCAGCTCGATGATCCTGCAGGAGATGAAGATCGTCGCCGAGGACTACCTCAGCGAGACGGTGAGCAAAGCGGTGGTCACCGTCCCCGCGTATTTCAACGACAACCAGCGGCAAGCCACCAAGGATGCCGGCGCGATCGCGGGTCTCGACGTCATTCGAATCATCAACGAACCGACAGCGGCGGCCCTGGCCTACGGATTCGGTAAATCGATGGATCAGACCGTCGCGGTCTACGACCTCGGCGGCGGAACGTTCGACGTGTCGGTCCTCGAGATCGGCTCGCACGGCGTATTCAAGGTCATCGCCACCACCGGAGACACGTTCCTCGGCGGCGAGGATTTCGATGCGCGGGTGATCGACTGGCTCGTCCAGGGCTTCAGCGAGGAGCACGACATCGATCTTCGCAAGGACCGGATGGCATTGCAGCGCCTCCGCGACGCGGCGGAGAAAGCCAAGTGCGAGCTGTCCAGCGTCAAAGAGACGGAAATCAACCTGCCGTTCATCATTTCCACCGGGCGCAACGAAGCCCTGCATCTGCAGCGTGCACTCTCACGCGACATGCTCGAGACGTTGACCGAGGACCTGTGTCAGCGGACCATCGACATCTGCAAGCAGGCTCTCGACGACGCCAAGCTGGACCGGGACGAAATCGACGAGGTGATCCTCGTCGGTGGAATGACACGAATGCCCGCGATCCAGAAAGCAGTCAGCGACTTTTTCGGCCGAGAAGCCTCGAAGGGCGTGCATCCCGACGAGGTCGTCGCCCTCGGGGCAGCCATCCAGGGGGCGGCCCTCGTCGAAGAGCAGCAGGAGATGATCCTGCTCGACGTCACTCCGCATGCCTTGGGCATCATGACGTTCGGAAGCTATTTCGAGGAGCTGATCCCACAGAATACGACCGTCCCGACGAGTCGAACGAAGGTATTCACGACGAGTCGTGACAACCAGACGGCCGTCAAGATCCTCGTCATGCAGGGCGAGAGCAAACAAGCCGACGAAAACGAGTTGCTCGGCGAGTTCATTCTCACCGGCCTCCGCCGGGCGCCAAAAGGTGAAGTCGAAATCGAGGTCACCTTCGAGATCAACACCGACGGCATCGTGAGCGTGCACGCCAAGGATCTCGAAACCGGTCAAGAGCAGTCCATCCAGGTCACGGCGACCAGTGGACTGACCCAGGACGAGATCAAGGCGATGGCCGAGGAAGCCAAGGATTACCTGGTCGAGCGACGAACGGACGAGAAGTTCGAGCAGGCGAAACAGGAAGCAGAAACCCTCATCGCGGAAATTGAACGACTCTTCCCCGACGTGGAGCGCATCGTCGCGTCGAGCGACTTCGGCAAGGACGCCATCGGAAAAGCTCGCAGCGTCGTGGACAAGGCGCGTTCGGCCATCGAACGGAAGGACACCGAAGAAGTGCAGGAGCACGTGGAGGGCCTCGCGCGCACCCAACGGATGTTCAAGGGCGTCGTTTCGCGAGCGCAGTGACCGGGGAGAGCCGCGTGCTGTAACCAACTGATGGGCACGAAAGATTCGGAAAATTTCGGTTCACCGAGACTCTCCATAGCCCCGGAGACCGAGGACATCGACGCCAGCTGGGACGATGAACCCGAAGACGTCGCGGTCGGCGACGACCCTGACCCGAGCCCGTACGACCGCGCTACCGTCATCCCCGAGATCCCCCAGGAACAGCTCGCTGCCCACATGATGGACGGCGTCGACTCGCAACCGGTCCCGAAGTCGAATCGCCCCACGCCCCAGGCCCCGTCTCCCGGGTTCGCCGCGGGCCCGCCGGACGAGTACCTCAGCCCACCGAAAGTACCAATTTTTGCCGGGGGTGGCGGCTTGCCGCAGCTGCCCAATTCGGCGCCGCCCGCAGCGCCCGTGCAACGAGGCGGCGTGTCGCTCGACCGCGGAGTCCCCGAGCTCGCGGAGCCGACAGCGAAGGGCCCGGGCGAAAGTGGCGGGCTGACCGAGAGCCTGCTGCCAACAGCCCAGGCCTCGCAGCAACGACCGGCCGTGCAGGACCAGACGCCGCCGACGGGACTCGAGCTCGACCTCGAAGTTCCCCGAACCGCCGACGACATCGCCACCCAGCCTCCTCTTGCGGCGGCCGAAGTTTCGCTCGAGCTCGACACGGGTTCGGACTACTCGCCAGCGCTCGAGCTGGCCGACCGCCGTCCCCGAGAAAGCCAGAGACCTCCGGAGTCCACCGGAGAAGCGGAGCTCATCCCGCTCGAGACCGAGCACTCCCGGACGCCCCCGCCGAGTGACGACGGCGATGCACTCAAGGACATGAAGGATCGCTACGCGGTCGGCGATTTCACCGGTGCGCTAGTGATCGCCGAAAGCATCCTCGAATCGAGCCCCGAGGACACGGAGGCGAAACGCTACGCGCAGAGCTGCCGCGAAGTGCTCACGCAGATGTACGCGGCGAGACTGGGCGCGCTCGACCAAGTAGTCGCGGTCGCGATTCCGGCAGACCAAATCCGGTGGCTGTCGCTCGACCATCGCGCCGGGTTCCTCCTTTCGCTCGTGGACGGCATGTGCACGATCGAAGACATCCTGGACGTTAGCGGGATGAGCCGGCTCGACGCCCTGAGAATCATGTTCACGCTGGTCCAGCAACGAGTGATCTCGTTGCGCCCCCAGTAGGCCCTACAGCGCCGTGACCTCGGTTTCGGCTCGGGCGATCAAAAGCCTGTTGCAGGTCGCCGGCGGCATCGCTGCGATGATCCTGGCGACCGCGCTAGTCGGTGCTCTGCCAGACTCTGGAGCATCCGCGGCGCTTCGCACAGACGCCTCGGCAGCGTCGAACGAGGAAACTGTCGACGCCGGCTCGCGAGCCGTCGACGCCGAGGAGCCTCGTCCGCCGCCGCGACCGAGCGGCGCGCGCCTCGACGACGACGCCAGCCTCGCGGCGCGAGCCGACCCGGTCGCTTCTTACACCCTACGAGCCATCCTCGACGCGGACACCCACAGCGTCAGCGGCGCCGGGAAGATCGTTTGGCGAAACGCTTCGAGCAAGCCGGTCGACGAGCTTTTTTTCCACCTGTACCTCAACGCATTCAAGAACGACGACACGATCTTCCTCCGCTCGCGCTTCGGTGGTGGCCGTTCCGGTTCGAAAACGACGCAGTTCGGGTACGTGGACGTGAAAAAACTCGTGGCTCCCGAGCTCGACGGCGCGGATCTTTGGGCGAGCGCCGAGCGGCACACCCCCGGGGATCCCAACGACGAAACACTCATTCGAGTTCCGCTGCCGAGTCCAATCGAGCCGGAACAGACACTCACGCTCGAAATTGAATTCGAATCACAACTTCCGGACATCGTCGAGCGAACGGGTTTTCGCGACAGCTTCCACATGGTCGCGCAGTGGTTTCCGAAGATCGCGCGGCTCGAGCCGAACGGAAAATGGGCGCACTTTCCGTTTCACGCCAAATCGGAGTTCTACGCGGACTTCG
Organism: Polyangiaceae bacterium; assembly: GCA_029261965.1. Taxonomy (GTDB): domain Bacteria; phylum Myxococcota_A; class Polyangia; order Polyangiales; family Polyangiaceae; genus JAJDAH01. The sequence continues at coordinate 20,059 of JAJDAH010000144.1, forward strand.
GAGACTACGACGTCACCATCGACGTCCCGAGCCAGATGGTGGTGGGGGCCACGGGTGCTCGGGTGGAACAGAGCGAGACTGGCGGCAGGCGCGTCGTCCGTCATCGAATCGCGGATGTGCACGATTTCGCCTGGTCGGCATGGGACCGCTTCGTCGAAAAGAACGAGACCATCGACGGCGTCGACGTCCGACTGCTGCATCCGAGCGGACACGAAAACAACGCGAAGGTGACCCTAGAGGCCTTGCGAGCCGCGTTGCCCCACATGAACCGGCGTTACGGCAAGTACCCCTACCCTGTACTCACCGTCGTTCATCCGCCGCCCACCGCGTCGAACGCCGGCGGCATGGAGTACCCCACCCTCATCACCACCGGCGGACGCTGGTACCGGAGCTACCTGACTCGCGGTGTCGAGGCCGTCACCGTGCACGAGCTCGGACATCAATGGTTCTACGGGTTGGTCGCCACCAACGAGCACGTCTGGCCATTTCTCGACGAGGGGCTCAACACCTATGCCGAAGGCCTAGCGAGGCGCGCCAAGTGGGGCCAGGGCACGCTGATCGATTGGCCCGATTTCCGCGTCGCCACGGAGCACGTGATGCGGGCGGTCGCCGCCGAGGTCGGCCACAACGATGTCGTCGCGATGCCCGCGCCGCGCTTCGCGACGTTCAGTGACTACGGGGGGCTGGTTTACGGTCGCACAGCGACGATCGCTCAAACTCTCGCCAACGTCTACGGCGAGGACAAGCTCGTTCGGGGGCTGGGGCGGTACATGCGCGGCCATCGCTACAGGCATCCCACCCCCGAAGACTTGCTCGGCGCGCTCGAGGAAACCCTCGGCGCGGAACCGGTCGAGGTGGCGCGACGAGCACTCTTCGAACGTGGATGGGTGGATTTCGTGGCCGGGGACCTGCAGAGCGTGCGACGCCGCGACCCCGCCGGTGTCTTCGACCGCGATGCCGGGCGCGAAACAATCGAGCGACGCGCTGACGAGCCGAAGGACGATTTCGTGGGCCGGATGCTCGTCTACCGCCGTGGGACCCTCGAGCTGCCCGTCGAAATCGAGCTGGTCAATCGTGCCGGCGAGCGTTCGACCCACCACTGGGACGGCAAGGGCCGCCATCACGCCGTGCACTACGAGGGCAGCTCGCCACTGGTTCAAGGGGTCATCGATCCCCGCGGCCTGGTGGCTCTCGACCAGAACCTTCTCAACAACGCCGCCGGCAAGAAGAACGGCACACCGCGCACGCTCGAACGCACGACCTACGTCGTCGAGTTGTTGCTCGGCCTGCTCGGACCATGACGACTCCACTCGAGAACCGCGAAATCCGAATTTGGCGCCGCCCAGAGGCGCTCGGACTCGTTTGGGCCTTCCGGGCCGGCGCCGCGTTTCTCATCGCGCTGCCGATCGCGGGGGCTGTAGGCGCCACCGGTATTTCACGGTTCCCCGGCGGGGACGCGAGACTCTTCGAATCCGGGGCCATGTGGCTCGTGGAAACCGTGAGGATCGGTCGGCAATCCATCGGCTCGGCAGCGCAGACCGGAGCGTTCGCCTGGTTGGTTTTTGCCGTGGCCGCGCTCGTTCCGCTAGCGGCCTTGTTGATCGCGATGAGTCAGCGCGACCGCCTCGGGTGGGGGCAGTGGTTCGGCCGCGCGATGGCTCACCTGCCAGCTTTCGTCTTGCTGAGCGGCCTGTGTCTCGTCGCGCAAGCTTTCGTGCTCGGCCTGTTCTTCCTACTCTCGACCGGCATCGGCGCGGCGTTCTCCGAATCTCTCGACGACCGCAACCTGTGGTTCTTCCGGGCAACGGTGGGCGTTCTGTGCGGTGTCTTGGCGGCCGTCTTCGGAATCGCACACGACCTCACGCGCGCTGCGCGGGTTCGCCACGACGAGACGCTCCGTCGCGCTCTCGCCATCGCACTCGGAACCTTGCGGCGGAAGTTTCTCCTGTCGCTCCTGAGCTGGATCGCGCCTGTGGCGTCCTCGATAGCCGTCGTCGTTGCCGCGGCCGCGATCGTGAGCTGGCTTCGCGTCGAGCAACCCGGCGCCCTCAGGTGGGTCGGCGCCCTCCTCGTGCACCAGATCGCGATTTTTTCACTCGTCGTTTTCCGAGCCAGTTGGCTCGCAGCGGCGCTGCGACTCGTCGGACCCGGGGCTACGACTCAGTCGTCGGACGCCGCCTGACGGTACAGCTGAAGGTATCTTCGCGCCGGGCGATCCCAACCGAGATCCACGTGCATGACCCGCCGCACGAGATCGGGCCAGCGGGAGGAGCCGTACGCGGCCAGAGCTCGCTGAACCGCCGACATCAACGCGGTCTTGTTTGGCTCGTCGAACAGGAACCCGGTGCCGGTTTCGAGCTCGGCATCGCAGTCGACGACGGTATCGCGAATGCCGCCGACGGCGTGCGCCACCGGTAGCGCACCGTAGCGCTGCGCGATCAGCTGGATCTCACCGCAGGGCGAATGACGCGCGGGTACCAGCATCATGTCGGCGCCGGCATAAACGCGATGTAGCAACGCATCGTTGGGCGCGCCGACAAAGGCCAACGCGTCCTCGTGCTTTTTTGCAGCGGCGGACAACTTCTTCTCCAGGGCCGCAGGAGCCGCGCCGGCCAGCACCAGACTCACGTCGTTCTTGAGGAGCGCCGGCAGCGCGGCCAAAACGATGTCGGCACCCGAGTCCTCGGAAAAGGGCCCGACACAAGCGACCACGGGGCGGTTCGTTTCGAGGTCGAGCCCGAGCTCGCGCAGGAGCGCCGTCTTCGAGCTTCCTTTGCTCTCGTGTCCCTCGGCGTCGTAGCGAACGGCGAGCGCCGCATCCGTCGCTGGATTGTAAATCGAGTAGTCGATGCCGTTCGTGACGCCCATCACCTCGCGGTCGGCAAGGGCCTCCGCTACGGCTCCGGACTTCTCGACGCTCGCGAGCTCGGCGCCGTAGGACGGAGATACCGTCGTGACCACGTCCGAGCTGCCAATCGCCGCCGCCAATGCGTCGAACGCGCCCGCCTTCACGTTCCCCGAAAGCTGCTCCTTGGAGAAACCCAACGCCTGGGTTTCCGCTTTGGAAAACGCCTGGTGCGAGCTGACATCGTGAATCGTCAGGACGGTGGGGGCGCGGACGTCGGCACCCGCTTGGGCCACCGCAAATAGACCGGCCCCCCAATCGTGGAGGTGGGCAACTTCGAACCGCGAGCCTTGTTCGGCTCGATGCGCGGTGAGCGCCACTACCGCACGGGCGAACAGCCCATAGCGAGCCGCATCACCCTTTCGGTCTTTAGGCGAATACGGGTCGGGTCGCTCCTCGATATCGGGCAGGTCGAACAGCACGAGCTTGACGCCCGAAGCGAGTTGACCGTCACAAACGGTGACTTCACCCCCACCGGGGAGCTCGAGCGGCGAAAGTTGGCGAGCCAACAACAGTCCGGACTGCTCGAATGCCGGGTAGCGGGGAACGGCAATGGTCACGTCGTGACCAAGCTGACGCTCGGCCTTCGCGAGCGCTGCGATGGTTTCCGACGCGGAGGTGGCCCGAACGTACGGGGCCAGCTCCGCAGCGACCATGAGGACATCCATGGGTGCGGCGTCTAGCACGATTCAGTGGCGGACGCGCCAAAGTCGCTTTCTCGTCGACTCCCGCGCCCGCTTTCTGCGACCCTGGAGCGGGAGGCCAAACTGGTTGATCGCAGTACCGACGGGAGCGGGCGCCGCTACTGGATGCTCTTTCGGGGGCAGAGACTCGCGCTCTCGAACGAAGTGTTGGTCGGCAGAAGCCCCGCCTGCCATCTGTTCATCGGCGACGATGCGCTCGTCTCTCGTCACCACGCCCGAATCACCGTCGAGCTAGACGGGGCGTTCGTCGAGGACCTCGAAAGCGCCAACGGCGTTTTCGTCAACGACCAGCAGATCGAAGGCAAGGTGCGGCTCACTGGGGGTAACCGCGTTCGAATCGGAAAGACGGTTTTCGAGATCCAGGCCGGCAGTGAAAGCCAAGCACCACGTTCGAACCGAGACGTAGCGGTGACTCAAGAATCCGCGCCACCAAACGAGCTGACCGCGACTCTTTCCGAAGACGAGCCCCAGGAAGAAGAGGTCACGGGCGCCGCGAACGTTTTCGAGCTACTCGGAGGAGTCGTGGACAAGGCCTTGAGTGTCGGCAACAAGGGTGAAGCCGAGCGGATACTCTTGCCCGTCATGCAGATGCTGCGGTCGGAGATCGAGAAAAAGGGCGCTTTCGCTCCCAACACCGAAGCGCACGTCAACGCCTATGCTCTGAAAATCGCCGATGCCACCGGCAAGGGACTCTGGGTGGACGAGCTCGTCGGAATGTACGCCGCCGTGCGGCGCCCCCTTCCGACGGGCACGACGAATCGATTGTATCAGCTCGTCCGGCGCCTGGACCGGCTCGACGTCGACGCTCTACGCGACTACCTCGCGGATCTACAGACCCAAGTCCACCGTTTCGGACCCGCCGAGCGCTTCGCTTGCAAGCGGCTCGAAGGTCTCGAGAAAATCGCTTCGTTGAAGTGACCCGCCGGCGCAAATCTCGCGTGTGGTGCCTGCTCGGTTCGATCACCGCTATTTTCGCGCTGGTCTCGTGTCGGTCCAGTTGCGGGGACATCCGATGCGGCGCCGAAGTCGTCTTCGTCGGTGAGCTCGACTCGACCGAGAGCCGTGTGCGCGTGGAACTCTGCCGCAATGGGTCTTGCGGAGACGGCCTCGTGGAGAACGCTGGGTGCTCTTCGGTACATTCGGACCTCGAGGCGACGGCATGCCTAACCGGTGGCTCCGCCCTCAGCGTCGAGCTGTTCCTCGAAAGCTCGGGGCAAAGCGCCGTGGACGGGGACGACTATACTCTACGGGTGACGGATCCGGAGAGTGGCACCGAGCTAGTGACCGTCGACACGTCCGTGACTCACGAAGCCGTGCTTCCGAACGGCCTCGACTGCCCAAAGCGACTCTGCTTGTCGGCCGTCGTCGATTTCTGACTCTCGTTACGTAAGTCACGGCCGACCCGTGGCTCGGCGTGCGAATTCGACTAGGCTCGGCAGGGTGAACGAGCTGATCGCAAAAGCGGCGATTTTGCACGAGGCGCTGCCGTACATTCAGCGTTTTCACCGCCGAACCTTCGTCGTCAAGCTCGGTGGACACGCCATGACGGATCAGAAGCTCAAGGAGAGCTTCGCCAAAGACGTCTGCCTGCTCCGCTACGTTGGCGTGCAAGTCGTCATCGTGCACGGCGCTGGACCTCAGATCAGCAATACGCTCGAAAAGTTCGGCATCGAGAGCGTCTTCCGCGGAGGGCTGCGAGTCACCGACGACGCGACGATGGAAGTCGTGGAGATGGTGCTCGGCGGCAAAGTGAATCAAGACATCGTAAACCTGATCTGCGGATTCGGGGGCCGTGGGGTCGGGATCCGCGGCTCCGATGATCACTTCATTCGCGCGTCGAAGATGCCGCCGGTCGAAGTCGTCGACGACCAGGGCAATGCCAACGAAGTCGACCTCGGTCGGGTCGGCAAGATTGACCGCATCGACCCCGCCATCCTCGACAACATGATTTCCGATGGTTTCATCCCCGTCGTGGCGCCGCTCGGAATCGACGAGCGTGGCAGCAGCTTGAACGTGAACGCGGACACCGCGGCTGGCCGCATCGGCAGCTCGCTCGAGGCCGCCAAGTTGGTGCTGATGACGGACGTCGAAGGCGTGAAGGACGACAAGGGCGAATTGGTACGGTCGCTCCGCGCACGCGACGCCGAACGGCTGATCGCCAACCAGACGATCCGGGGCGGAATGATTCCGAAGGTCGAATGCGCGCTCCAAGCCGTCGACGCCGGCGTGGAGAAGGCGCACATCATCGACGGCCGAATCCGACACGCATTGTTGCTCGAGATTTTCACCGACGAAGGCGTGGGAACCGAAATCCAGCGCATCCGTGACTAGGAAACGCCGAGCAGAGGGCGAAGTACCCGCCGGCTCCGGCGACACGGAGATCGTGCGACCTGACGACATCTCTCCAAACGCTTTCCGACGGCTGTTTCGCGTGCCCCCCGAATCCGCCGGGACGAGGCTCGACGTGTTCGTGCAGTCGCGCCTTCGCAACACCAGTCGAACGCGTGCGCGCGCCATCGTCGAAAAGAATGCGTACTCGACCGATGCTCGGGCGCTCCGAGCGAGCGACCGGGTGCACGCGGAGGATCTCATCGTCTTGTGGCGAGAGCCGTGGGAACGTGACGTCGCGGACGTCGAGATGCCCGTCCTGTACGAAGACGAGCACTTGCTTGCCATCGACAAGCCGCCCCTCGTCACCGTACACCCCACCGCCCGCTACGACGAGAGCACGGTCCTTCGGCGGTTGCAGAAAGCGCGCCCCGGACAGTTCGTCGCCCTCGTTCATCGAATCGACAGGGAAACGAGCGGCATCCTACTCATCGCGAAGAGCAAAGAGTCGGACCGCGCCTTCAAGCAGATGTTCGAGGACCGTTCTGTCGCCGAATCGGGGCACCGCCCCGTGCGGCCCACCCCGCCGAAAATCGCCAAGGTTTATCTCGCGATCACCTGGGGGACGCCGACGACGGGCCTGGTCGATCGAGCCATCGAAGTCGATTCCGACAACCCGCTGAGAGTGAAGATGCGCATCGCCGAAGGCGGTGGTCTCGAGGCGCGCACCCATTTGGAAGTGCTCGAAACGCGCGGCGGCTACGCCCTCGTCCGGTGCGAATTGTTCACGGGTCGACAGCATCAAATCCGGGTCCACCTCGCTGCTCTTGGATGCCCGGTCGTCGGAGACAAGCTGTACGGCCCGGACGATCGAATGCTCGCTCGCGCCGCCGACGACGAACTCACGGAGCAAGACCTCTTGCGCCTGGAGCTACCGCGCCAAGCCCTCCACGCTCACCGATACTCGCTAACCCACGCGATGACCCAGCTTCCGCTGACCATCGAGTCGCCACTGCCAACGGACCTCGACGAGTTCTGGCAGAGCCGCCCGCGAGATCGCGTGGAGCCCTGAATCGCCCGGCGGGTTCGTCAACCCACGGGGGCGTCGGCCGGAGCGTCGGCCGGAGCGTCGGACAACGCGTCCGAGGGGGCATCAACCGCCGCGTCCGACCCGGCATCGCCAGAGTCCGGGGTCCCGCCCTCCCCAGCGTCGCCGCCCGCGTCCATGCCTGGCGATCCGTCGGCGGCGTCCCCACCACCGGCGTCGGGCATCATCATGCCGCTATCGCTACCGGCGTCGGGCATCGGCGGAGAGCAATTGGCGCTCGAGG
>JAJDAH010000145.1 GCA_029261965.1 Polyangiaceae bacterium
ACCCGTGCACGGCCCGGAATGGAATGACTTCGTGCAACAAGTCGAGCGAATCCTCACCGAACCGATGACACGATGAAACGGCCCGCAGCACGAACAGCGCCGTATGTGCTCGCGCCACTACTGCTCGCGTGTGGCGGCCCATCGGGCGTGGCGGCAACTCCAGAATCGCACGAGCCTCCGCGGCCGCCGAGCTCGTCGACAGCTTCGCCGCTCGCCGAGGTTCCTGTCGCAGCGCCACCCGAAGAGCTGCCTGCGGCGCCGGTGGTCTACTGCGGGCGCGAGCATTCCGCCGATACGAAGGTCGTCGAATGCAACGGCGAGGCGAGTGGTGCCGACTTGAATCCCCTCGCCGCGCTACCGCTTCTCGAAGAGCTTCGCGCCGTCAACATCGGAGCGCTCGGTGACTTGACGCCGCTCAGGGGGCTCGAGCACCTACGCGCGCTCGATGTGGGCCCGTCGAAAGTCGGTGATCTGCGGCCGCTCGCCCAGTGCAAGAAGCTCGAGAAGCTCGGTCTGTTCGGCACACGCGCCAGAGACCTGAGCCCGCTCGCCGGGCTCTCACGACTTCGTGAGCTCGAAGTCCGCAGCACAAAGGTCACGAATATCAGCGTGGTAGCGCACTTGAAGCGGCTCGAACGACTGGGCGTCGCGGGCAACCAGATCGAGTCTTTCGAACCGATCTCCCAACTCACCGAGCTCGAGCGTCTCGATCTCGAGGACACCCCCGTCGCGGATCTGACGGTGATCTCCAAGCTGAGTCGCCTCGAAATTCTCGGCTTGAAGCGCACCAAGATCACAAACATCCGGCCCCTCGCCAAGCTCGAGAACCTCACGCACGTCGACATCCGGCACACTGGAGTGTCCGATCTGAGCCCGCTCGCCAGCCTGGGCAAGCTGCAAACGCTGCACATCGATGGCACTCCGGTCGACTCGCTCGCGCCCCTCGCTTCGATCGGGAGCTTGTTGAACCTCTACATGGACGACACCAAGGTGAGCGATCTGAGCCCGCTCCACGGACTGAGCTCGCTCGGCGTTGTTTACGTTCGCAACGTCCGCGTGAGCGACGCCGAGGTAGCGAGGCTGAAAAAGGCAAACCCGAAGCTCAGCATCGAAGGACCGTGATCGCTCTCGGAACCTGCCCGAGGCCACGTCGCTCTACCCGGTCTCTTCGCCGAGCCGTGGGACCACGTAACGATGGTAGAGGAGCGACGCGGCGAGGAGCGCGGCGGCTAGGCCGACCAACGAGCTGACCCGATAGAGATCGGCGAGTCGTGACGAGTCGTAGGCGAAGACCTTGATGCACGTGACGACGAGGATGACGAGGCTGAGCTTTCGAAGCGCCGCCGAGCGGCGGAGGGTCCCGAGTACCAAGATTGCGACGCCGAAAAGCGCCCACGAGAGCGAGAGAGCGAGGTCCCGCGCGGGAAGCCTGTCCAACGAGAGGCGGAAAATGGACGAGGTCGTGAAGAAGTCCAAGATCGCGAAGTTTAGAGCGACGAACGCCAGCAGAATCGCCGCGGCGCCGAGCGCGAGCGCCCGCCGTGAGCTCGTCGAGCGCGATTCACCGCGGGAGGCGACGCGGAGGCTCAGCCCAGTCGCGATAGCGAGGGCGGCTGGCACGAGGGCGACGGCGCTTTGGCCGAGGCTTCGCTCGAACACGACGACCAAGACCGGGAGAAACAAGACGGGGCAGACGGCGGCGCTCACCCATGTGGAGGTGGAGCTTCGGCCGGACCGAAGCTGAGCGAGCGCGCCGATCAAGACGGCGCCGACGCTAGCGACACCGAGCACCGCAGGGGCGGCAGCTCGCTCGGACTCGAGCACCCAGCGGAGCTGAACGAGCCAGGCGACGACTACCGACGCACCGAGCCATCGACCAGGTGTTGCGTCGCGGGCGAACATTGCGCCGAGACCCGCGAGCACCACTGCGAGCAGCACCGCGCTCGTGCAGAGTGCGCCAGCCTCCACGAGCACGAGGCTCGATGCACACACTAGCGGGAGCAAGGCGGCAGCATGGTTGCTCCAACGCCCGGACCAATCGAAGCGCAAGGAGGCCAATCGGAAAGCGACCGCTACAACTAGAAAAGAACGCAAGCAAGGGCCAGAGCGCCAGGGGCCCGGGTTCGCCTGCGTGCTGCAGGGCTCCGCGTTCGCTCGTCGTCATCGCCGGGCGAACCGGCCACTCGGGATTCGAGCGCGCTCAGTCGAGCTTCGAGCGCCCCGTTCGCGACCCGCAGCGTCCCGAGCTCGTCGCGAAGCGGCTCGAGCTCCTGCAAGGCCGCGGAGCGCGCAATCCCCATGCAGCTCAGCAAGAGGACTACGACGACCAGGATGCCGACGACGAGCGACAGGCCCATGAGCAGCCGAGAGCACGCGCCGTGCCACGAGACGGCGTGGCCGGGCAGGCTCGATCTCGCACCGCGAACGTTTTTGGCGCGCCGCGTTGCCTACGAGAGTGTGTCTGTGATTCACGCCGCTGACACCGCTGTCAGGCGCGCCGTCGCCCGCCCGCGGCGGAGCTGCCCCTCACCCTTCACGTCGGCCGGGCGACCGCGGAGCGGCTGCCACTCGGGTGCTCATTGCTTTTCTCATCGCCGTGTGGTGTGGACTGTCGATTCATCGCCTGGCTACGCTGGGAACGTTGCTGATGGTCCTTCGTGATTTTCTCGACCGGTTTCGACCCGCGGCTTCGACGTCTCCATCGGGCGCCGCGTCGGCGGCCGTGTCGCGAGAGATTTCGGCGTCGGACTCCGACGTCGCGCAGATCCGGAGCTCGGGCCTTTTCGACGAGGCCTACTACCGTGCGCTGCACGGCGACTCTCCCGATCCCGTGTTGGATTTCGCGCAGTCAGGCTGGCGCTTGCTCAGGAACCCCAACCCGTTTTTCGACACACGGTACTACCTCGAAAAAAACCCCGACGTTCTCGAGAGCGGGCAGAATCCGCTGCTGCACTACATCGAGAGCGGCGAGGCGGACGGTCGTCGTCCCCATCCCGATTTCGACCCGGCTTTCTACCTCGAGGCTCAGCCGGACGTCGCGAAAGCGAAGCTGCAACCGCTCCGACACTATCTAAAGTACGGCCGAAACGAAGGCCGGGTCGTCGCGCCGTTTTCGACGACGACTCGACCCTACCCGACGGAAACGCTCGACGACTACGAGAGCTGGCTCAGCGTCAACCGGCTCACACCCAAGGCTGAGGAGCGCACTCGCTCCCGGCTGGCCGCCGTCGAGAACGCCCCTTTGGTGAGCGTCGTGATGCCGGTCTTCGATCCCCGCATCTCTTGGCTCCGACGCGCCGTTCTCAGCGTGCAAAACCAGCTCTACGCGAACTGGGAGCTGTGCATCGCGGATGACTGCAGCACGAAGCCCCTCGTGCGCGAGTACCTACGCTCGCTCGAAGCGGACTCGCGGATCCGCGTTCGCTACCGCACGGTCAACGGTCACATCAGCGAGGCAACGAACGAAGCCGCTAGCCTCGCCAACGGCGCCTGGCTCGTGTTCATGGATCAGGACGACGAGCTTGCTCGGGATGCGCTTTCGGAGGTCGCGTTTCGTTTGCAAGATGCCCCTGAAGCGGACGTGCTCTACAGCGATCACGACAAGATCGACGTCGATGGGCGCCGCTATGCGCCGGAGCTCAAACCCGATTGGTCACCCGAGCTGCTCTTGTCCTTCATGTACATGGGACACCTCTTGTGCGTGCGGCGCGAGCTGTTCGACGAAGTCGGCAGGCTCCGCTCGGGCTTCGAAGGCGCGCAAGACCACGATCTCGCGCTTCGTTTGACCGAGCGCACGCAACGCATCGAGCACATCCCGAAGGTGCTCTACCACTGGCGAGCCGTTGCCGGCTCGACGGCCAGGAGTGGCAGCGACAAGAGCTACGGCTTCGTTGCGGGCCAGCGCGCCGTGGAAGAGGCGCTAGAGCGTCGCGGCTCGGACGCTCGGGTGTGCCGTCCGGCGTGGGCCGTGAGGGCGGCGTGCGGCATCTACAGCCTCGACTTTCCCAACCAAGGGCCCGACGTCGCCGTAATCATCCCGACAAGAAATCGCGCCGATCTCTTGCGTCGACTCCTCCGCTCGCTCGAGCGGACGACGTACGAGAACTATCGTGTGTGTATCGTCGACAACGGGTCCGACGACGAGGAAACGCTCACGCTGTTGAGCGAATGCGGGCATCAGGTGCTGCGAGTTCCGAGCCCTCCGGACGGGTTCAGCTTTGCTCACGTGAACAACGAGGCGGTTCGACAGCTACGAGCGCAGTTCTGCCTGTTTCTCAACAACGACACCGAGATCGTGGCGCCGCGATGGCTGAGCCGGATGGTCGGGTTGGCGCAGCTCCAGGGCGTTGGCGCCGTGGGCGCGCGTTTGCTCTACGAAGACGATACAGTTCAGCACGCGGGCGTGGTGCATGGCGTGCACGCTGGGCTTCCCGGACACGCGTTCGCTGGGTCCTCCGCTTCGGATGGCGGACACATGTCCCTCGCCAAGGTGACGCGGAACTGCGCTGCGGTGACCGCGGCCTGCATGCTCACGCCGCGCGCGCTGTTCCTCCAGATGGGCGGGTTCGACGAAGAGAGCTTCCCGGTCGCCTACAACGATACCGACTACTGCTACCGACTCGGGACCGAGGGGCATCGAGTCGTCTATGCCGCAGACGCGGAACTCTACCACTACGAAGGTCAAACGCGGTCGCACCACGACGACCCGCGTGAAGAAGTCGCGTTCTTGAAGAAGTATGCGGACTTCGTCGATCCCTACTACAGCGAACACTTCGCGAAACGCGACCCGACCTTCTCGGTCGAGGGGCGGTCCGCGGGGCGGGACGACGCCAAGTCGGTTCGTGTGCTGTTGTGCTCGCACAGTCTGCGCCATGAAGGAGCTCCACTGCAGCTTCTCGAGCTGGCAGGGGGTCTCGTTCGCGCGGGCATCGAGGTCATCGTCGCCTGCCCCGAAGATGGCCCCCTTTCGAGCGAATACGAAACTCTCGGGATCCGCCTCGAGACCATCCCCGAGCCCGCACTCGAAGAGATCACGTCCGGGGCTCGGAGCGGACCAGAGGTCGTGTCCTGGCTGTCGAACCTCGACTGCGACGTGGTGCTCGCCAACACCGTGCTGTCGTATTGGGTGATGGATGCGGCGGCGCAGGCGGGTGTGCCGTCGCTGTGGGTGATCCACGAGAGCGAGCCCCCGTTTTCCCATCTCCAGCCGTCCGCCGTGGCGGTGGCTCAGGAGGCGCTACGGACGGCCTACCAAGTCGTCTTCGTCGCCGAAGCCACGCGCCGTGTGTATTGGCCCGTGCGCGCAAAGAACAACATGACCGTCGTCTACAACGGCCCGGATCTCGAGAAGCTCCGTCGGCGTTTCGCATACGATCCCGCGAAGGCGCGCGTCGAGGTTGGTATCGGTAGGGACGAGCTCTCGTTCGTGATCGTCGGTACCGTGTGCGAGCGCAAAGGGCAGCTCGACCTGGTGCGGGCGGTCGCCGCCATGGAGGACGGGGCAATCCGCCGCGCGCGCTTCACTATCGTGGGTGACCGTCCGTCCGACTACAGTCAGGCCGTCCACGAGGCGATCGACGAGCTACCCGCCAACCGACGCGATCGCGTTCGCATCGTCGACGAAACCCCGAACGTAGGGTTGTACCTTCGAGCCGCAGACGTGGGCGTCTGTTGCTCGCGCGTCGAGAGTTTCCCGCGTGTCATCCAAGAGGCGATGTACTGTGGTCTCGCGATCGTGACGACGCCCGTGTTCGGGATCGCCGAGCAGGTGGCGGACGGCCAGAGCGCGCTCTTCTACGCCCCCGGCGACGCTAGCGCGCTCGCGGCTCGATTCGAGGAGCTCGTCGCGAACCGCTCACTTCGCACCAGACTCGCGAAGAACGCCGAGCTGACCCTCGACCGGCTGCCAGACTTCGAGGCAATGTGCACTGAATACGAGAGGTTGATTCGCGAAGCGATGTGGCAGCGGTGAGTCCCGCGCGAAGGGTCCGCCTGCAGAACCCGTCGCGCCCGTGCTAGATCTTGGCGCTCCCCATGGCCGCTCACAGGAGAGTTCAAAGCAAGGCCGTCGACGCCGCGATACGCGTCGTGGACGGCCTGCGCGCCAAGGACGGCATGCTGGGGCGCGCAGCTCGCGCGATGGACGACGAACTCAGCCTCCGCTACCTCGCGGACCGCCTACGGCTCGAGGACGAGCTCATCGATCGGTTCGTGGGTTCCGTGCCGGTGCTGGGGGGCGACCGAGTATCGCTCGTCGTGCCCGTCTACGGCATCCCGGTGCCGTATCTGGCGGAGCTCTTCGATGGCGTAAAGGCGCAGACCTACACCGACTGGGAGGTTTGCCTATGCGATGACGGAGATCCCGACGAGGAAGTTCGACGCTACCTGGAAAAACTATCGCAGGCCGACTCCCGGTTCCGGTTGTCGCGTCACGCGGACAATCGGGGCGTCTCTGCCGCGACGAACACGGCGCTCGGGTTGGCAACCGGTGAGCTCATTGCTTTCGTCGACGCCGACGATCTCCTGCACAAACGCACACTGGAAGTCGTCGTCGCGGCGTTCGGGCGAGGCCCCGACGTCGACTTCGTCTACACCGACAATGACCACGCGACCGACCTCGGCCACCGCCGCTCGCCGCTCCGCAAACCTGGATGGAGTCCCGAGCTGCTGCAGTGTGTCAACTACGTGAATCATCTCGTCGTCGTGCGTCGCTCGTGCCTCGATCGGTGCTCGAACCTGTTTGCGCCGAAGACGTCGGGAGGTCAGGACTGGGACCTGTGCCTGAAAGCATCCAAGCAGGCGCGACGGATCGTTCACGCGCCGCTCCCGCTCTACCATTGGCGCAAACGACCAGGGTCCATCGCCGCTGACTTGGAGGCCAAGCCGTGGGTCGCAAGCGCCTGCAGGGAGGTGCGCTTGGAAGACCTACGGCAGTTGGATCCGCGTTTGACGCTCAGGCCAGTCGCTGAGACGGAACTCTATCGCCACCACCTCGAGCCCGATTTCGACGCCGGATGCGATCTGCCGACGGTTTCGGTGATCGTCGTCGACGCTCCGTCGGATTCGGCCCGACCTTTCCTCCAAGACTACCGCGGGTGGCAGCGCGTCCAGCATCTGCTCACGGACGCGGCCGAGACGAACGGTGCGCTCATCGAACGAATCACCGCGGCGCTCCGGACTGACGAAGCTGATTTTGCCTTGTTTCTCGACGGCGGTCGCCCGCCTCCGGAGGGAGAGCTGACTCGGCTTCTAGCATTCGCGGTTCAGCCCGCGATTGGCTGCGTCTGGCCGTTCCACGACGAGAACCAGCGGCTCGCGTACACCGTAGGCGAAAGAGAGCGGCTCGTTCAGCTGAGCGAGTCGACCACGGTCTTTTCACGATTCAGCGGCAATGTTCTGACCGGTCCGCTTCATGGGATGCTTGTCGCGCCGGACCGCTGGCTCGGCGCCGTCGAGTGGCTGGAGCGGCTGGGAGAGCCTGGGGTCAGCTTCCAGGATTCCCCGAGGAGCAACGACGCGGTTGGAGCGGCCGTCGGTTTGGCGATGCGGGCCAGCGGCCACCGAAACGTCGGATGCCGGGGCATGTGCTGCGGCGTGGACGATCTTCCGGAAGTCCTCGTTCCTACAGCACTTTTGGGTGGTCCAGACCCCTACTGCTGAGACCAGTGGTCTTGATTCGCCGCCGTCTGTGTAGTAGCCAGCGACAACTAGATTCTTCTGACTTTCGGCTGGGAGGCCTCGGTGACAAAGCGGCGACTGATTGGGCTGGCAGTGTTGTTCATAGCTGCGTGCGGTGGGTCCGGCTCGGACGGCCTGACGGGCGACGGTGATGGGGATGCGGGCGCGGCCGGCAGCTCCGGATCGTCCAGCGGCTCGGGCGGAAGCGGTGGCGGCACCGGCGGAAGCGGTGGCTCAGGCGGAAGTGGTGGCAGCGGTGGCTCCGGTGGGAGCGGTGGCTCCGGTGGGAGCGGCGGCTCCGGTGGGAGCGGCGGCTCGGGCGGCAGCGGTGGCTCCGGCGGAGGACTAGGCGGAGCCGCGGGCATGGCCGGTGGCGCAGGCATGGCCGGTGACGCAGGCATGGCCGGCCAGGCGGGCGCGGCAGGAGCTGCAGGAGCAGCCGGTCAAGGCGGCTACATGGGCGAAGCTGAAATCCCGGGCGACGGCTACATGGACGGCCGCGCGGGCGACGTCCGATTCGGCTGATCGCGTCTCACCGCCGGAAGTAATTTTCGGCGGTATCCCCGGCGTACCTGGTGACTCATTTCATGGGCTATCCGCTGCGGTGTCGGGCCACGAGCGCTGGGTGCGCACTGTTGCTCATCACGACGATGGCGCTACCGGCCTGCCGAAAGGTGAAGACGGGTCCAAAGGGGGGAGCCACGGCGAGCTCGAGCTCCGCCAGTGCGTCGCCCGAATCGAGTGCGTCACCAACGGCTCAGCCAGAGCCAGCGCTGAGTAAAATCGAGTTCGTGGCGGAAAGACCGCTGGCCTTGGGCAGCTTCCGACCCGTCGAGGCCGGCTGTTCCGTCGACCGGATTGGCGACCAACCCGCCGAAAAAGCGAGGGTGAGTCGTGACGCGCAGGCGGCGATGGTCGGCTGGGCCGGCGACATGGAAGCGGGCAATGTGCCCCCGGTAGTGCTCCTGGAGCTCGTGGGCGAATCTAGCTATTTCGTACCTGCGTTCCGAGGGTTCGCTCGTGGCGACGTCGCCAAGGCGCTCGGTATCTCCGGTCTCGCCGGCTCGGGCTACGGGACGCTCGCAGGCTTCGCCAACGTGGCGCCAGGCCACTACCCGATAAAAGTCCACCAGGTGTCCTCTACGGGCGACGTCACGGTGTGCGATCCGAAGAGAAGCGTGCAGGTCGATTAGTCCAAGACGAGCGTCCGGTGCTTGGATTTTTGGAGGCGCGTTCCGACGAACATGGAGCGGACACCCCCTGAACGGTTTTTGTTCATCGACGGCCTGCGGGCGGCTGCGCTGCTACACGTCCTCGTATTCCATTGCGTAATCGCGCTCCGGGACGTCGCTCTCGGAGACAGCGTTCCCGACGGCGTGGCGACGAGTCTCCACAGCTACGGCGGCGCGGCCGTCGCGCACCCGATGCTCCGGGGAGCCAACGTATCGCTGACCTGCTTCTTCGTGATGAGCGGTTTCGTGCTCTACCTGCCGATGGGCCGCAGCGGCGGCGACTTCGGATCCGTCGCTCGCTACTTCGCGCGGCGCGCCGCGCGCATCGTCCCGGCGTTCTACTTCATGCTCGCGGCGATGATGTTGATGTGGCCGTTCGTTTTCGAAGCAACATCCCCACTAATGTCGCAGGACGGCGTATTGGCGCTGCTCGCTCACCTCTCGTTACTCAACCACGCGTTTCTCGGTCCCACCGAGTGGGGGTTCACGTACAACAACGGCTTCGGGCTCAACGGCGCGATCTGGAGCCTCTCCGTCGAGGTCGTTTTTTATGCCGTCCTGCCGCTGGTCGCGCGTCCGTTCTTTCGGCGCCCCTGGCTGAGCACGGCTCTGGCGCTCGTGTTCAGCCTGGGCTGGCAGTACGTCTGGGTGTGGTCGCACGCCACGGTCGACACTGCGGATAGCTGGCTACCTGGTCACCTTTACATCCAAGCCCCGGTCCACGCCTTCGACTTTGCGTGTGGGATGCTGGCCGCTCACACGATCTACGCCAGGCGTGGGGAAAAGAGCAGCCACGGCCCCTGGTTTTGGCATGCCGTGCTCGCGGCTTCATTCGTCGCCGTTCTGGCATGCATTTACTTTTCGGGTTCCAACGAATCGCCGTATCGCGCACCTTTTCACACCGCATCGGCGGCAGCTTTCGGCGTGATGATCATCGCCATGTACCGCAGCTCGAGGGAGGTTCGCTGGCTCGCCGAGAACAAGGTAGCGGAGTTCCTCGGCGTCATTTCGTACGGCATCTTTCTCTGGCATCAGCTCGTAATCCAGCTCGCTTGGCGCGCTTTGGACCTCCCCTCGATGCACATTTCGCAGGGGACGCTCGTGCTCATCCCTACCGTCGTCGCCGTATCCGTGGTGATCGGCTGGATTTCCCACCACGTGATCGAGCAACCCGTCATGAAATTCGTTCGCTCGGAGCTGCGGCGTTCGAAAGAGCTGAAGTCGGCCAAGAGCGCGAACACCCCTGCTGATGCTCGAGTCGCTCCCCCATCGGGGACCGGCGCACCATGAGCTCGGGCCACTGCCGCGAGGCAAACGCGACGCCAGGTCGCCCGACGCCGAGCAGGCTCGAAGTCACAATCGCCCTGGCGTGCGCGTTCGCACTCGGCACCGTCTACGTCAGCTCCCTGATTGGATGGGAGCGCATCCTTCCCACGAGCACGAGCTGGCTCACCGCGGATGCCTCCAGCCACTATCTCGGATGGGCATTCGTCCGCCAGGATCCGGCTTTGGGCTTCCCGGTCATGATCACGGATCGAGTCGGATTTCCAGAGGTGCTCACCGCCGCGTACTTCGACCCCATTCCACTGCTCGTCTACGCGCTACTGCCCATTTCTTGGGCCTTGCCTGCGGAGTTTCAGTTCCTCGGACTCTTTCAATGCGCGGCCGCCGCGTTGACCATCTACTTCGGGTACCGAATCGCCCGCCTCTTCACCGATTCGTGGCTCGCAGGGGCTGGTGCTGGAGCGCTGCTCGCGAGCAACTCGGCGCTGACTCTGCGTTTCGGCAGCCACGCCGCGTTGACGGGCCAGTTTTTTCTCGTCGCCGCGCTTTATCTCGTTCTCTCCGCGCCGACCGACCTGCGAGGCCGCGCCGGCTTGCGTCGGCGTTTGACGGTGCTGCTCGTGTTCGTCTTTTGTGCCCTCGGAGTAAATCCGTACATCGGGGCGATGACGGCGCTCATTGCCCTTGCCGGCGTTTTCCAGGAAGGGTGGCGCGACCGAAAGACGATTCCCGAGCTGACCGTTGCGGCCGTGATCGGCTTTGGCGTGCTTGCGGTGGGCGCGTGGTCATTCGGCTACTGGGGTAGCGGACAAGACGCCGCGACGGAGTGGCATGGTCTCTACCGGACGACGGCGGACACGTACTCGAACCCCCGCAGCTTCAGCCTCTTTTTGCCTGGTGCCCCGCCGGCACGCGTCGAGCTACTCGAGGGCACCGCCTACCTAGGAGTCGTGGGGCTCGCAGCGTTCGGCGGATCGTGCGTGGCGCTCGGTTTTTCCCGATCGCATCGAACATTCGTTTCTTCTCACGCCGCCCTGCTGGTGATCGCGGGGTTGGCGTTTTGCGTCGCGCTCGCAGACGGACACGTCGTGCCCGGTCAAACCTCTACCGCGAGCCCGCTTCGGGTCGTGGCGTTGTTTCGAGCGAGCGGTCGCTTCTCCTGGATACTCATGTACGTGACGTACGCTCTCGGGGTGGCGACCCTGCTCCGACTCGCGCCTAGGCGCCTGCACGGCCCGGCGCTCGGGCTCGCCGCGATAATTCAACTCGTCGAGCTCAGCCCACTGCGCAGCGCTGTGGCGGAATTCGTTCGGAATCCCGCTGAGCCCGCGCATGTTCTTCGCGACGCGCCGTGGGATTCCCTCGGGCAGACTCACGCTCACCTCGTCGTCTTGCCAGCCTGGCAGTGTGGGGCTCGAGCTAGCCCCGGGGGCAACGCGGGCCACGCGACGTTCGGCCTGCTCGCCGCGCGACAGGGGATGACCATCAACTCCTACTACGCCAGCCGCTACGACGACGGCTCCCTCGAGCTCCATTGTCACGTCTTGCCAGACCGCCTTCGTCAGATCGGAGCTGCATCGGACACCGCCTACGTGGTCGACGCGGCCTGGCGCTCGTGGTTCGATCGCCAGGCATCGTCCACGCACCGCTGCGTCGACGCCGATGGCTACTCCCTGTGCGTGGCGCTCGACTCCAGCACGGGCAGCTGAAGCACGTGATCGGCCATCGTCGCTCGTTCATCGCGTTTCTGGCGTACGTGATCCTGGCGGTTCTGCTTCGGGCGAGTTGGGGCGGCTATCACCCGGGCGTGCTCTTTCTCGTCGCGGCGTCGCTACTCGCCGTTTCCGCCTTGGCGCTCAGCCGGAATCCAGATGGTGATTTCAAATCCTCCGGATTGTCCGACCTGCACATCGCGATGGCCATCGCGTCGTTCGCGTATCTCGCGTGGGACAACGCCGGGCTGGATTTCGCCGTGGTGGGGTCAGCGAGCCAGACACTGAGTTTGTTGCTCGGGGGATTGCTCGCCTTGGCACTCCTCGGTTGCATCGCCTTCCTGCTAACAACGCCGTGGAGCACACGCATCGTCTGCTTCATATTCGGAACGATCGGCCTGGGGTGCATCGTCAGCCGATTCTTGGTTCCCGCAGGGTCGCCGGAGGTGGGAATCGACGTGCTCGTGATCGGGAACCTGGCGAGCGACTATTTGCTCTCAGGGTTCAATCCGTACACGGCGACCTATCCGGATATCTACAGGGGGCTCTACGACTACCGCCCCGCCGCCGTGTATTGGCCCGCGTACTATCTGTGGACTGCTCCGTTCTACGGGCTTTTCGGCGATGTTCGCTACGCGACGGCCGCAGCGGACAGTCTCATCGCGCCCGCCATTTTTCTGCTCGCGCGACGGCGCAGCCTGCCCACGGTCACGTCACTGCTCGTCGCGGTGGCCTGGCTGGCGAATCCGTTGGCCCTCTTCGTGGTCGAACGAGCGTGGGTGGATTCGGTACTGATGCTGGGCATTGCGACCGCCGCGCTCGCGTTCGATGCCCGGCGGTGGCTTTTGCTGGGCGTGCTGCTCGGCGTGACCGCGTGCGTAAAACACTACGGCATGCTGGCATTCATGTTTGCCGTCGTGCTCTTGCTCGCCAGGCAAAGGGGCGCGCTGAAGCGCACCACGGCCGCAGCGACGGTCACCGTCTGTTGTCTGTTCGTACCGTTTCTGTCTACCGGCGCGCGAGAATTCTACGATTCGAGCATCGCGCAAGCCTACACCGTGGGCCTGCGACTCGATTCTCTCTCGTTTCCCGCGTGGTGGGTCAGAGCCATGGGTTTCGAGTACGAACAGCTCGTTTCGGTACCGATCTACGCGTCCGCATTCACACTCAGCGCGTGGTTCGTCTACCGTCGCGGCGAGCTCGACTTGTCGCACTGGGTGGGGGCGCTACTCGCGACACTGTCGACGGTTTTCCTGTTCGGGAAGCTCGCGTTCTGCAACTACTACTTCTCGCTCACATTCCTCGTGCTGCTCTACGTCACGCTCTCGATACGGCGCCCCGCGGCCCGATCGACTGGCCCGCCACGCCTGGGGAATGCGCTCACGTAGTGAGGTCGTAATAGGGCGCGATCTCTTTGCCTAGGCGGTCGCCGATCTCGGCAAGTCGGGGATCCCCCGTACGAGCGGCCAGAGCGGGTCTGCCTGACGACGTCCGATGTGAAGAGTTCTGGCGCACCGCCGCCAAGGACCTTTCGACGTTCCCGACGCTCATGAGGCCGAGGTCGTTCAGGACGCGCTCCATCGTGCTTCTCGTTTGCTGGACGAGTTCTTCGTATTTGATGATGCGAACGTCGTCTCGAGGGGCGAGCCATTCGAGAAACTCGCGCCATCTGGGAACGAAATAATCCCGGAGATATTCGTCATCGTCGGCGAAGCCCGCGCGGCCGAAGGACTCGAACCCCCGAGCGCGGTTGAATGCCAAAACCGACTGAAAGACGTCTCGCGGGTCGCGAAGCAAGACGTAAGCGTGACACTGCCCGAACAGCCTGCGGGCGTCATCCAGCAGGAAGAAGCCGAACTTCTCCACGAAGTAGCGGGGTGGTGGTTTACCCTGCTGCTGAGCGAGCTCGCGGTAGATCGTAGCGACCATCTGGCCGACGCATTCTCGGTGCGCCTCGAGCCCTTTGCGGATAGCCACATTCTGCGGGCGGTCGTTCCGTTCGTAGTCCGGGAAAGGGCCTATCAGATTGTCCGGGGGGCCGTGTTTTGGGTAGACGTCGACGTTGCGCGGCGAGCTGAGCACGGCGCAGGTTTTGACCAAGTGGTTCGCGACGAACAGCTCGTGCGGGTACTCGGGATCCGAGACGATGTCGTCCAGCCCGAGAAGCAGCTGCGAGAACAGGGTGGAGCCGCTGCGTCCGAAGGGACTGATCGAGAGAATCGGCGCCGGTGCGGTCGACGTCTGCATCACCCCGCCGCCGTTCGTGCAGCGTCGCTTCCCGATCCTGGGGTCGTGTCCGCCGCAGTTTCCCACGCCAAGGCTTTGCTCACTGTTCGGGCGACCGTGGCAGGGGCGAGAGCTCGTCGCACGGCGTCTCTTGCTTTCGCGCCGATTTCCTCTCGAAGGCGCGTGTCCACGTGCAGCGCCCGTAGAAGGACCGCAGCGTGGTCGACGTCTGGCTCCGCCCACTCGGTTCCGCGGGGGTATGGGCCGTACGCGCGATCCGTCGTGACGAGCTCGAAGTCGACGAGCCGCGCGGTCTGCGCATCCATGAACTGCATGTTGCCGGAGAAGCCCGTGGCGACGACCGGCTTTCCGAGCGCCATGGCTTCAGCCAGAACAAGTCCAAAGCCTTCCGCACGATGCAGAGAGGCATAAACGTCGACTTTCGCGAGAAGCGCTCGCATTTGTGCTGGCTCGAGCTTCTGGTCGCGAAGCCAAATGACGGGGAGTCCGTCGGCTAGGGCCTCGAGTCGCCGCATGGCGCGCGGCGCGCTCGCCGCATGGTTGACCTTGAGCACCAAGGTCACCCGGTCGTCGTTGCGAAAGGCCTTCCGAAAGGCACGCAACAGCGCCGCCGGATTCTTTCGTTCGAGCACGCTCCGCGCGTCCACGAAGCAGCCGAACAGCGTCCTGTCCTCGGGCAGACGCACCGGTTGATCGACATCTCGCTCTGGCTCCGCGACGTCGAGATCGATGACGTGCGGGATGACCGATACCGGCGGCCCGTTTGGTAAGGCCCGTTGGATCGCCAGCTTCGAGAACTCGCTCGGCGTCCAAATCGCGCTCAGGCCCTCCGCCGCCGGCGCCCATTGCCCCGGAAGACGGGTGGTCTCCCATACCCAGTACCCGATGTGCTTTCGACCCAGCTCGTAGCGCGGTCCGAGGTAGGACCGTGCGACGTCGAAAACGTCGGCGTTAGCGACGGTGATGGCGACGTCGTAGTCGGGTCGATGCTCGCGAAAATACTCGTTCAAAGACGTGCTGTCGTATCCAGCGGTCATCGTGCTCGGCGGCACGGGCAGCGAGATGTCGTGATGCGGAATCTGCGCGGCGTCGAGCGTCTTCACCAGAGACCGTACGGAGATGCCGAGACCGGCCGTGTACCCGAAGTAACCTGCGACGTTGACGCCCCGTTTCGGACGATAGTTCTGCAAGGCCTCAGCGAGGCTGTCGCTGGCGGACTTCGGGAGAGTGAGCGAAATGCCCCGCGTCGCCCGATCCACCACTGCCGAGACAGCGGCGGGTGACCGGAGTCCCATCGTCTCGCTGGGCGGGACGTGCGCTGCCAACTGCAGAGCTTCGACCTGCCCAAGGATCGACACGGCTGATGGAATCTCGTCGTCGAATCGCACGTCGACACCAGCTTCACGCAGACGCGAAGACGCCCAGGATGCGAGCTCCGGCCACCCGAAGACTGTCGCACCCAGCGGGAACCGGCTGCGCACGCTGTGGTTGCGCAAAGCCGTCAAGAGGAGTCGCTCACTCGGCGACAGCTCGGCGATTCGTGCCTCGAACCAACGAACTCGCGCAACGGAGATGTCAGTCCGATGGCAGTGGGCCAGCATCCAGTCGACGAAATCTCGATTGGCCGGTAGAAGCGCGAGCGGAAACGCGGTCTGGAGCTCTGGAGCAGAAAAGTAGTATGCGACCACAGCGTGAAATCCGCTGAAGCCTCCGTCGAGGAATTGCTCGATATCCTCCGCTGTGATCTCCGTTTCAGATTGCGAGTGTTCGAGGAGCCATTCGCGGAATTCTCGGAGTCCGGCGAGCGACGTGAACGCTTCTGGATAGGCTTCCTCGAGGTCAGGACGCGCGTCGTACACGTGCCGGACGTAGTCGAATGCGCTTCCGCGCGTGAGGAACTTCGCGAAGCGCTCGTGGAGCGCCTCGAGACCGTGCTCATGCGCTTGCGTGGCGAACCAGTGCAAAAAACCCTTGTCGGTCGGGCTGCGGCCGGCGTTGGGAAAGGCCGCGCGCACGTCGGAACGTTCGTCGAGAAGCAACTGGACGATCGGCGCCACCGCGAAGCCACAAACGGTGGAATTTTGCGTGAAGAGAAATCTGCAAAACTCGTCTGCTTCGGAGATTGGTGGGTGGGGGATCTCATCCTTGCGCAAACGCCGGATCAAACGTCGAAGTCGATGACCGAGCCGAACACCGTTCGACAGGGCACCGAACGCGTAGGGCGCGGCGCGGGCGGTTTCGAGCCCCTCGTCGCGGAGAGCCGCAGCGTAGTCGTCGCAAAGCGCGCGCAGCGCGGGCGAGTCCGCCAGATCGTGTCGGGTCTGGTGCTTCGAGAGTCTCCCGGGCTGCAACGGGTCATAGCCACTGAAGTGAAAGAAGACTAGCGGAGCTCCGTCCACCCGGTGCCCGCCGACCGCTCCTGCGAGCGTTCGCTCGTGGAGGTTCCAGTAGGCGACGTTGTATGTCGCGTCTCGCAAGATCGTGACGTTCGAGATGAATCCGACCGCGAGATCCATCCACTTCTGGTCGACGAACAGGCCGTTCTCCAGATCGACGACGCAGTCATGCTCCATTCGTTCTGCCCACCATTCGAGCAGTCGATCCGTGGCCTTTCCTTCGGCGACACCTATGAACCCTAGATTGAACGTACCGGAGCGGAGGATGTCGAGGTCCTGAGGGTGCTGCGCATCGTGGAAGGGATCACGCATGTGTGGCGTCAAAACGAGCGAGGAACTTTCGAGCGCCTTCCAAACGGCATCGAGCGGTGCTTTCACCCAGATGTCCGGATCCAGGTAGACCACGCGGCCGTAGCCGCGTCCGAGCAGCCGCTGCAAGACGAACGGTTTGACCGCCGTGTTCGCTTCCAGCACCGAGTACTGGGCGAGGAAGCCCTCGAGATCGCTGATGTTCAGTTGGTCGAGTGTGATGAGCTCGAACGGCTCGTCAAGCTGCAAGGGTGCAAGCTCCGCCCGGTCCACGAGAGCAACGAACAGCGAGATGCCCGGATGCACGCGTCGAATGGAACGGCAGAGCACCCGTGCATGCGCCAAGTAGTTCGACGACACGATCGTCACCACACATCGGTCGTCGCTACTCGGTTGGCTCGGGGGTGGAGGCGGCACTGGGGCTCGCCGATTTCTCCGAAGAATGGCCATTCCGTGCCGAGCCTACCACGCAAGGACCCGCCCGGCGTCGCGGTGGATTCACACTGGAGTCGGGGCCGCGCGCCTCTCGCGCCAGAGTCGACGGATGAGCTGGCTCGTAGGCCGCTCCACGAAGGTGAACGACAGCCAGCCCAACTCGAGCGACACCGGGATGACCCAAGCGAGCATCACGAGCGCGCACCCCGCAGGTATCGCGACAGCGATTTCCCGCTGCCGTCTGCGCGCATGAAGAGCGCGCGACCACCGCTACGCCAGTCGATTCCGTACACGTAGACGGACTCGAACTCGCCCTTGGCCGAAGGGCTTCTCGCCACCGGTTTCGGCGGAACGTTCGATGGTCCAGCAAGCGGCGAAACCAGGCGACGGGCATGCGAGTCGCGGTGCCGGTGAGGCGCCTGGTGATCAGCCTGGTCCCCTGCATTGGGACCACTGGCGTTCAGAGCCCGGTTCGGTACGCAGGAAAGAACGCCGTCTGGGGGTCTTTGCTCGATGCCACGAGTTCGGCATACGCCGCTCGTTGGAGAACACGTCCGCAGAGCCACGCCGTCCGCACCTCGGTGGACCAACCACGTTTGAACCACTTCAACCCGCCCGCGCTTCCATCGTCCGCCAGGGGGACGCCGCCGATGTCGCACCACCGGACACGCGAGCTGAAATGTTCGAAAGCGGACCAGTACAGCGCGTAACCGGCCCCCAGGCGGTAGCCTTCGTCGCTCAACGCCAGAACGTGTCCTCTCGCCACATCGCCGTCGACCATCCAGATCTGCGCGCCCACCGGCGTTCCGCCCACCTCGGCTCGGGCAACGACGACGCCCGGGATCGTCAATTGCTGGGCAAATGCTCGCGCCGAGAAGGCGCGCAGCCCCCGGATCTCGTGCCGGCTCATCAGCGTTCGATGCAGCGCGAGCCATTGGGTAAGAAACGATTCCGGAACACTCGACTCCCAAATCTGCACCCGCACGTCGCGTAGCGCCTGGCGTGAGCACTTTCGGTGATGGCGGGTGACGCTCTCTTCGATGGGTCGGCTCATGTCCAAGACCACGTGCTCGTCGTAGGGTCGCGCAAGATCCGGAAACGCCACCTGAAGAAGCTCTGGTGTCCACTCGCCGAAAGGATCCGCGACCACCGTCACGGTGACTAGCTCCGCGGAGAGCGCCTGGAGGGCGGGTTCGAGGGCGAGCCAATCCTCGCAGAGGAAAACGGGATAGGTGCCGATCGCGTCTCGTGAGGAAGAGCCCGGCACGTCGCGGGAAACGAGCCACCCCTCGCACCCAGCGAGATGAATGGGATGTCCGAACTCCGAGAGCGACTCCGCATAGCGCGGATGGGCGTAGCCTGTTCTCTTGACCATGACAGCCTCGGGGTGGAGACGCCGAGCGCGACGCCTCAGCTTACAACGGCTTGCTCCAGCGCCCGAACAACAGGCGGAGGGCTGTCGGTTGGACCGCTCTGCTAGCGCGTTTGTGCGAGTGACTCGCGCCAGGCTCGGGAATTCAGCCCAGTGCGTGCGACCTGTCGATAGAGCTGGGCGGCGCCGGCCTCTCGCCGCAGGTAGTCGAGGATGTTGTTGTAGAGAACGAAGCGAACGTGCCGCGGGCTCATGTCCTTGTCGAGGTCGAAGCCGTTGGTCTCGGCGAACGCGAACCACCAACGTGTCTCACGAAGGAAAATCGAATTGCCGGCACCCCTGGCCATCTCGAGCCAAAAATCGCGTTCGAGCTCGGGGAACAGATCTTCGTCCGGGCCGGTCGCCGCATAGTCGTCGAGCATCTTTTGCAATCCGCCTAGGCGCTCTTTGCTGATGCGCCCTTCGGCCAGATCGAGCAGGTTGCCCACGTGCAGAATGATGCGCTCGGCCAGGTCGTGCAGCTCGCGCTCACCCCGGGTGGCGAGTTCGTAGCTCAGCGCCACGATGCGAAGGTCTGCGGCCTCGTCGGGATCGAGCACGACGCTCGGCTTTCCTTGGTTGATGGCGACGAGGCCGAGCTCGTCGAGCTGGTACAGCGCTTGGCGAGCGATGGGCCCGGAGACTTCGAACGTGCGGGCAATCTCTCGCTCGGCCGGCAGTACGCTCCCCGGGGCGAGCTCGCGACTGAGGATCCGTCCCGCGATGCTACGAAAGACGTGGTCGGCGGCACGTTCGCCTCTGACACGACGTCTCTTGACCCGATTCGGTGTGCCGAGGCTGTCGCTCGTGACGAGGGCGGGCGCGGCTCCGGTCATGGTTTGGGGTGAGCCACGAAGAACTGCATGACCTCTCGACCCCAGTGAAAGGAGTTCTGTCCCTTGCAGCCGTAGCCCATCAACTGTCCCGGACCGGGCACGTGGTCGACGCTTCCCGGGTAACAATGTCCCACGATCGCGACACCGAGAAAGCTCGCATCGGAGGCGTAGTCGTGCTCGAGGAACTCGAAGGTGGCTCCTTGACCGTTCACGTACCGGGTCCGCCGGTAGCTGGCGTCCCCCGCGACTATTCCGAACTCGGTGAGTCCCATCGCCATGATGACCGCGTCGCGTTGCACGATGGCCGTGTGGTGTTTGACGAGCGCGTCTTGGGTGCCTTGGAGCTGGAGAAGTGGAATTTGCCGGGTCGGAACCTGCCCGTTCGAGAAACAGACGGGGCCGACGAGGGAGTCGCCCGCACCCGCTGCGCCCGGGGCGGCCGACGCGAGCCACTCGGAGTGCGCGCACACGAACCGCCAAGCCATGTACCCGCCCTGGGAGAAGCCAGTGACATGAATGCGTTTGTCGTCGACGTGGAACGCTTCGGCGAGATCTAGAGCGAAGAGGTGGATGTTGTTGTCGTCGATCCCCGCACGCCACATGCCGCCGACAGCGTTCGACTGGAGCACGATGTAGCCGAACTGGCGCCCAAGCTCTCGCATGCCCATGTTGCTGTCTTCTTGAGTGCCGCTCATCGTGGCCCCGTGGATGTCGATCACCAACCCGCAAGCGCTGTCCAGGCATTCGGGCGGCACCTCCACGTTGTGCGTGAGATCGCCACACGTGTAGGTGCGAAAACCGGCGCTCACATCCGATACGCAGCCGACCGCTTGTGGTGGCGGGAACACGTCTGGAGGAGGGGGATCTGGAGGTGGACCACCGGGGGGGCCGGGATCTGGCGGAACCGGCGCGGTGCCCGCTGGCGGCGGAGTGGTTGCTGGCGGCATCGGATCTGGGGTGCCTGGTGCAGGCGTGGCTCCGGGTGGCGGTGGCTCGCTCGTCGTCGGCTCGCCGAAGCCGTCCCGACCTCCGTCCGGCGCGCCACTGCAGCCAATGACGACCCCCGAAATTAGCCCGTAAATAGTTAATTTCATTGGTTTTCGCTCCCGAGACACTCCACATAGTAACTGAGTTACTATGTGTGTCAAGCGAGGCCTTCGGCGACTTGGCGCGGAGGTCTAGAGCGACACCTCGTGAGCGGCGCGGCACCTGCAGAGCGGGCTCCGTGAGCATTCTGTTCACGCCCGGTCAGCGCGATGGGCAACGCATCGAGCGGGGCCCAGGTTAGGCGCTCACCCGGCCGTGCACTTCCCGTCAGAGCAAACACTCGTGTCGGGCACGGCGCACTTGCAACGACTCAAGGGACAGCTCTTGGTGTAGTCGCTGATGGCCTCGTCGAAGACCGCGGTGTCACCAGTCTTGTTGACGTGTGCCGCGTGACAGTCGAGCTCATCGAAGTCGCAAAGAACCATGCGATGGACTCGGCAGTCGGCATTCGTTTCGCAAGCCGCCAACTTGCCCGCTTCTGTGATGACGTTCTTTCGCAATTCTCCGCAGTCGGCCGTTTTAGCCGTGCCCGCGCTCGGCGCCGCCGATGCCGCGCTAGCCGCCGGTGCCGCCATCGCGCTCGGAGCCGGAGCCGGAGCCGGAGCCGCCCCCGTGTTCTCGCCGGGGGAAGGTTTGCAGGAGAGCGGCGCGAGCAACATCACGCCACACGAAGCCAATACCCACAACGGGCCGGCGCCGATTCGACGCCCGCGGTGGGCGCTTCTTTGTTGGAAGAGTCGATCTGGTCGGGTCGTCGGTTTCATACCTGCGTCAGAGTAGGCGCTGGGCGCGCGATCCTCAAAGCGCCATCCTCTTACGCCCGCTCGTGTAGACTGACCGGCGTGTGGCCAGCAATGTTTGCGTGTCGACGTCGCCGGAGCTTCCAGTTGCCGAAACTGTTGGCGCTGGCCAGTGTCGTGCTGGCGTGTTCCGAGGGTGGCGCTCGTGATTCGGGAAGCGGGGGAAGCGGGGGGGCTACGGACGCGGCCGGTCCGCCAATGGACCCCCCGCCCGTCTCGACCGATCCCGGTGCCAGCCCGGCCGCCGAAGTCGACCCCTTCATCGGGACCGGCGACGCGGAGTCTCCTGCCGCGGTCATCAACGGCGCGACCGGTGCGACCTTTCCCGGAGCTGCTCTCCCCTTTGGCCTCGTCCAGCTCAGTCCGGATACCCCGTTCCTCGAGCCCCATGGCTACCACTACGACGACCGGGAGATCGTCGGGTTCAGCGCGACCCATCTGAGCGGCGCGGGCTGTTCGGCCCTGCGCGACGCGCCGCTATTTCCGAGCCTCGAGCCGCCAACGCCGGGCGAAACTCAGTCCGCGAGATTTTCTCACGACAACGAGCTCGCGTCGCCCGGCTTCTACCAGGTGCTGCTCGACACCGGGATCCTCGTCGACCTGACGGCAACGCGACGTACAGGGCTGGCTAGGTTCACGTTCCCGGAGGGAGAGCGCGGATACGTGACGCTGCTTTCTGGTCACCGTGATCCACTTTCTCAACTCTTCGCGGTCGACTTTTCGGCGAGGATCGCAACGCCGAACCTCCTCACCGGCTCGCAGACCAACGGGTTCTTCTGCGTGACCGACCCTTCGGCACGAACCTATTTCGCGATCCGGTTCGATCGCGATTTCGACGCGTCGGGTCTCTTCGATGCGGAAGGAGTTTTGTCCGGCGTCGACGACGTCAGCGGCCAGCCCACCGGAGCGTTTGTCGAATTCGACACGGCCGAGCGCCGGGTCGTGCACGCAAAAATCGGCATCTCGTTCGTCAGTGTCGAAGGCGCGCTTTCGAACCTCGACGCGGAGAACCCGGACTGGGACTTCGACGCCGTGCACCAAGCCGCGATCGACGAATGGAACCGCCACCTCGGACGCATCGAAATCGAGGGCGGATCCGACGCGGATCGCACGAGTTTCTACACGGCGCTTTATCACACCTTCCTGCAGCCCGCGGTCTTCCAGGACGTCGACGGCCGCTACGTTGGTTTTGACGACCAATTGTACACGGCGAGTGAAGGCGACACTCGCCGGGCGAATTTCTCCGGCTGGGACGTTTATCGATCCTGGATTCAGCTGGTCAGCGTGCTGGCTCCGACCGAAGCCAGCGAGCTCGTCCGCTCACTCATCGGCGCGGCCGCTGAAGGGGGTGCTCTGCCGAAATGGTCTCTCGCCAATCGCGAGACCGGCGTGATGGTGGGCGATCCGGCGGATCCAACCATCGCGAGCGCCTGGGCGTTCGGAGCCCGCGACTTCGACCCACGCGCCGCCCTCGACGCCATGCTCATCGCGGCGCTCGATCCGTCCGCGAACAACGGTGGAGTGCCGTCGCGACCAGGACTCCCGGACTACCTCGCGCTCGGCTACGTACCCGACGAGCTCGAGAGCGACTTTCGGGGGATCCCGAACACATTGGTCTGGGGCACTGCAGCGACCACGATGGAGTACGCCCTCGCGGACTTTTCGATCGCGCGCATGGCAGAATTCGCCGGCGATCCCGCGACTCGCGATGCGATGCTCGCTCGCGGTCGCAACTGGCAAAACGTTTTTGATGCGGGCCTCTCCGCGCGCGGTTTCACCGGTTACCCGCAGCCGCGCTTTCGAGCGGACGCTGCAGGCGCGCCGAGCTTCGATCGCGTCGGCGAGTCGACGACCGACGGCTTCGTCGAAGGCAACGCCACTCAGTACACCTTCATGGTGCCTCACGACGTGCCAGGGCTCAGCGCTGCCCTCGGGGGTGACGCCGCCGCCATCGCCCGTCTCGACGACCTCTTCTCCGAGCTGAATGCGGGCGTCGACCGGCCGCATTTCTACATGGGCAACGAGCCGCAATTCGGCACGCCTTGGCTCTATGCGTTCCTCGGGGCGGCGCCGAAGACCCAGGCGGTGGTTCGACGCATTGCGCGCGAGCTCTACACGGCCACGCCGGGTGGCCTCCCCGGCAATGAAGATCTCGGCGCCACCAGCTCGTGGTTGGTGTGGGCGATGCTGGGCATTTATCCCGCCATTCCCGGAGTGGGCGGTTTTGTCGTGGGCAGCCCGTTGTTTCCACGCACCACCGTCACGCTACCCACAGGCGCCAAAATCGTGATCGAGGCCGAGGGCGCTGGCCCCGACACGCCATACGTGAGCAGCCTCACCGTCGATGGTGTTCCAACTGCGCGTGCGTGGATCGACTGGAGCCAGCTCGAGCGGGGCGCGGATCTACGATTCGTGCTCAGCGACACGCCGAACCCGAGTTTCGGGGCTCGGCCGGAAGATCGGCCGCCGTCGATGTATCCGTAGTCGTCAGCGGGCGTACCGCGGACGCCACCCCGTGGGTGTCCGGCGCCTGCGCACCCCTACGGCGGGGTGCAACCCAGCTCACGAATCATTTCTTCGAGCTTTCCCTTCTCGTCCGGCGTCAAGTTCGCCTCGTTCGCGCAAACTCCCACGGCACGACACGTCCGCTCGGGTGCGAACAGCTCTTCGTTGAGCATCGGCGCACAGTATGCGTGAGCATCCTTTCGATGCCACGGATCGCGGCTGCAACATGGCAGCAGCGCCAACGCCACCGTCAGCGCCATCAAACCTCGCCCGAGCTCGTCCGCCACTCGCATGCGGCTCGACTTCTCATAGCTCGAACCCCCACTCGCACCACCCGGCGAGCAGGTGTTGACCCGATCGTCGACATACGTTACCTAGAGGTTACCGTAACTTGGTAGTTACCTAAAGGGATGGCGATACCTCACAAGAAGGCGGAAAAGGCCCTGGACGCGCTAGGAAACCCAGTGCGACGTCGCATCGTGCACATTCTGTCCAAGGGCCCGAGGGCCGTCGGGGAGATCGCCGCCGAGCTGCCCGTGAGTCGACCCGCCGTGTCGAAGCACCTGCGCCTGCTCGAGCGAGCCCGGGTCGTGAGGCACGAGAGACACGGCACGCAGAACGTCTTCGAGCTCGACCAAGCAGGGTTCGACGCTGCCCGACACTGGCTCGAGGGATTCTGGGACGACGCCCTTTCGAGGTTCGTTCTCCTCGCCGAGAACACCGAAGAGCGCCGACCGTGAGCGACCCCGTTCGTCGGCAGGTCAGAGTCCGGTGCTCGGTGGATCACGCGTTCGAAACGTTCACTAGCCGCATCGACTCGTGGTGGCCGAAGAGCCATCGCCGCTTCAAAGGGTCGCGCATGAACATCGAAGCGAAGGTCGGTGGCCGGTTCTACGAGAGCACGGGTTCCGGACAGGAAGCTGCGCTCGGCGAGGTACTGCGCTGGGATCCACCGCGCGCCATCGCGTACACCTGGCACCCGGGAGCGCTCGACAAGCCGACGAAGGTCGAAGTCACGTTCGCCGACGACGGCACACACACCGTGGTCGAGGTGGTGCACGCCGAGGGAGAAAGCGCCCTCGGCGACGTGTGGCCTGAACGCGTACGGCTGTTCGAGAAGGGGTGGAGCACCGTCCTGCCGGCGTTCTTGACGGCCAGCGAGGAGACGAGCAAATGAAGAAGTTCGAGGCCGAGGCGACCATCAATGCAACCCCAGAGAAGATCTGGGGGATTCTCACCGACACCGACAAGTGGCCCGAGTGGGATCCGTTCTGCGAAAAAATCGAAGGCAAGGTCGCTCTCGGACAGAAAGTCAAAGCGTTCAGCAAGCTCAGCCCGGGGCGCGGGTTCTCCGTGAAAGTGACCGAGCTCGTACCCAACGAACGCATGACGTGGTCGGGGGGAATGCCGTTTGGACTCTTCAAGGGGGTCCGCACCTACGTGCTGAGCCCGAACGTCGAAGGCGCCGTCGACTTCACCATGCGAGAGGTCTTCAGCGGGCCGATGCTCGCCCTCATCGGTGGCTCGCTCCCGGACTTGAGCGAGGCGTTCGAGAAGTTCGCCGAAGGCCTGAAGAACCGCGCCGAAACGGCGGACTGACGAAGCAGCAGCTTCTCAGTGCGGGTGCTGTCTTGGAGCCATCATCAACCGTTCATTTCGTCGTTGTTGGTTGACACAATACTGGAGCGCGTCCCTCAGCGTTCGATGGCTCTGCAAACCATCCAGCAACGTGCCGAGATGGACGAGCGTCTGCGCGATGCTCGGCCCGATGCCGCTCAGCACGCACTCGGCCCCGAGCAAGCTCACAGCCTTGGCCATGCGGATGAAGTGGTCGGCGGTGGCGGTGTCCATCACTTCGATGCCCGTGATGTCGACGATCACGAACCGCGCCTTGTGCTCACCAATCGCCGACAACAGCGCGTCGGTCATCTCCGAAGAGCGCATGCTGTCGAGAATTCCGACGACGGGCAGACACAAGACGCCGTCCCAGACCTGAATGACCGGTGTCGACATTTCGCGAATGGCCGCCCTTTGGCGGTCGATGGTGCCGAGCTTCTCCTCGAGCTCTCGTTGGTACTCGCGACTCTTCGTGTGCGCGCTCTCGAGCACGTCGAGCATCTCGTTGAGACCGGTGACGAGCGCGCCGAAAGGTCCCGTCGTCTCGCTCGCGGTGATCCGCACCGAATAATCTTCTGAAGCCACGTCCGCGAGAGTCATGAGCACCTCCGAGAGGTTGCTGTAAAACTCCAGCTCCACATCACTCATCTGGCCGTGCGAACCGCCCGGTGCTTCTGTCATCGATCGCCCGTTACCTTTCCATTCAGTTCCAAGTGACCGTCAGCTCGACGGTCGAAGGCCACTCGACCAGCAGGTCCTCTTTCGTCTTGACGTCGATGTCCTTGCAGCCCATCGACCGAAACGCAAACTGAACGAACCCTCTGGCAATGGCGTTGAAGTACGCCAACTCCACGTCGTAGACCTCGTAGGTGACGATGTTCTGATCGAGCTTCGACCCGTCGGTGCGAAAGCCGCCCCCGCGGTGGTCGCGCTTCCAGATCGCATCGATTTTCGATCCCAAGAGCTGCGGCGTCATGATGCGCATGACCAGCCGCAAGAATTGGTTGGTCTGAGCTTCGCAAACGCGCTCGCCCAAGCCGATGACGACGTCCGCACGCTCGTTCGGGTCGTCGTAGAGCGCGACGAACGCGCGGATCAGCTCCGACCAATAGGCGCGTGGGTAGAAGGTGAATCGTTCTGCCACTGGGAGGAGCTCCTGAAGCTCGGGGGACAGTCGAGCCATGACCTCCGGCATTGAACCTGGGCGCCTCTCTTCGATGTACCTGAGAGTGGTGAGCAAGTTGTAGCCCTTCGACTCGGCACCCATCACCGCAACTCCTTCACGTGGTGACTGATATCCATCACTGTCGCATATCCATCAATACCATGAAATCTCTTTTTCATTTAACTTCTTTCGTTACCATGATGAGTTCTGAAGCATTATTATTGTCTCACCTGGTACATCGCAGATATTTCGTGATTCGAAAATCCGCACACTTACGCACGGCACGACGATTGCTTTGGTTGGACCCATGGCACCATTCAAACGACTGAATCTCTGGCGCACCGCGGCAACTGCATCCGCTGGCCTCGTGGCCGCGCTCGCGCTGGGCTCTTCCCCCAGTCACGCGCATCGCCCTGGCACCGTGGTCCAGGCATCCGCCGGAGACACAGGCCGGGGATTCATGACGCTTCCGCTGTGGCGAGGAGCCGCGGTTCCCGACGAATTTCTAGTCAAAGCGACTCCGGGAAACTGCCGACGTCACATCCAGGCCACCTACATCTGGGACGAATCAGCCAACTGGGTGCGGCTGCGACTTCGCGGCCACGGCGTGCTCGAGGCACTGCCGAGCATCGAGCGGACCGAAGGCGTGGACTACTTTCCGAACCCGTTTTGGCCCGAGCCCGAGGACTTCGAAGATGGCCGCTACCAGTTCTGGACGATCGCTGGCACCGACGTGACCACCTTCTACTACAGCGCGGTCACCCTCGAGCTGCTCGGGAGCGAGTGGGATTTCGAGACCGCGCCCGAGGCGGCGATCCCCGTGGAGCTCCCGACCTTCTCGGCGCTGCCGACACCGTTTTTTCAGCCCGACGAAAACGGCAACGTCGACGTGACCTTCGAGTACGAGTACGACCAAATGCTCCGCGGGGACCTGCCCGAGTTCGCGCACACCCTCGGCTCGTTCATCCCCCACACCCTCTGCAAGACCGACCCGTTTCGCTACGACCGAACGAGCACTCGTCCTTACGCGACGACCTTGCCGGCGTCCGAAGCCAAGTCTTTCCGGGAATTTCTGCGCAACGGTCTGGTCTTCGACCTGACGATCGAGCCTCCGAGCTATCACGCATGGCCGCCGCTGACGACGATGGCCGGCGTCTACTCGAACGCCGCCGCCGTTGCCGGCAACGTACCGCTCGGTTGGTCGGTCGATTTCGAAGCCGTCTTCGCCGGACTCGCGCCTCCGATCCGACGCTTCCCCACCGCGGACACCTGCGTCGATTACTTCAAGCCGAAGCGAGACCGCGACTTCGACGTCTGTGCCCCACCACCCGGAGGTGCGCCGTGAACCGCTCGAGACTCATGCACGCCGCGGCCACCGCCGCCACGCTCGGTACCGCCGCCACGCTCGGTACCGCCTGCCAGCTCTCGGCACCGGCGGACGAAGAGCCACTTGTCGACCTCGACACCATTCGGTCCGAGCTGCGCCTCGACGCCGATTCGTTTCTCAACACGGGTACTCGAAGCTTGCACCTCGAACGCAACTTGCGTTTTGCGTCCGCCCGGTCTGGCGCCGACGCCGACAACGGCCGCGCGCTCTTCGGTCTCGCCGCCGACGGCGAGACCATCGATACGAGCGGCGCACTCTTCGAGGGGCCGTCGCTAGCCTTCGAAGGACTAGTCGTCAGCAACGGGCGGGCCTGCGCGTCTTGTCACCGCGGACGCTCACTCTCCTTCGGGATGCCACCCCCACCTATCGATGCTCACATCCCCGACACAGATCCGGTCCTCACTGGGGTCGACGCCGACGCGCAAGGTGATCCAGAAGCGCTCGAGGTGCTCGTGGACCTCGGGCTCTTCAAGTATCGCCCCAACCGGTTCAACCCAGCCAGACCGGCGGAGGATCCGTACCGACGTGTCTTCTTTTGGCGCAAGTCTCCGCCGCTCGTGAATGTGGTCTTCAGCCGTGGATTTCTGCTCGATGGGCGCGCGCGGGTCATGT
This sequence comes from Polyangiaceae bacterium, assembly GCA_029261965.1. Taxonomy (GTDB): domain Bacteria; phylum Myxococcota_A; class Polyangia; order Polyangiales; family Polyangiaceae; genus JAJDAH01. The sequence goes on from JAJDAH010000145.1 coordinate 28,673, forward strand.
TCGAAGCCGCGCGAGGCGCGGTGTTCAGCCACACGCAATCCTCCGACCAGAGATTCGACGACTTGTTTTCGCTGCCGGACGCCTTCGACATGGAGGCATTCATGTTCGAGCAGCTGAGCGACCCCCGGCTCGGAGCCCTGCTGGACGAAAACCACCCCGACCACGACGCCCTGGCCGGCGATCCGTTCCACACGGTGGAGCTCCGGACCCACGCCGCGCGTCGCGGAAAGCGGGTTTTCATCCGCGATTGCATGAGCTGCCACAACACCCCCAACGTCTTCAACGATCTGGCCAACGTGCAGGGGCTGGGCTCAGACCCAAATCGCCCGCCGACGTTCCCCGCGTTCGGACCGAACACCGGGCGAGCTTTCAACATTGGCGTTTCGGAACGAAACGCGCACGGCTTGCGCTTCACCGAGCCAGCTTCCGATGGAAGCTTTGCCCCTGTCGTCATTCCGCTGATCAACGAAAACGGCAGCGTCGACGAGCACACGGTCACGTTCGACATCGGTCTCGCGGCGACTACGGGCCGTGCCGAGGACATCGGACGCTTCAAAGTTCCTCAACTTCGCAACATCCGGAGCCTCGGGCCGTACTTCCACGACAACTCGGCGGCGACGCTCGCTGACGTCGTCGAATACTTCAACAGCGACGCCTACAACGAATCAGCCGACGGGCGCCGCCACCGTATTCGGCAGTCTCGGAGGGAGCGGCGTGACTTGGTGCGGTTTCTCGAGGCGCTATAGGTCCTTGGCCGGGGGAGTGAACGATGAAAAGTGTGCTCGAGCTCATCGAAAAGCGCCGCCGCAAGTACGAAGACCATCCCTACATTCGCTACCTGCTCGACGATAGCCGTAGCCCCCAAGAGCGGCTCGCCTACGCGCCCTTCGCCAGCCACTTCGTGCTGACATTTTCCGAGTTCAACCGGTACTTCCTCCACAGCGAAAGAGGAAGCCGCGATATGCACCAGCAGTCCGTCGACAAGCACGCCAAGGAAGACTCGCGCCACTACGCCTGGTTCCTCGAGGACCTGCAGTCGCTCGGCTACGACGCCGAGTGCCGATTCACCGACGCACTCCGGTTCGTGTGGGGTGATCTCGGCCGCAGAACCCGCGAGCTGGGGTACTACGCCATCGGCGTCGCAAGGGATGCCGACCCCGAGATTCGGTTGGTCATCGTCGAAGCGATGGAAGCCATGGGTAACGTCTGGCTCCGCGCCACGCTCGAAGCTGCCAAAAAGCACCCGAACTACGAGCGACTCATCTACTTCGGCCAGTATCACCTCGACCGTGAAACGGGACATGCCATCGGCAGCGAGCACGAAGAAATCGCCCGCATCGATCTGGGAGATCGGCGCCGTGCCGGGGCAATCCCCATCGTTCATGGCTTGTTCGACCGGATGGAGGCCTTCAACCAGGAGATCCTCGAACGGGTGGGGTCCGCTTATTCGGCGGACGGGGCGGACCCGGGGTCGGCCATCCCGGATTTCATGAAGTTCTGATCTACAGCCCGCCGTGGGGCAAAGACCCTCCGTGTTCATCCGGAACTACAATTACTTTGAAGTCGTCTAAGCTTGTTGCCAGATCCCATGACCCACGAGATCGTCCAATACTGCATCGTCGGCGCCGGCCCAGCGGGGCTACAGATGGCGTACTTCCTCGAACGCGCTGGACGAAGCTACGTCGTTCTCGAAGCCAACGAGCTCGCCGGCAGCTTCTTCGAGAGCTACCCGCGACATCGCAAGCTGCTCTCGATCAACAAGCGGCACACCGGTCGGTCCGACGCGGAGTTCAACCTCCGACACGACTGGAACTCGCTCTTGAGCGATCGCCCCGATCTGCGCATGGCCGAGTTCAGCCGCGAGTACTTTCCGAAAGCCGACGACCTGGTCCGCTACCTGGGCTCGTTCGCGACGAGTCTCGGCCTCGAGATCCGCTACGGCCAACGAGTCCGAAGAGTCGAACGCGACGGCAGCTCGGGGCCATTCGTCGTCACGAACGAGCGTGGCGAGCGGCTCGCTTGCTCCTCTCTAATCGTTGGGACCGGGATGGGCGCACCGCACGTGCCCGAGGTTCCCGGCATCGAGCTGGCTGAGGGCTACGAAACGATGAACCTCGCGCTCGAAGAATACGAAAACCAGAGCGTGCTCATTCTGGGAAAAGGCAACTCGGCGTTCGAGACCGCCGACCACCTCATTCCAGCGACGTCGGTCATACACGTGCTGAGCCCGACGCCTCTTCGCCTGGCGTGGGATTCGCGATTCGTCGGCCACCTTCGAGCGGTGAACAACAACCTGCTCGACACTTACCACCTCAAATCCCAAAACGCCGTCATCGACGCCGAGCTTCTCTCGATCGAGAAAACGGCCGACGGGAAGCTCCGGGTGTGTTTCGCGCCGATTCATGCCCCGAACGAATCCGAGCAAATCGAATACGATCGGGTGATCCGTTGCACCGGGTTTCGCTTCGAAACGAAGATCTTCTCGGAATCTACCACCCCAAAAATGTCGGCGTGCGGACGCCTCCCCCAGCTGACTTCGGGGTTCGAGGCCGTCGGCGTCGACGACATGTTCTTCATTGGCGCCCCAATGCAGTCGCTGGACTACAAGCGCACGCAATCGGCGTTCATTCACGGTTTTCGCTACAACATCCGCTCGCTCTTTCATTTGCTCGAGCGCCGCTACCACGGGGTCGCTCTACCCGGCGCGCTGCTCGACCCCGAACCGCGCAAGTTGGCGGCGACAATCCTCGACCGCATGAACGTGGTCTCTTCTCTGTGGCAGCAGGTCGGCTTTCTGGCGGACATGCTGATTCTGCCGCGTGGTGACGAACGGAAGGTGCGCACGTTGCACGATCTGCCCTACGACTACCTGGTCGAGCACGGGCCCGAGCTCGCCGATGGCCGCGACTTCTACGTTTGCATGTTTCGAATCGGAAAGAGCCCGGACAACCCCTTCGACTACGCTCGCAACAGCAATCCCTACGAGGGCGACACCAGCACCGAAATCCACCCCAAGCTCGAGCTGTATCGGGAAGGACAGCTGGTCGACGAGTTCCACGTGCTCGAGGACTTCCTCGCTGATTGGAGTGGCAACGACTACGTCGAATCCACCGCGGAGTTTCTCGCGCACTCGATGCGAGGAGAGCCCGCCCCGAAGAAGAAGCTCGACCGACCGCGGAGCATCGTTCGGGGCGCTGGCATGAGACTCGTCAACACGGGACGGGAGGCGGAACGATGACGCATGTTCGAAACATCGTGCTAGGGGCCGGACCAGCCGGGCTTCAGATGGCGTACTTCCTTGCACAGAAGGGAGAGCCCTACGTCGTGCTCGAGCGCAACGACAACGCGGGCTCCTTCTTCGAAAGACATCCACGGCATCGCACCCTGCTTTCGATCAACAAGCGCTACACCGGATGCAAAGACCTCGAATCGCGCCGACGATACGACTGGAACTCGCTTCTGTGCCCTGAAGAGGAGCTCCAGTTCGTCGAGTACACCAACGAGTACTTCCCGGACTCCGCGCACCTGGTTCGCTATCTCGGCGACTTTGCCAAGTACCATGGCCTGGAGATCCGCTACGGCGCGACGGTCCGGCAGGTGAGCCGCGCGGAAGTTGGATTCTTGCTCGCCACCGAAGACGGCGAGGAACTTTCCTGTGACCGTCTCTTCGTCGGTACCGGCTTTACGCAGGAGAACCTTCCCGAAATCGACGGGCTCGAGCTTTGCGACACCTACGACGGCGTCTCGGTCGACGCGAACGACTTTCTCGACCGGCGTGTGATGATCGTCGGCAAGGGCAACTCGGCGTTCGAAACCGCGGACCATCTGGTCGGAACCACGCGCAAGATGTGGGTCTGCGGCCCGCGCACCGTACGCTTGGCGTGGGCGTCGCACTACGTCGGCGATCTGCGCGCCGTCAACAACAACTACCTGGACACCTACCAGCTCAAAGCCCAGAACAACATTCTCGACGGCGAGCTCCGTTCGGTACGGCGCGACGCCAAGAATCGGGATCTCGTAGCGACCGTGTACTTCGAGTCACGACAGAGAAGCTACGACTATCACTGCGACCACGTCGTCCTCTGTACGGGGTTTCGCTTCGACCCCGGCATCTTCGCCGAAGGATGCGAGCCCGAAATGCGACAGTGCGGCCGGCTACCTCTGATGACTTGCGAGTGGGAGTCGACGAACTTGCCCGAGATGTTTTTCATCGGGACGCTGATGCAAGCCCGCGACTACCGCCGCACGATGTCGGCGTTCATCCACGGATTCCGACACAACATCGAGGCGCTCGACCGCATTCTGGACTGCCGTACCGGAGCGCCCTGGCGAGCGCGCGGCGTGTTTCCGCAATGCGCAGGGGAGCTCGCCAAGCTGTTGATCCAACGCTTGAGCACTTCGGCGGGGCTGTTGCTGCAACCGGGATTTCTTTGCGACGCCGTCGTGCTCGACGACGAAGGAGCATCGGTCGAATACCTGCGGGACCTGCCGGTAGACTACGCGCACGAAAAACTGCTGCCGAAGCATCGCTGTGTCTATCTCGCGGCGCTCGAATACAAGAAGCAGGATCTGTCGATGGACCCCTTTGCGATGCCCCGCGGCGTCGGCGTGGCGGAGGACTACTACATTCATCCGATCCTCCGTCGATACGAGGAGGGCAGGCTCACCGGTAGATTTTATCTGCCGGACGACCTCGACAACGACTGGCGGGACGACCCGGAGCACCACGCCGCGCTCGAAGCCTGTTTTGCGCGCGAGCTCGGTGGGCCCGACGTCGCAGCGACATCGGACTCGGGCTTCACCGACGTGCCGAGCACGTCGGCCGCCGAGTGACCTCGGTCCGCAAAGGGTTTCGTGGACCAGTACGACAGGCTGCTCACCCTGCTCTCCGGATACGTCTCCCCGCTGAACGCACGGAGTGTCCTGAACCGCGCGCTGAGCCATCCTCGCATCGAGCGGCACCAGCTCGTCGAGCGGCGTCTCGCAGAGATCGTGCCCCGCATCGGGCGCGCAGCGCAGCTCTTCATCGATCCCGCGCGGAGCGACAGCCTGGAAAAGGAGCTCCGCGCACTCGTTGGCGACCGCGCGCCACCCACCAGGATCCTCGTCGAAATCAACGGCGAAGCCGACATCGTCCGCGCCCGCGCCGCGGGCCGACGCATTTGCGAGACCTTCGAGATCAATGGGTTTTCGGTCCAAAAGGTCGCCACGATCATCAGCGAGCTCAGCCGAAACATCGCGAGCTACGTCGGTCGCGGTCAGCTCGAGATCGTTCCCATCTCGGGGCGCCCGCCGCGAGTGCAGATTGTCGCCGAGGACGCGGGACCGGGCATCTCGGGCATCGATCGAATTCTCGCAGGCCAATACAAGAGCAAGACGGGACTGGGTCTCGGCATCTTGGGATCGAAACGTCTCGCCGACAGGTTCGACATCCAGACCGGCGCCGGCGGAACCCGCATCGAGGTGGAGGTCATCCTGTGACCGTCACCGCCGACGGCGTCTCGTTGCCCAAGCTCGGAGAGGAGCAAAACGGCGACGCCCTGGTCATACGCATCGAAGGCGACGCCGCTTTACTCGCGGTGGTCGACGCCCTGGGCCACGGCCCATGTGCAGCAGAAGCTGCGCGGTGTGCCGTCGGCCTACTCGAGGAGGTGGAGCTGGCCAGCAGCCCAGCCGACGTTCTCCGTTGCCTGCACGACGCTTTGAGAGGAAGCCGGGGAGCGGCGGCCACCATATGCTGCGTGCGGGGATCACGCCTCGATGGATGTGGAGTCGGCAACGTTCAGATGCGAGCGTACGGCGCCCAGGTGCCGATAGTCTCTTCCCCCGGCATCTTGGGCTCGTCGGTCCGGAGCTATCGAGAGTTTTCGTGCGATCTGGCGGGATCCGCGCGCATCATCCTGTACTCCGACGGCATCGCGTTCCGGCGATTCGACGACAAACGTGAATCGAGCGTCTGGGAAATGTGCCGGCGGGTCATGGATCGATGTCGCCGCGACCACGACGACGCCACGATTCTGGCGGCCGACGTTTTTCTCTGACGGAGCACTCATGGAAGAACGGTACGAGCGAATTCCGATCATTCAACTCTGGGACCAGCTACTGGTTCCCCTGCAGGGCGACGTCACCGATGCGCACGCCGACCGGTTGTGCGACGAAGTGCTCGAACGGCTGAGACGAACCGAAGCGCGAGGCTTGGCCGTCGACATCACTGGTCTGTGGGTCGTCGACAGCCACCTGTGCGCGACGCTTTCGCGCCTAGCGGCGTCTGCTCAACTCATGGGAACCAAAACCGTGCTCTGCGGCATGAGCCCGTCGATTGCGCTGACCCTGCAGACGATGGGTGTCGAGCTCACGGGAGTGAAGATGGCGTTGGATCTCGAAGAAGCGCTCGAGTGGCTCGGGTTCCGCGTCGCGGGGCCCGACCACCGACGAGAGCTCGACGGCGAATGGGCTCCGGGCGAGGACTGATTGAGAACCGTGTATCGAATCGCCGAACGCTCGGATCTCGCCGCCCTGCGGGATGGCGTGCGCCGGCTCAGCAGCGCGACCGGCTTCGATCGGCGGGAGGGAGAAGAGATGGCGTTGGTGGCGACCGAGCTCGGCACCAACATTCTGAAGTACTCGGCCCCCGGCGAGATCCGCCTGGCGGCCGGAAAGGACTCGCTCGAGATCGTCGCCGAGGACGCCGGTGCCGCAATTCCGGCAATCGCGCTCGAAGACGGGTGCGATGCTGGCGGGCCCATCGGCCCCGAACACCAGCTCGGCCGCGGGGGCTTCGGCGCAGGCCTCGGGGCCATCCAACGGCTGAGCGACCACTTCGAATACCACCGAATCGACGGGCGAAACCGCATCCGGGTGTCGCGCGCGAAGCGAAATGGGGCCTGATTACATCGATCTGGGGCGCCTAGGCGCGATTTTGGCGAGCCGTTTCGCCACGTGGGTGACACCTACGAGATCAACAGGTGACAACGGCGCGACGACAACGGCTTGGGCTGGCGAATGGCTTCCCCCCGGCCGCGGCCCGAGTCGGGCGCGGCGCCGTCGTCACGGCGTTGGCGGCACTCGTGGGCGCGTGCGGCGGCGGCGGCGAACGCCAGTGGGATTGCGTGATTCCTGGCGATTCCACGCCCGATCATGCCGCACGAGTCGGGTGCCTCGACGACTTCCACAAGCTCGCGTCGCGACCGCTGGAGATGAGCATCCCTGGCGCTCGATCCGCCAAGACGATCGTCGACCGCGCTCAGCAGAATCGCCTCTACCTCATCAACAGCAATCTCCATCCACGACACTACCAGTTCGCCGCGGACTTCTTGTCGGAGGATGGGCTGCCGCCGGTGCCCGACGTGGGCGGATTCAACCAGACGGCCTACTACTCGCCAGAGCGCCGATTCTTGCTCGGCGCCGTTACTCTCTACGAGGGACCGGACATCTTTGCATACGAGCTCGCGCCCTACGACACGTCGACGCCGGAGATGCTGCAGACGACCCTCGATCTGCTTCGCGACAACACCTACTTCGGCAGTGAGCTTCGGTTTCACCCGACGTCGAGCGCTCAGGCCGAGCTCGCGGTGGGGCTCGTAGGGGCGTCCACCGTCACGGAGGCGGAGCTGTTCGATGGCAATCCCTATCAACCGCTCAACCCTGGAGAAGCCTACGGTCAGCTGAGGTTCTTCACTGCCCGGGAGCTCGAGACTCAATATGTCGGCCCTCGCGACGTCGTCGTGCTCGACTCGGTGCCGAACGACATTTCGGTCGTCGCCGCGATCGTCACCTCGACCCGCCAGACGCCGCTTTCGCACGTCAATGTGCTTTCTCAGAACCGCGGAACGCCCAACATGGCCCTCGTCGGCGCCTACGACGATGCCGATCTCCGGGCGCTGGAGAACCAGTGGGTTCGTATCGAGGTCGGCGCGTTCGAGTACTCGATGGAACAGGCATCCAAGTCCGATGCGGACGGCTGGTGGAATGCCAACCGACCGCCGCCTCTGCAAGTCCCAGCGCTCGACCTGAGCGTGCTCGACCTCCGAGACACGGAAAACATTCAGCTCTCCGACGTCAACGCCTTCGGCGGCAAGGCCGCGAACTATGGCGTACTTTCGCGGTTGGGCGACGCGGTCCCTCACCCCAAGGCCTTCGCCGTGCCGGTGGCGTACTACAAACAGTTCGAGCAACAGCACGGGTTCGACGTTCGCATCGCCGCGCTCATCGCGGACCCGCAGTTCTCGGACGACCCGAGCTACCGAAAGGCCGAGCTCGAGCAACTGCAGGCAGACATGCTGAGCGCCGACGTCGACGACAACTTTCGTGACCTGTTGTTCGACAAACTCGCGACCGATTTTGCTGACACGCGGATGCGGTTTCGGTCGAGCACCAATGCGGAGGATCTCGAATCTTTTTCCGGCGCGGGGCTCTATTCCTCCAAGTCGGGTGCCCTCGGCGACCCGATGCGTCCAGTGCTCGACGCTGTCCGCTTCACTTGGGCGAGTCTCTGGAACTTCCGAGCCTTCGAGGAGCGCACTCATAACGGCATCTCTCAGGACGGCGTGGCGATGGCTCTTTTGGTCCACCACTCATTTCCCGACGAAGAAGCCAACGGCGTCGCGTTGACGAACAACATTTTTGATCCGAGCGAACCGGCGTTCTTCGTCAACGTGCAAGCCGGCGAGTTTTCGGTGGTCGCGCCCACCAGCGGCGTGACGACGGACTCCTACCTGCACTACTTCTACCACCCGGGTCAGCCCACAACTTACTTCTCGAAGTCGAACCTGATTCCCGAAACCCGGACGGTCCTGACGCCGGCACAGATCGGACAGCTCGGCGCCGCTCTGGACGCCATCCACCAGGGTTTCGCCGAGCACTTCGAGAGACCGAACGCGTTCTACGCGATGGACGTCGAGTTCAAGTTCGACGACCTCGACTCTGGGGATGAGCCCCGACTCTGGGTGAAACAAGCCCGCCCGCACCCGGGCTGGGCAGGGAACTGAGGAGCCATGAAACGTTCGATTCACTTCGCCTTGTTCGCATCTTGCTTGGCCGCGCTCGGCTGCTCGGGCTCGAGCACAGCGCCCCCGCCGGCGGACTTCGACGTCGTCGTGGACGAGCTCGCGTGCGGCGTGATGGACGCGCCCGCCGCGGTCATCGACATCAGCGAGCGTACCGACGCCTTCCATTCGGGGGATTTTTCTCGACTCGAAGCGCGCGTGCGAGTCGACGGACCGAATCGATTCCACGAGGTGGCCATGAGCGAAGGCTCGTGCCGCTACCTGAAAAAAGTCACGACCGTCTGTGACCCTGGCTGCGGGCCCGACGAGTTCTGCGACGCGTCGAGCCAGTGCGTCAAGAGCCCCGAGGGGGTCTCGCCGGGCACGCTGAGCATCAAGGGCTTGGGTGAGACAATCCACATCGAGCCGGCGTCATTCGCCAAGGGCGTCTACGACGGGCCCAGCCCCCTCGACGCGGATCTCTTCGATGAAAACGACGCTATCGGCGCGCGTTTCTCCGACGATACGTATTCGGCGGAGTCGGTCGGGGTGAACGGTGTCGCCCCGATGGACCGCGAGCTGACGGACGCCGGATTCGAAATGCTCGACGGCGAGGACGCGGTGCTCACTTGGACCGCCGGACCGAATCCCGACGCCTGCATCCGAGTCGTCATCAACGGGTCCAACATCGTTCACGGCGCGCCCCTCGAAGACATCATCGAGTGCGAAACCACCGACAACGGCTCGCTCACCATTCCGCGCGCGCTGGTCGAGGCGTTCCCCGGCGGGGAAACGCTCTTGGTGACAGAAGGCTTCGACTGGCCGCACTCCGAGCTCACCCGGTACAGCCGCAGCCGCATGTCCACGAAACATGGTGAAGCCGAGCTGCTCGTTCGGAGCAGCACGTTCTTCCGCCCCAACCATCTGAAAACGACAGGAACGCCATGAACATCTTGAACATTTCCAAACGACTGGCGGCGCTCACCGGCGCGGTTTTCGCTTGCGCCTGCGGCAGTAGCGGCCCACGACAAGTGCCGCCGGAAGTCGCGGTTTGCAACGAGGCGAACGGACCCTTCAGCGCCACCATCGACAACCCCTACCTCCCCTTCCCCGTCGGAGCGATGCTCGTGCTCGAGGGACTCGAAGCCGGCGCGCACAAGGCGCGCATCGAGGTCACGGTTCTCGACGAAACCCGTGACATCGTCGGCGTGCCCACCCGGGTCGTCGAGGTCAAGGCCTACGACGACGACGTGCTCGTCGAAATTGCCCGCGAGTTCTATTCCCAAACCGCAGACGGCACCGTATGCTTGTTCGGCGAAGAGGAGGAGCTCTACGAAAACGGAAAGCTCGTCGAAGAAGACGGCTGGGAGCACGGCGAGGACCGCAAGATCCACGCGGCGATTTCGATGCCGGGCACCATCGAGGTCGGTGTGAAGTTCACGGCTTCGTACGACCCACCCGAGGTGGAAGTCTCGGAGATCACGAAAGTGGCCGAAGAAACCGTGACGCCGGCGGACACCTTCGCCGACACGATTACGGTTCTCGAGGTCGGTCCGAGCATCAAGAAGTACGCACGCGACGTCGGCCAAATCTTCGACGATGGTGTCGAGCTGATCACCTACTAGGCGGAGCGCCGTGTTCAGGAGGATCGAGGTTGTGAGGTCGGCGGTCGCTGCGCTCCTCAGCGTGGCGATCTCCCTATTGGGGGCGCACGCCACGGGCGAGCAACCGCCCGTGGCGCCGCCGGCCGAAGCTCCCGCGACTCCCGGCGACACCGCGCCCCCGACCGACACCGCGCCCCCGGCCGACACCGCGCCCCCGACCGACACCGCGCCTCCAGCGGGACCACCGGCGGAGGCGCCGCCCGGCACTAAAACTCCGGCAACTCCGCCGACCGAAGGCCGCCCGCCCAGTGCGGGTCGCCCCACTCGACGCCCCTCGGCGTCACCCCCCCCCGCGTCACCCCCCCCCGCTGCGGAAAACGCCGCGGATCCCCCGACGCTTCCGATCCAAGAGCGGCCGGGCGCCGAACTTTCGACGCCCAAGTCCGAAAAGAAAAAGAAGAAGAAAAAGTCGAAGAGGAAGCAGGCGTTTCGCATCGGCCTTCACGTTCACGCCCGCTACACGATTCGCGACGAAGACGGCGCCGATCTCGAACACGAGTTCGGACTCCGCCGCGCCCGCGTGGCGGCACTCTACCGCGCGGACAAGCTGCTCGAGGCCGAGGTCGACTTCGACGTTTCGGATTCGCCTTCGCTGAAAGACGCCTTCCTCGAGCTCAGGGCGGCCAAATGGTTTCGTGTGCGCGGCGGCCAGTTCAGAAAACCGTTCGGTCGCATTGCGCTCATGGGGCCGTCTTCCCTCGAGCTCATCAGCCGCGGCCATGTCGACGACCTGCTCGTTCGCGGGCTCGGTTTCGGCGGCCGCGACCGCGGGGTGATGATTTCGGGCAAAGCGTCCGCACTTCGTTATTCCCTGGGTGCATTCAACGGCACGGGAACTCTCGACGAGATCGACTCCGGCAAGGACGCGGCGGCGCGTATCGAGGTCGAGATCGCTGATCCGGTTCGAGTCGGGGCGTCAGGCTCCATGAAGTATCGGAACCCACGCGGTCTCACCCAGCTCCCACAGAAAGCCGTCGGGGCCGCCGGCATCGACTTTGCGCTCGACTTGGGCGTGTTGGACGTGGTGGCCGAGGGCGTTTGGGCACAGGAGCGCACCCTCGCCGTCGAGCGCGACTCGGTCGGCGTGGTGGCGTTCGCCGTCGGACACATCGCGCCGCTCGAACGGGTTGGTCTTTATCCGGTGATCGCCGGAGAGATGATCCACCCGGATCTCGACCTCGACACGGGAACGATCTGGGTCGTTCGCGGCGGACCCACCGTTCGAGTACACGAGACGGTCCGCATCATGCTCCAAGCCGAAGGCGTTTTTGCCCCCGTCGGCACGCTCGTCGGTGCCGAGCGCTCGGTCACCTTGCAGCTCGCGTTCGACGAAAAACTGAAGCTTGCGCTGGTGGAAAAGGACTGAGGGAAGTGCGCTTCAGAAACGATTCCGTTCTCTACCGGTTCTACAAGCTCCGGGCCCGCACCGGCGTCATCTTCTCTCTTCCGCTCGCCGTGGTCGCCGTCTGGTACGCCTGGTCCGCCTACGCGGGTTTCGACCGGTACCGCGACGACGTCGCACCGAAAACCCCACTCGACCTCGAGCTCTTCCACGTCGCCTTGCACGATGAGCTCAGTCGTGACCTCCGACGGATGCGTGTCGCCGATCGCCCCGAAGACAGTGCGCTCGACACGTTCTCGATTTCGTTGACCCGAGAGAACCTCGACAACTTGCACGACAAGCGCACGAAACCCGGGAACGAGCGCTGGGTGGACGCCTTCATCGAGAAGGACGGCAAGATTCACGACGTCCGCATGCGTCTGCGCGGTGGACGCCACTGGCACTGGTTGGGCACTCAGAAGTCGATGAAGGTTCGGCTCAAGAAAGGCGATCTCCTCGACGGCACCCGCGTGTTCAACCTCATCAACGGGCCGTCGCCTTTCGGCATGGAGCAACAGCTCATTTTCACGCTCGCTCGCGAGCTCGGTCTGCTCACACCGGAGCACCGACCGGTTTGGGTCCGGCTCAACAACAGCGATCTCGGCGTATTTCAGTACCACGCGCAACCGGAAGAGGGGCTCCTGCGTCGGAGCCAGCGAATGCCAGGCAATCTCTTCTCCGGGGACAGCGAAACTGTCGACGAGTCGCGGGGCGTCGGGGATCTGTTTTTCGCCACCACCGGCTGGAAGAAGGTCGCTTGGCGAAACGACGAAGAAAAGGACGATCTTTCGGAGATCGAACAGTTGAACCGCTCCATCTCTACATCGAGCCACCGCGAGTTCGCCGAGTTCGCCGCCGCGCACATCAACCTCGACAAGTACGCGACGTTCGATGCGCTCGACGTCATTTTCGGCGGCAACGACCACGACTACTTCACGAACCACAAGCTCTACGTCGACCCCTACACCGGAAAGATGGAGCCCGTAGCGTGGGCCTTCCAGGGCTTCCACCACGAAACGCAATTCAATCTGGTCGAGAACCCGCTGCTCCTGCGCCTGAAGATGACGCCGGGGTTCGTCGCTCGCCGCGACGCCGTCATCTACAAACTGCTGACGACTGTCGCGTCGGTCGCCGCCATTCGTGAGCGTGTAGAACGCGTGTTCGCGAGCGTGAGCGGCGACTTGGCCGCTGATCCGTATTGGGACGCTTACAAGGTCCTTCCGTTCGCCTCGCGTCTTCACCGCTTCATGGTGCGTCCGATGAACCGCCAACGCTGGATGTTGGCGGCACAGGACGATCTGGACGACTTCGAGCGCCGCTCGAGGTACCTGCTCGACGAGCTCGAACGCCCCGGGCTCAAGGCCTCGTGGAAAGCCGCCCCCGACAGCGTCGTCCGCGTCGACCTCGTCGTCGATGGCCACGCGGCGTATCGAGTGACTTCGGTTTCGGCTGACGCCGCCTGCCAGGGTCGCTTTCGCATGTTCGCCGATGTGGATGCCGACGGTCGGATCGATCCGGCCACCGATACACTCGTCGCCGGAGCCGCCATCGGGCGGAGCCAGCCCGTGCTCGGCCACCGAGATCTGACGACCGGGATCCGCCTCGTGGCGCTCGAACGGCCATCGAAGAAAGCCGGCAAAGTCCGAAGCGTCCCGTCCGCCCGGCACTATTCCTACCTCGTCGCAACTCGAAGAGAGCTCCTCGAAACCGACGCCGACGCCCGAGACGAAGCCACTCCGAAGAGGAGCGAGCACGACTGCGTGCCGACCCGGGTGACCCTCGAGCTCGAGAACGTCGTGACCGGGTTCACCCGACGTCTCGTGCTCGACCCGAGCCACACCGCCGACGACGACCAGTCTCCGCCCGACAAGCCGGATTCGGCCGACGACGTGCCCGCCTTCGAGCCCGGAGCAAGCACGCCCCACGAGTGGCAGCTGCCCCCGGATCCGAAGCCATCGACCGTCGTGCTCGGCCCGGGCCCGGTGGAAATTTCGCGCAGCCGAACCTTCTTTCGGCACGAAACGGTCACCATCGAGCCCGGCACGAAACTCGTGCTCGACGCTGGGGTGTCGCTCACATTTCTCGGTCCGGTCCACGCGCGCGGGACGCGAGCGCACCCCATCGAAGTCGCTCCGAAAAACGAGTCGAAACCGTTTGGCGGACTCAGCCTTCAAGGCCCCGGCACCCGAGGGTCGCGCCTGCACCACGTGAACCTCCACGGAGGCACGCACCCGAAATCCGGAGCGATCGAATACCCCGCCACGGTCAACATCCACGCCACCTCGGACATCGTGCTCGGGGACTGGACCATCCAAGGCGGCGGTACGGCCGAAGACATCATCCACGCCAACACCGTGGATGGTCTGACGCTTCAAGAAGTCACGATTCGCGGCGCCAAGACCGACGCCGTCGACATCGAGATCTCCACGGCGGAAGCCCGGGGGCTCCGAGTTTTTGGTGCGGGGGACGATTGCCTCGACTTGATGACGACCACCATCCAGCTCATCGACAGTGTCTTCGTCGGCTGCACGAACAACGGCATCAGCGCTGGCGAAGAAAGCAAGGTCACGGCGCACAGCATCCTGGTCGGCCACGCCAAAACCGGGCTCCTCGCCAAGAACGCTTCCCAAGTCCTCGTCAGCCGAAGCGTCATCTACGACGCCGAGATCGCCCTTCGGACGAAGCGCCGAGAGATCCACTACGACAACATGAGCTTCATCGGCGCGAGCGAGCTGGCCGTCGTCGATTGCGAAGACGTGCGCCGGGCCGGAAAGGGCACGGCGATCGATTCGGAGGGCGTTCAGCTGCGCATGCCCCAACATGGATCGCTCGACCATCTGCTGAACAACGTGCTGAACCTCCAGACCTGGGGTGACTTGGCGAGCTTCGCCGAAACCGCCCTCGGGAGGGTCAAGGGATGAGCCAATCGTTCCGCCGTAAGCCCGGCGCCGGTTTCGTGCTTCTCGCCACGGTGGCGATCGGCGTGCTCGGGTTCCTCGCCTGGGGCATGTCCCGCCCGGCACTCGACCGAGCGTGGTGGATCCAAGTCGAGCTCATGGTCGCCCAGCGCGACGCGCTGAGCCACGGCGAGTTCCGTTCGTTCCAGGAAGTGCTCGCGGCGCACCCGAAGATGGCAAGCGCGATGCTCGACGGTCCCAAGAGCGGGTTCATCAGCGCCAACGCGCGCGGCGTCGTCGGAAACGGCTACGCCTATCTGGTTCGTACCGACGCTCGGGACTCCGCCGTCGTCGAGGTCGAAGCGTTCGGTGCCACGGAAAAAATTGCCGTCTGCGCTCGAACCCTCGATGAGAAACACTGCGGCCCCGCCACCCATCACACTCCATTCTCGTGGCCAACGCCGGACTCCGGGGCCTTCCCACAGCTCATCGAGGTTCGGATCGATACGCGTGAGGCCTCGAAACGGCGCCCGGTGAACGCGCTGGTTCGCATAGGCAAGGGAACATGATCCGACGATTCAATCGCTTCGAGCTCAAGTACGTCATCCCGAGCCGACTCAGGGACGCGATGCTGCCGGAGATCCAGGCGCAGATGAACCCGGACCCGTCCGGCGAAGAGGGCGTCTACGACGTCACGAGCCTCTACTACGACACGGACGATTTCGCCTGCTACCGCGCCAAGCTCGACGGCATCAAGTTCCGCCGCAAGCTCCGCATCCGGCGCTACGGCCCCGCCGACGGCGACGCGAACCCAAAAGTCACCTTCGAAATCAAACAGCGCATCAATCGCACGACGCAAAAGCGCCGCGTGCCCATGCGCCTCGAAACCGCCTACGCCCTCGCGCGCGGCCAAAGCCCGGAGCTCGACGACGAGCGCGACCGAGCCGTAGTCCAAGAGATCGACTTCCTCATTCGCAGCCGCCGACAGCGCGCGACGTGCCTCGTGTCCTATCAGCGCCAAGCGTTCATCGGTGGGCAGTACGAAGTCGGGCTGCGCCTCACCTTCGACCAAGCGATCTGGTGCAACTCGAAGGCCAGCCTGCTCGACGAATCCGGACGGCGCTTCATGTTGCCCCCGGACTACGTGGTCATGGAAGTGAAAGCCAACAACGCCGTCGCGCTCTGGGTGAGTCGCATGCTGGCCCGGCACGGGGTGTGTCTGACCCGCTTCAGCAAGTACTGCACCGGCGTCGCGTGCCTCGAAAAGACGGGTGCGCTGCACTTCAGCACCCCTGGAGATAGTCATGGATGAAATGATCAAGGAGCTCGAGCGATTCAAGGACCACACCAGCGCGTTCGGCCTCGCCGACATCGCGTTGATTCTGGCCCTGAGCTTCGCGCTCTCTTGGATCGTCGGCTGGATCTACGGCCTCACCCACCGCGGAACCTCGTACTCGCAATCCTTCGCGCAGACCCTCGTGATCATGTGCATGGTCACAGCGCTCATCATGCTCATCATCGGCTCGAACATCGCCCGGGCCTTTTCGTTGGTCGGCGCGCTTTCGGTGATTCGCTTTCGGAACGCCGTCAAAGAGACTCGCGACGTCGGCTTCATGTTCCTCGTGATGGCCATCGGAATGGCCTGCGGCACGCGTTTTTATCTGCTCGCCGTGCTGGCCACGGCGGCTTTGAGCGCAGTCCTGGTCTTCGTCTACAAGGCAGACTCGTTCAGCAAGCGCGTGAGCGAGCGACTACTCCGCGTGCGAATGCCGATCGACCGCGACTTCGAGGAGATTCTCGAACCGGTGTTCCGCGATCGCCTCGACGACAGCCGCCTCGTTTCGATCGAGACCGTGTCCGGCGGCGTGCTGCAGGAAGTAGTTCACGTCGTCGTTCTCAAGCCCGGCGTCGCTCCGCACAGTCTGCTCAACGACATCCGAGCCGTGACGGACAACAACAAGGCAGCTTTGGTGATCGGACAACAAGAAGTCGACCTTTAGGAGATTGACATGACGAACGCACTCCATCGATTCGCACTGGTCTTGGCCACCGCCAGCGCTCTCGGCGCCTGCGGCGGCGCACCGGTCGACGCCGGCAACGGCAACGGCGGCACATCCAACGGCGAGATCGACCTCTTCCCGCTCACCGTCGGCAATAGCTGGACCTACAACATCACCGTCGACTCGAACCTCGCCGGCCAAAAGACACAAACGGTGCTCAGGACCGACATGCACCCCGACGCCGAGGGCGAGGTCTTCGTGCTCGAGTCGCTCAAACCCAGCGGCTCACGAACCGTGAGCTACCAACAGAAGCGCGGCGGCGACACCGTCCGCTACGTCGAAGAAATCCACAAAGCCAGTGGCGGCCCCCCGTCGAGCGAGGTCTACACGCCGTACAAGCTACGCGTGTGGAACGACGCCCTCGTCGTCGGTGAGCAACGAGTCGAGTCCTACAGCGAAAACAGCAAGGACCCCGACGGCATCATCACCGGCGAGTTCGCCAAGACCGAAGAGTGGGTCGTCGGCGCCATCGAAAGCGTCACGGTCCCAGCTGGCACCTTCGACGACGCCGTCAGGATTCACCGAACCACGGTGACCACCGCGACGGAAAAGACGTACTGGTTCGCCCCTGGTGTCGGCAAGATCCGAGAGGTCGGCAAGGGTCAAACCGAGGAGCTCGAATCGTTCACCGTGCAGTAGCGGAAGCAACGTGCCGTCGGACCGGCGGGCGAGCGGCGGGCGGCGGGCGGCGAGCGGCGAGCGGCGAGCGGCGAGCGGCGAGCGGCGGGCGGAAGCATGCTCCAGAAAATGTTGTCAATCACAACGTTCCGCGGGGCATGCGTACCCATCCGCCATGGAAAGTGAGCCTCACTAACATTTCGCGGGGCATGCTTCCGCCCGCCGTCCCCCAGCCGACCGCCGTCCCCCAGCCGACCGCGTCTCCCAGCCGACCGCGTCCCACAGCCGACCGCGCCCCACAGCCGACCGCGCCCCACAGCCGTACCGCGTCCGTACCGCGTCCCCCGGCCGTACCGCCGCCGCCTCACCGACGAGGCGTAGCTCGCAACCGAGCGTCCCCCAGGCACAACGCGCCAACGGCGAGCAAGTCCGGATCCGCGTCGAGACGGTGACGCCACACCGTCTGCGTCGAGACTCCAAGCGCGCGAGCGACGACTCGAACGTCGTGCCAGCCCTGGTGCTCCGAGAGCTGCGCCACCAACTTGCGATGCACGGCGCGCGAAGACCACCGAGTCGCCGCCACAGCAGCTCTTAGAACTTCGAGCAACGGCACTGCGGATACTGTGCACTTGTCGGCGGGCGCCATCAGCTCGCGCGCTCGGATGCTGACCGTGGGGTCGCCGACGACATGGTCGTGAAACCACTTCCGAAATCGTCCACTTCCGCGGTTCCGGCCGAGCGCCGCCGCGAGCCGACGCGCATCCACCCAAGGGTCCAACTCGGCGCCGATCACCCCGCGGTGGGTCGTCCAGGGCCAACCCCGCGGGTCGTCGACGAGCCCGGCGCGACACGGATTGAGGTGAACGTAGCGAACTTGGCGAAGAAGGTGCTGGGCACCGGCGACTGGATGCGGTCGAGGAACCGGATCCCACGTTGGAACCGCCCGCCGCGATCGTGTGTGCCCACTGAGCAGCGCACCAAGCCGGGCGTTCGCGTTGCGCGCATCGGCCGCGCGCACCAACAGGTGCAGGTGGTTCGGCATCAGGCAAGCCGCTACCGCCCGCGGCCAGGCACGACGAAGCATCAACCACAATCGTTCGGCTGACTTCGGGTCGACGAGCGGGTCGCGGGGAGAACGAGCAACGATATGGACATGCACCCCGACTCATCGGTCCTCGCGCGGTGAAGTTGCGTCTTTTTTCTCTCGCCACACACGCTCGGCATTCTTGGGGGAAGGCTCAGAACGACCAGGTTCGGTGCCTCCCGGCCTACGGCAAGGGTTCAGCTCGGCGCCGGCGGGCTCGCACCGAAGAGCACGTCGATCGTCACGGCGGGACCGTACTGCGCGTTGGCGCACGTGTCCGGGCAGAGCCGGATACTCCCCATCTCGACCAGCCCCAGTTGCACGCCGCACCGAAGTATCCCCACCTAAATGAGAGCGGTCACGAGCAACCAGCTGCACGCCGCACCGAAGTATCCCCACCTAAACGAGAGCGGTCACAACATTCCGAGGGGCATGCCTCCCCATCTCCTCCAAAATGTTCCGCTTTCTCTCATTTCGACCGGGATGCTCCCCGCGCGCGGGGTGGGTCGCCAGTGACCGGGATGCTCCACGCGCGCGGAGTTCCTCGCCGAACGACGACGAGGGCAATGGCCGAGAGCGCCTCGTCTTCGCCGCGGGGCACCTCGTGCTGGCGGCGCTCGCCGTCGTCGGCGATGCGGAAGCGGCTAGTAGCGGAGGGGCTCAGCGGTGATGGCGTAGGCCCGACCCAGCCGCGTGGAGACGCTGGGAAGAACGTCGAGGAGCGGCTCCGGCGCTTGGAGCACGCGACAAAACCCTCCCGTCTGCGGCGTCAATCGCCGTGCGGGATGAACGACGAAACGGTCAGCTCGCTCGCGCGCGACGTCGAAGTCCGACGAGCGCTACAGCGAGGAGAGCAACCCAAGGCGCGTGACCGCCAGGTGCCGAGGGGACACGGCAGCCGCAGCCACCCGAGTCACCCGACTCGGACTCCGATCCCGAGCCAGCAGCGCCGCCCGCTCCGGAAGTGGAGCCACCAGTTCCCGAGGCTCCGCTGCCGCCAGTGCCCGCGCCGCCAGTGCCCGCGCCGCCAGTGCCCGCGCCGCCGGTGCCCGCGCCGCCGGTGCCCGCGCCGCCAGTGCCCGCGCCGCCGGTGCCCGCGGACCCGCCGGTGCCCGCGGTCCCGCCGGTGCCCGCCCCGGCGGTGCCGCCAGTGCCCACACCACCAGCTCCCGCAGTCCCCGCAGTCCCCGCAGTCCCCGCAGTCCCCGCAGCGCCGGCGGTTCCACCGGTTCCTACGCCGCCGGCTCCGGCGTTGCCCGCCGTGCCGGCCGTGCCCGCGCCTCCAGCGTTTCCAGCAGTTCCGCCCATTCCGGCCATCGAGGCGTCGGTTCCGGCATCCGCGGACATTCCGCCTTGGCCACCAGCGCCGGCGTCGGTCGTCCCGGCTTGCAACACCTGTCCGCGGATCTCTCCGCCGACGTGCGCGGTCGTATGGATGTTGATGTACCACAGCCCCGCCAGCAAATCGGCCTGCTCGGAATTGCTGATCGTGGTCGACCCCACAATCGGGCTCGTCGAGCCACCGCTGAAGGTGATGATGTTCACCACCGGGGCTGCCGTCTGAGTCGTCGACGCCGGACCGTGGAAGTGCGCCGCCGTCACGGGTCCCGTCAGGTCTTGGAATGTGATCGTCCAGCTCAAGAGCCCGGAGCCGTCATCGAGCGAGACCGTCGCGGTGCCCGTCCCGATTTCACTGACCGACGGAACTTCCTTCGAGGCGTCCAAGTCGACGTTGAAGTTGATGATGGCAGCCCGCGCCGGCGACGACGCGAACACCGAGAAAGCCAAAAACAAAGCAAAGACAAAAAGGCGCATGAGTCCCACTCCCGGGTCGAGGTTTCTGACGACCCGGGGATGATAACGATCTGGGGGAAATCGTCTACGTGGACGGCTCGCCAGGATTCTTCACCGATCCGCGGCGGGCCCTCCGGAAATCAGCGCGCTCGCCGAGTCGATGTGGCCCAGATGAATCGGGCCATAGACGAACCCGATGTGGCCGAGCCAAAGCGCCCCGACCGCCACGCCGGCTCCTGCCAAAAACCACCGTACTGACGCGGAGCGCCGACGGCGCCTTCTCCATTCGATGATGCCGAACGACACGAGCAGCATGCCGGCAGCGATCTTGGCGGCGAGAAACTTTCGTCGCGCCCCGTTGGACTCCGCACGGAGTGCGGCCGCCACCTCCGGACCCACCTCGCGCCAACTCGGCACGTCTTCCCCCGCTTCGCACCCTGCACCCCGAGTCGCACCGGCCATCGCGACGCACTCGAACAGATCGAAGTCGACGAGCACGCCGGCGTGATCGCTCAAACGCGACCGCCGACCCCTTGGCAGCAGCACGACCTCCTCGAGCACGCGGCGCACACTCGTCGGTCGGAGCGAGACGCTCGACCCTGCGCGAAAGAGCACCG
>JAJDAH010000146.1 GCA_029261965.1 Polyangiaceae bacterium
TTGCCCCTCCTTGAACTGCGATGAGGCGCCAGCAGGAAGAAAGCCGTCGGAGCCCTTCGTCGTTTCGTGCCCCAGTGGATAGAGGATGTACGGGACAGCCGGCGCGCCGGCGATGGCACCTACGCCGACCCCGAGCCCGCAGCATGCCGTCGCGAGAAATTTTCGGCGCGACTCGTCTTCTCCTGCGGGCGGGCTGGGCGGTTCGGGCTCGGCCGCCGGTTTGGGCTCGGCTGCCGGTTTGGGCTCGGCCGCCGGTTTGGGCTCTGCGGCGGGGTCGGGCTCTGCGGCGGGGTCTGAACCGCCATCGTCCGATTTTTCGCCCGATTCAGCTTCGCTCATGGGTTCGCCTCGCTACGTCACGCGTCGTGTACGTCGCCACCGAAAAATTCGCAACGCTGTGGGGGATCGCCGGGAGCTACTGCTTGATGCTGCCGCCCTTCGAGTCGCACTCGGCCTGCGGAACGAGAATCCAGCCCTTGCCTTTGCACTCGTTCTGGCCGGCACAGCTGTGTGTCGCCGTGTCGCACTGAGCCTGGCCCTTGCACTCGTTGATCCCGAGGCACTTGACCTTGGCAGCCGTCTCTCCACCACCCACGGCCGGGGCGTCAGCTCCCCCAGTTTCGCCGCCCTTGGCGCAGCCGGACAGGAACACCGCCGCGGCGGAGAAAGCGAACGCGTTTGCCAACTTCTTGTTCATCGATTGCTCCTTGTCGGCGTCGAAGCCGAAGGGTTTTGCGTTCGACTACGGGTGGGTCCGAGCCTCGGTTTCGGGAAAAACCCGACGTCTCGGCCGCTTGGAGGAGCTACTCCTTCTGATGGCAAGAGAAGCAAGTCACGTCCTTGCTCAACAGCTTGCTCATCGTCGGAACGACCTTCTCCATCATGAACTTCGTGACCTCGGGGTTGTAGTCGTTCGCGGCTTTGATCGGGTCCGCCTCCGGTAGGCCGTAGAGGCTGTTCGGCATCTTGAAGTCGACCGACTCGAAGTCGTCACCGTGGCAGTTCTGACACTGGAATCCGCCGTACTCTCCGGAGTCGTGCGACTGGAAGAGCGCCTTCATCTCGGGAAGGACCTGGAGACCCATGAACTCCATGCGTTTTGCGCGGTCCATGTCCGCCCAGGCCACTTCGGCCTCGGCGCCGCCGCCGCTCTCAGCCGTGCTCGCCGGCTCGGTCCCGCCACCACCCGCCGGTGTCGTGTCCCCGCCGCCGCCGGCCGCCTGGCCACCACCGCCGCAACCCATCGCTGCTGCAGCCAACACAACCATCGAAGCGCTAATTCGTCGTCGTAGCATCTCGGATAATCTCCGGTTTTCAGCGATTAGGGTGACTCGGGGCCGAGTCGTCGTCGAGCGCCCGGAACCTAGAAGGCCCGGGGCCCCCGATCAAGGAGTTCCGTACGGGCGACACCCCCAAACGGTTTCCGCGAAACGCATTCGACTCCGTCGAGGGGCCAGGACCCGCTGCCCCACGGCCCGACCCACCAGCGTGAGCGCAACCACGACTACCCCATGGCCGAGCCAGAGGTGCCACAACTCCGCGCTGGGGCACCGCCACACCCACTGCCACGGCTCCGGCGAGGCCACCGGCCAACCCCACCAACGCGCCCGACAGCGCTCGATCGTCGATTCTCGGGACCTCCTCGAAACGGTCGCATCCGACCGTCCGGACTTTGGTACGTTCACCGACGGGAGTGGGTTTCGCGAGTCAGCGTCCAGCGACCTGTTCGGTGAGCTGCTTGCGGAAAACCTTCGGATCGCTGGTGGGGAGCTCGCAAGAGCCTCGCTCACAAACGTAGGCTCGGGCTTTTCCGTCCTTGGCGGGTTTGTCCGCGGCCCAAGGGACCAGCTTTCCGAGCTTCTTCTCCAGCGCGCGTTCGCTGGCTACCACGAGGACGCGACTCGGCAGGAACGTGGCGCGAAGCACGGCCAAGAGCTCCGCCGCCCCAGGAGCATCCTCGCGCTTCGAGTCGTCAGGCAACACGATGACGACCTCCTTCGGCACATCGGTCTGAAAATCGACCGCAAGCAACATTTCGTCGAGCGCGTACGGCTGAGCGTTGAGCGTTCTCGCGAACGCCCGCAAGGTCGTTTCCGCCCGTACGCGCCACTTGTCCTCGGTCGTCAGCTCGCTCAGCCGAAGGTGGTTTAGCGCCGCAACGGAATTACCGCTCGGGACCGCGCCATCGTGGCCGGGCTTCTCCCGCGCAATGAGCTTCTCCGCATCGTTCGCCGTCAGAAAGTAGCCGCCGTTGGACGCATCGGCATGATGCTTCTCGAGCTCGTTCATCATGCTGACCGCGTTTTCCAGCCACGAGTGCTCCGAGCTCAACTCGAACAGGTCGAGCAGCGCGGCGGAAAAAAACGCGTAGTCCTCGAGGAATGCCGGACCAGTGGCGCGTCCCACGTTGTAGCTGTGTTGGAGCCGGCCGCCCGGGCGCAGCTTCGCGAGAAGAAAGCTCGCCGCTCGATGGGCAACGTCGCGGTAGCGCTCGCTGTCGAAAACGAGGGCGGCGCGAGCGAACGCGCTGATCATCAAGCCGTTCCAGCTGACTTGGATCTTGTCGTCTCGTAGCGGCGCCGGTCGTTTGTTGCGTTCCCTGTGCAAGAGAGGGAGTGCCTCGGCCACCGTGCTTCGAAGCTCCGCCACGGTGATGCCGAGCTCTTTGGCGACATCCTCTCGAGGGCGCGGCGTCCAGAAGATGTTGCGCCGCTCGAAGTTCCCGGCGGCGGTCACCGCGTAGTAGGCGCTGATGATCCTGGTCCGCTCGGGTCCGAGCAACGCGGTGAGCTCCGCCGGCGTCCAGGTGAAGTAGTACCCCTCCTCGCGGTGACCGCTCGGCGTCAAGCTGTCCGCATCGGTCGCCGAGTAGAAGCCGCCGTCGGGCGCGGTCATCTCTCGGGCCACGTAGTCGAGAGTTTCGCGCGCCACACGCTCGAAGTCGGGCTCTTTGGTGAGTTGGAACGCTTCGACGTAGGCGAGGGTCAACAACGCGTTGTCGTAGAGCATCTTTTCGAAGTGCGGCACGAGCCAACGCGGATCGGTGGAGTAGCGGTGAAAACCACCGCCCACGTGGTCGTACATGCCGCCCTCCGCCATCTTGTGAAGCGTCGCGACCGCCATGTCGAGGGAAGGCCGATCTCCGGACCGTCGATGATGCCGGAGCAACACGCGAACCGGGAAGCTCGACGGGAACTTCGGTGCACCACGCTGTCCGCCCCAGGTCGCGTCGTATCGGCTCGCCGCCAAACCAACTGCCCGGGCGACGACGCTTCGACCGACGAAGTCACTCGAAGCCTGCGACGACATCGCGTTCTTGATTTGGCCGGCGAGCTCTGAGGCCCGCGCCGCAACCCCGCTCGGGTCGGATTTGTAGGCGTCGCTCTGTTCGCCGAGGATCGTCAGGAAACCTTTGCGAGTGCCCCGGTCGCCGTCACGAGCGGGAAAGTACGTCCCGCCAAAAAAAGGCTCACGTTTCGGAGTGAGCCATACGCTCATCGGCCACCCGCCGCGACCGACGAGTCGATTCACCGCGCTCATGTAAATCGAATCGACGTCCGGCCGCTCCTCGCGGTCGACTTTGACAGGGATGTAGTGCTCGTTCATGAACTTCGCGACTTCTTCGTCCTCGAAGCTCTCCTCTTCCATGACGTGGCACCAGTGGCAGGTCGAATAACCGACGCTCAAAAACACCGGTCGGCCGAGCGCCTTCGCCACCTCGAACGCTTCCTCGCTCCAGGGAAACCAGTTGACTGGATTGTGCGCGTGCTGGAGCAGGTACGGGCTCGTCTGGAGGATCAGCCGATTGGTGTACTTCGGCGAGCCGTCGGCGCTCTTGTGCTTGGTTCTCGGGACGTAGTCTCCGCCCTTGGCGGCCAGGACCGCTTCGAGCTTCTTTTTCAACTCGGGACCAATCTCCGCGGTCTTCCCGGCGCTTTCTGCCTGGGGCGTCGTCTTCGTCGTCTTGGGACGCGAGCAGCCGCTATCGCACGCGACCACGCCGAGGAGGGCGAGGCCCAGAGCCCCGCTCGACATGAAGCGAGACTGCTTGCGGGGCCAGGACATGTGCGCGCCGATGGTGGCACGGAGCGATGCGCTTGGGGAGCCGAACCTCCGCTGAGTCGGAGCTGTAGTGCGGGCCTATTCGCGCCGAGGTTCAACAACAGCCGGGTTTGCTCGGCTCGTTCCCGACGCCGCAGGCCCCCGTTGCTTCGGTAGTGGCCCGATAGTCCTGCCCCTTGCTCTCTTTGGGGTGCCGAAGCTCCGCGTCTGGGCCGCAGCGCATTTCCGGTGCGTCGTCGAGCGGCACGACGACGCGCGGCTCCACGAGGTCGAAATGCTCTCGATACGGCTCCGACGAGTACAGTCGGAAGGTCTTCTCGCAAACCGCGGAGCGAACCCCTCTTCGCAAGATGTGACCGTCATCGTCCTCCACCTGGCTGAAGGGTCCGCGGTAAATGACGGCGTGCTTCTGGTCGAGGCACGGGCCCTCTTTGCCTTTGTAGGCGATGACCGTGACGCTACGAAACTCGATGCCCTCCACCGTCTGCCAAGGCTCCGCGGTCCGCTCTCTTTGGGCGATCCCGTAAAAACCCACCTCGCGGAAGGCCTCGAGAAATGCATCCTCGCGATAGGCACCGGAGATGCACCCGCTCCAGAGCTCGGCGTTCTCTTGCAGGTGATGCGGGATGTCTTCGTCGCTGACGATGTCGCTGATGACGGCGCGGCCGCCCCGCTTGAGCACCCTGAATAGCTCTTCGAACAGCAGCCTCTTGTCTTCTGGGCGCACCAGATTGAGCACGCAGTTCGAGACCACCACGTCCACCGAATCGTTGGGCACCGCCGGAAAACTCTGTCGCTCCTTCTGCAGGAACGCCTCGAACGCCACGTAGTCGTCGTGAGACGACACTGGATTCTCGGCGAGATGGCGGTCCACGCGATCGCGATCGAGTCGCATGTCCTGGATCTTCGCCTTCTTGAATTCCACATTCGCAAAACCGATCTTTTCGGCGACAACGGGTGCCGCGCTTCGGGCCAAGCCGAGCATGTCGTCGTTCATGTCGATTCCGATGACCGTGCCGGTGGGACCGACGACTTGGCTCGCGATGAAACACGCCTTGCCGGATCCCGAGCCGAGATCGAGCACCGTCTCACCAGCGCGCACGTACTTCGTCGGATCGCCGCAGCCGTAGTCACGTTCGATGACCTCGGGCGGGATCGCTTCGAGCAGGGTGCGGTCGTACTGGACGGCGCAGCACAGCGCGGATTCACACGCTTTGGCTCCTTCGCTGTAGCGCGACCGAACGGCTTCCTCGACGTCGATGGCTGGATTCACGATCTCGTTTTGCATGGTGTTCTCGGATCTAGTTTTGCGACTGGAATGGATTTTCGTCGAGACCGACCGCAATGCAGACTACGTCGACGCCTTGTGGTGTCTCGGTGCATTCGCGGCGGGATCCCGTGCAGTTGCTCAGAAAGTCTCCATCGAGGCAAGCGCAACTCGGTCCGTCTGGGCACTGCTCGTGCGGCGCGCGCAAGCACCCCTTGGCGGTGCAGTTGCAGCAGTGCTCGGTCCGGACACAACCTTCGCCGCACTCGGCGCCGGCTGGAGGCAGCGGCTCGCAAAGCGCGCCTTGGGTCGCCACACAGAACTCGTCGGCGCTGCAAGACTCGAACGTTCCACAGGGGCGTTTCGCCGACGACGACATGCGACGCTCGTCCGGAAGGCTCGACGGCGTACTAGCCGACGGCTGAGCTCGCACCCCCGGCGTGGCCGGGGCGGCCGTCTCGGCCGCAGGAGCCTCCGGATCCGGCGGCAGAGCTCCGCATCCAGCAATCATCGCGGCAGAGGTCAAAAGGGCGCGCACGCCTCCCACGCTAGCGCTTACGCGCGACGGGAGCTGCGGGTTTCTCGGGTCAGCGGTGGCCGACGGCCTTCGAGACGCCTAGAACCGCGGCGACGGCTTCGCCGAGCTCGGCGACCCCCTCCGCCTTGTGCACGAAAGTGCCAAGACGTTCGGCGCGCTGGGCAACCCCACTGCGCGGAGAGGCGCTGAAAAAGACCGCGCGGTCCACCCGCGATGACTCGAGCAGCTCCTTGGCCAGCTCGATGCCGCTGCCGTCCGGCAAGTCGACGTCGAAGACCCCACATGTGAACTCGCCGCGCCGCGAGAGCGCCGCCGCACGAGAATGAGCAACCGACACCGAATAGCCGCGACGTCGCAGGAATCGGGCGATGGCGCGTGCGACGGCGCGATCGTCCTCCACCACCAGCAGTCGCTCTACGGTGCCACTCTCCATCACCCTACCCGGTCACACGAACGCCACGTTGCTGCAACCAAATTCTCGCGCGGCGGTTGGGGTAAACCTGCGCACAACGCCGAACGTGCGCGCACCGACTCGGGCGCTAAGTTGAGGACCGGTTGAGGATTTGCTCCAACCGTCTCACGACCGCCTTCGGGCTCATCGTGCCCTTGAACACGTAAAGCGCGGCAGAATCGGTGTCGTCGAGCAGGTCTTGGCTGACCCGCAGCCGGCTACTCACGGCGAACAAAATCCGATCAGACAGTCCTTTTTCAACGAGCTCGATACGTTTCCAAACGGTTTCTCGACTCCAAAACCCCAATACCTCGAGGTGAATCGGCGGGTCTGCGTCCCCACGCCGAAAGACGAGATCGGGCACCGAGAGGCCGACACCCGGCAGGTTCAAGAGCTTGGATGTGCGCGCCGCCGTCCAGCCACCCACGGGCTTTTGAAACGCGTCGAGCAGCGCTTGCACTTCGTCGGGGAGCGGTGCCTCGACGGAGGAAGCTGCGTCCTCGGTGGTGTGCTCGAAACGAAAAACGAGGGGCGTTCGCTGCTTGCCCCACCGGACGTCGGCCGTGAGACGGAGGTCTCCACACTGCAGGAGCTCGGGAAAGACGAGCGCGAGGGCGAGCCCGTACTTGGTCACGGACGAAAACAGACTGAACGGTCCGTCGATCGTCAGGCGGAAGAAGTCACCATCGAGCGGCTCGACCTCGAACAAGAGCCGCCGGAACCGCAGCTTGCGAAAGAGCGACCGAAACGCCGACGGCGAAGCGCAATGCACCTCGGCCACGACGCGGGTCGCACGAAGCAGCACCGCTTGCACCTGAGCCACCTCGTAGCGTGCGACGAGGGCCTCGGCGTCGAGCGACTCGACCCCGCGGAGCTCCTGGGCCGACTTGAGATCTCCGTAGAGCCCACGTTCGAGCTCGGCCACGGCGAGCTCCCGCTCCTTCGCGACGGCTTCGATCACCGCTATGCGATCGAATCCGCCTTCGGCGCTCTGCCGGGCGCGACTGGCACGGAGAAACACGTCCCGGCGCAAGCCGGTTGGATCGAGGTCGGAGTCCGCCCCGAAGTCGCTGGCGTCCTCGACCAGTTTGGCGAGCCCGTCGGCGAGCTTGCGCTCCTTCGATGCCACCGGGCTTGCGGCTAGTGCCTCTTCGACCTCGGCGCGAGTACAACCCACGTGCTCGCGAACCGTGCGCAGCATGTCGTCAGCGAGCTCCACGGCGCGCGCCCGTGTTTTGCCAGTCAGCTTGCTCACGTGCAGTTGCTCGGCCCGACGGCTGGCCCGCACGAGGTCAGCGGTAAGCATCGTGCTCTCGACGCCGCTGGCTGGTGAACGCCTCGCTGGTATCGCGCGTGACGATTTCGTAGAGCACCGCTCGTTTTCCGTCTTTCGGCCGGAGGATCCGGCCCAGTCGCTGGACGTGCTCACGAACCGATCCCGAGCCACTCATGACTACCGCCACGTTGGCGTCCGGCACGTCGACACCCTCGTTGAGCACTCGCGAGGTCGCGACCGCCCCGTACTCTCCGGAAGAAAACTTCTCGAGGATTTCGCTCCGCTCTTTGACCTTCGTCTGGTGCGTGATGACTGGAATGAGCAAGCGGCGCGAAACCTCGTACGCCGTCACGTTGGCGTCGGTGAAGACGAGCACGCGATCGCCCCGATGCTCTTCCACGAGTTGCTCCAAGTAGTCCACCTTCGCCGGCGCGGCGAACGCGAGCTCCCGCTGGCGTCGGTAGGCCCGCATTGCGCGGCGCCCGTCGTCGCTGCGTGCCGAGCGCTTGATGAACTCGCTCCAACCGCTAGCGCTCCCCATGAAGATGCGCTGCTTTTGGAGGAACCCTCGGTAGATCGCGCGCTCGGACTCGTACTCCTCGCGCTCTCGAGGCGAAAGGTCGACCGCGACACGTACGGTCTCGTATTCGGCGAGATAGTCCCCGCTCAACTGGGTGATCTCTTCGCGATAGACGATGGGCCCGATGAGCTCGTCGAGCTCGCTCTCCCGACCGTCGGCGCGTTCCGGCGTTGCGCTCAACCCGAGCCGATACGGCGCCAGCGACGCGCGCGCACCGAGCGAATACGCCTCCCCCGGCAGATGGTGGCACTCGTCGAAGATCAAAAAGCCGAAGCGTGCGCCGAGGTTCTCCATGTGGATATACGCCGAGTCGTAGGTGGTCACGGTGAGCGACTGAACGTCGTACTCACCGCCGCCGATCACGCCGACTGGACGCATGAATGTGCGGCGTAGCAAGTCGTACCACTGCCGCACCAGATCGAGTGTCGGCGCGACCACGAGGGTGCTCCGCCGCTTGTCGTCGATGGCCATCAAGCCGACGTGCGACTTGCCAGAGCCCGTGGGCAGCGCGACCACCCCTCGGCCCTTGGCCTTCTTCCACGCCGCGAGCGCGGCCTTCTGGTAGGGCCGCGGTTCACGATGGATCCGCGCCCCGGTGTCGAGCTTGTCGTAGCTCGCCGCCTGGTCTTCGTATTCGATCTCCGCGGCGACGAGCGCGCGCACCACGTCGGCGTAGGCGATCGCCGGGGCGCGGTGACACGCCGTACGAGGATCCCACTCGCATGCCGAGGGAAGGTCGGTGCCGCGCTCGAGCCCGCGGACTTCGAGCGTGCCCGCGACGAAGGCGAGCTGGGTCATCGAGGACGGCTCATAGCATCCGGGAGACGCCCGACGCGAAATCGCTGCCGCGCCGAGACAGTCCGCGTCTAGCGGAACAGCGCGCTCGCACCTTCCTCCGTCTGGCCACCCATGAGCTCGAGGGGCACGTGCCAGGTGATCTCGCCAAGATATCGCCCCCTCCGGTCTCGCATTTTCACCAACGTCGCCGAGCAGTTGCCGAGTCTCAGGATGCACACGCGAGGCACCGGCGTGCAAACCAGTGACTTGATGAGTTGGAAGTTGATGCCGCCGTGCCCTACGAGCAAAACGACATGTTGGCCCTTTCGGTGCCGCTCTTCGAGCCGGAGGAGGAGGCGTCGAGCGCGGTCTTGCACCTCGTCGTAGGTCTCTCCACCGAACTCGCCGAACTCGCCCAGATCTTCGATGGGCCGCTCGAGAAAGCTCGGCTGTTTCGACGCCATGTCCTCCTTCGTGAGGCCTTCGAGGGACCCAGCGGCGATCTCCGCCATCAGGGGTTCGTCCTCCGCGCGTGGTCCCCCGACAGCGTCAGCGATCGAGTCGGCGGTCTGTCTCGCTCGGGCGAGCGGCGACGTATAGGCAAAGTCCCAAACGATGCCGCGTCCCGCCAGCCAGGAGCCGAGCAACTCGGCCTGTTTCCGACCCTCGTCGCTGAGCGGGTAGTCGAGCCGGCCCTGCATGCGTTTGTCGCGGTTGCCAACGCTCTGTGCGTGGCGAACTATCAAGAGGTTCATACTTCCTGAACCCATACGCGAGGAGCCGAGCGTGGTCGACATCGACGTCACTTACGAGGGGCAGCTTCACTGTGAGGCCGTGCACGGCCCTTCCCGAACGAGCCTTTCCACCGACGCTCCAGTCGACAACCATGGCCGCGGGGAGTCGTTTTCTCCGACAGACCTCGTGGCGACGGCCCTCGGCACGTGCATGGTCACCGTGATGGGCATCGTCGC
>JAJDAH010000147.1 GCA_029261965.1 Polyangiaceae bacterium
CTTCGCACAGCAGGCGCGCCGCCTCGTTGATGGCTCGCTTCAGTTCGGGCTTGGCGATCAGCTCAGACGCGTTCATCGTGCTCATGGGGTCACCTCTGTCGGTTGGATTTTCACAACCTGTTCGACGGAGGGGGCCCTCTAAAAAATCACGTCACGTGTGGGACTTCGCTGGGCTCCGAGCGCGATCCGCGCCCGCGGTGAGAGCACGTCCGGCTTTCTCACAGACCAGAACGGGAACAGGATTCCCGGGGAGTGCGGCGGGTCTTCCACGTGCGCACCGTGCAAGATCGATTGTGACGACCAGATGCTGACGCCCGGTGAGCTCGAACCTGACTGCGGTGGAGATTGTGCGATGGGCGAAAACACACCAACAGGACTGCCGTTCCTCTGCCCCAATCACTGCCTGAACCGAAACTGCGGGATGGGAACGGATGGGATGACAAACTGCGATCCGGAGGGGCTGTGCCTCGGCACCTGCGACCCAAACGGCGTCTGCGTCGACCGGCCGGGTGCGCAACTCGTTCAGGCCCTGGGGTGCGAGAATTGCCACGGGGGCAATCTGGTGGGGCAAGGCATGGCGCCATGCCTCCGAGGCTTCGACATCGATGCTGCAGACTGCATGAGGAACCGGATCACCTGCGACGGGCCAGGAATCATGCCAGCATTCTGCAAGACAGACCTGACGGTCTCCGAAGTGGAGTCACTAATCACGTATCTCATGGGGTTGTCGGACAGTACCTGTGGCCTCCTCGGGACGTGTCGAGCCGGCGGCTCATTCACAGACTGCCTTTCTTCGACCTATCTCTCATGCACACCATGAAGATCGGGTTGGTGCCGGTTCTTCTTTCCTTCGCGCTTGTTGGTTGCGGCTCAGGCGGTCCGAGCGGTGGAGCCGCGGACCGGACCCCCGTCTTGCTGATTGCCGATCAACGCAACATCTTCGATCTCGCCGTCACGGACGAGCACGTATTCTGGGGTCAGAATCTCGGCAGCAACGGAACGGTTTCACGGATCTCGCGCCGCGGCGGGAGTGCCGAAGTTCTTTTCCCCGACGAGCCTTCGGCGGGATCCATCCGGTTCGTCGACGGGTACCTCTACTGGACAGTAATTCTGGACGTTCGGCGTGCCCCGCTAGACGAACTCGGCACGGCGGCGCTTGAGGCAGAATCGCTTGCGATGGGGCATAGCACCGCTAGCATGACCGTCGACGCCACATCACTCTACTTCCCGAGCGGTGTGGAAAAGACAATCAAGAAGGTTCCTCGTGAAGGGGGTTCTGTCACGACTTTCGCGGGGACCGATTCAGCCTGGCGCGTCGCCGTTTGGGACGGCCGGGTCTACTGGACACTACCGGACTCCGGCAGTGTCTCGTCTTCGAATGTCGACGGAAGCGGCTTCCGCGTGCTGGCCACCGTAGAGGGAATGACTGACTTCGTTCAGGCCGATAGCGATGCGGTCTATTTCGGTGCGGACACGGGTCTCTTTCGCGTGAGCCCCAGCGGCGGCGCGGCCGAACAACTCCACGAAGGTCCGGTCGGAGACATCGCGCTTGACGCCGAGAGCGTGTTTTGGGCGGGCTCTGCAGGCATCTGGCGACTGTCTAAGCGGGGCGGCGAGCCGGAACTAGTCGTTCTGGATGAGGGAGTTTGGCGAATCGCGGTGGACAACGTAGAGATCTTCTGGATTTCCGACCTCATGAATATTCTCAAGGTGCCGAAGTAGCCGCGCGTTTCGCAATGCTAGCGGCAGCGTGGTGCGAACGTTCAAACACTCGACGGCGTGCCGCGGGATGGGCGGTTCTGGTCGCCCTGGCCTGCGGCCCCATGCCCTTCGCCGGATGCGGTGCAAGAGTCGACGACGACCGGGAGCCCACGGTTATCGTCGGCGCCCCGGGTGCATCGGACCTCACCGTGGCCGACGGCTACGTCTACTTCACCCGCGCGTCCAACGGAGCTGGCTCTGTTTCGAGAATTGCTTTTGGTGATCCCCGCCCAGCGGTCCTCTATCCTTCGGAGGACCGTCCGCGATCAATCGCCGTGTCACAAGGGCACGCTTACTGGACTTCTCGCCGATCCGTGATTCGCGCACCAGTGGACGGGGGTTCCAGCCAAGCGTTGGTCGCCTCTGCACAAGACCCCTGGCATGTTGCGGTAGCCGGGCCTTACGTTTTCTTCACCGAGACACCAAACGACTGCATCGGAGAAGGAACAGTAGGCCGAGTCACCGTGGACAGCGGCGTGGTCGACGTCCTCGTACAAGGAATTCGCCCGTGCAGTTTGGCGGTCTCTAGTCCCCGCGTGTATTGGGCCCAGGACGTTCGAGTCTATTTCATGACCGTTGATTCAGAGCCGGGGGAAGAACCCACGCTCGTTCTGGATGACGTCGGCAGTGTGTCTAGTGTGGCGGCCGACGAGACGGGGCTGTACGTCGGGTCAAGAAACGGAGTTTTCCGATTGTCGGCGGGGGAGGTAGAGCCGACGGCCCTATTCACGGAGGCGGGTGGTGCTGCCCTGGCTCTCGACGAATCCTCTGTGTACTTCGCGTCGCCGGCGGGTGTCCGCCGCGTTTCAAAAGAAGGTGGTGAAGCCGCACTGCTTGCCGTCGACGAGACCGCGTCGCGCATCGCCATCGGTCCGTTCCGGGTCTACTGGATTTCAGGATCGCGCATCCTGGCGCTGCCAAAACCTCGTTGACGCTACGCCGTTACCGGATTGATTGAAACGGCGAGCGCGGAAGGGTGTCCTGGCTAGCAGCGTGGTCCGCCCCAGGATCGTTGAAGATTCACGCAAGCACAAGATTGTGCCTCACCTCATCGCGAGCATGATCTGAAGCGTCGTGCGCACGATCGTAAAGCGAATGTCCTTACTGGCGAGGCGTGCTGCTAAGACGGCACTCGCTGCCATCTTCGAGCTGCTGCGTCCGCGCCCGAGCATCACGACGGGGCTAGCCAGCAACGTCTTCCGCTCCCGACCGACGCTGCTCGCCGAAAATGCCCTGCTTCGCCAGCAGCTCATCGTCGCGGAGCGCCACGTCAAGAAGCCCATGCTTCACCGTCACGAACGGGCGTTCATGGTCGGACTCGCCGCCATCACGAAAGGCTGGCAGAACGCGGTGCTGCTGGTGAAA
>JAJDAH010000148.1 GCA_029261965.1 Polyangiaceae bacterium
TTTCACCAGCAGCACCGCGTTCTGCCAGCCTTTCGTGATGGCGGCGAGTCCGACCATGAACGCCCGTTCGTGACGGTGAAGCATGGGCTTCTTGACGTGGCGCTCCGCGACGATGAGCTGCTGGCGAAGCAGGGCATTTTCAGCGAGGAGCGTAAGTCGGAAGCGGAAGGCGTCGCTGGCTAGCCCCGTCGTGATGCTCGGGCGCGGACGCAGCAGCTCGAAGACGACGTGGCGAGCCGTCTTCGCGGCGCGACTCGCCAGTTCGAATATTCGCTTTACGATGGTGCGCACAACGCTTCAGATCATGCTCGCGATGAAGTGAGGCACAATCTTGTGCTTGCCTGAATCTTCAACGATCCTGGGGCGGACCACGCTGCTAGCCAGGACAGGCTATTGAGTTTTCGCGGAGGACGGGCGAATGCGCGCGAGCTGGTCATTCGGGTTCGTGCTCGCGTTGTACCGCCAGCGCGGCTTCCAACGCTGGGAGCACCGCACGATCCTTATTTCGTCCGGCTGCTCGTTTCGACACGATGACGCGATCGAGCGGCAGCACCGGGACGGATACACCATCGATCTGGACCGGGCGCGCGCGTTGATACTCGGTTTGGAAGTCGTCCAGGCCGTCGGCTGTCGTCACTACGTCGAAGCGGTCGCCCAAGGGCCCTCCTCCGACTTGCGTGGGCATCATTCCGAAGTGTCCTGGAACGAAGACGCCACCAGCGCGCTTCGCCGCCTCGTTGATTCGGGGGTCGGTCCGATCCGCGAACCAGAGATCCAGATCTTCCGTCACCACTCGGGCGCCCTGGACGACCGCAGCGGCAACCCCTACCAGAAGGTACGAAATGCCGAGGTCGCCGAGCGCGGTCAGGAAGGTCCGCTCAGCCTCTGTGAGAGCGAGGTCGGACTCGCTCGAGGGATCGCTTGAGTCGCTGGGTTGGCGTGTCATTCCAGGTGAACAGGACGTGAAAGATGTCGCTCACGTCCACATCGGGGTTCTTCGCGGCAATCTCGTGGGCGCGACGCCAGAGGGGCTCGCGCTGTTCGACGAGCGCGCGCTGCTCCGGCGTGAGCTTCTTCCAAGCTTCACGTTCGTGCGGAGTGAGATCCTCTAGGCTCACCCGGCCACAGTAACACAGCTGTGGCGTCGAACATTCGAGAGCTGGCGCAATGCAGTTGCGTTTGCTCGAATCCGACGCTGAAACGACCTAGAGTTCATGCGGCGACGTCCTCCTTCGACGCTGGCGAGCTCCGTGGGCACGCACCGCACGCGACCTTCTGGTTCCGCTCGAGCCGCCGCCTGCTGGCCTCCTTCCGCCGAGCGCCTGCATCCGGCAGTCGAGAGCGCTCGAGCTTGAAACCAGAGACCCGGAGCAGAGCGAGCACGAGCCTGAGCACTGCGGTCAGCAGGTCGATGCGATGTTCCAACTTTGCGACGCGAGCTCGAAGAGCAGCCTCGGCTTCGAGATCGTCGTCGAGGGCTACGACACCTGGCATGCCTCGCCGAATCCAGCTCAGTGCCGTGGATCGAGGGAACTTCAACTCGGGGAACAGGTCACGATTTCCGGTGACAACGACCTGCTCCTCGAGGCGGTGGTCATACGTGCGACGTGAGCTCGGCATCTGCCGAGCAGAACACGCTGGAGCCGCTCAGTATCGACAACGCTCGGCAAGGCGAAAACCCAGCAATCTCGCGATGTGCAACTGCACCCGTCAGCTCTCGAATGTCTGGCGTCACAGCTGCGCGATGACGAGCTCTCGCCGTAGGATCGAACGTTCGGCCGCGAGCTATTGGGCGACTTCGAGACGAACCGACGCGCGGCCGGTGAGCGGGGGCTCGCCCATCGCCCCGCCATCGTCTTCGTAGCTGAGCTCGATGGCGTAAAAGAGTCCGCTGTCGCCGCCGTGGTCGATGAACGCGGTGAACGTCGCCGAACAACCGGTCCGGCGAGCGGTGGGATGCGAATGAGCGTTGTGACCGAGCCGAATGTCCCACGACAGTCGGCTGCAATCAGCCACCCCGTCCTCCATGTCCGTGGCCATGCCCTCGAGAGTGATCACCTCCCCGAGACCCACCTCCATGCCCTCGGCTGGCGAGGTGATGGTCACCACCGGTGGCGTGTTGCCGACCACCACCCGAGCGGCAGAAGGCAGGCTCCTTCGGCCAGAGGCACCGACGACCACGAGCGCGGGAAAGTAGGAGCCCGCTTCCTCGTAGGTGTGCTCGTGGCTCGGACCAGTCCCATCGACGACGCCGTCTCCGTCGACGTCCCATTCGTAGGCGACGATGCGGTCGTCGAGGCCTGGTGCGCGTGAACCCTCGGAGGTGAGCGTGACAGTGAGCGGACCGTTTCCGGCGAGCGGCGACGCGACCGCACGAGCGACCGGCGTGAGCTCCCCCGCCGCCGAGTGCTCGATGCGACTGATCTTGGCGTCTGCGTTGTCGCCGCCGTAGCTCGTCCCGTATTCGAGCACGTAGAGCGCCCCGTCCGGGCCCACGTCGAGGTCGATGGGCCGGCGAAAATCCTCGAACTGGAGCAGGCGACGCAAATGGCCCAGGCGACCTTCGTCGTTCACGTGCACCGCGGCGATGATGTCCCGCGTCCAGTCCGTCATCAGCAGATTGCCCCAGTACTGCTCGGGTAGCGCGAACGGCGCTCCGACCGGCGGCCGATACACGACGCCCGCGATGGCCGTGCGCCCGGTGAAGCTCGCGTCCTCGAGCGCGCCTACGAGGGACCCCGCTTCGGGGCTCGCCGCATCGCCGAGAGCGGGATAGCGAATCGTCAGGTAGTCGTAGCTCAAGAGCGACGGCCTTTTGCCCGCACACGAGAACGGGGCCCCCGCGGTTTCCGTCTCGTAGTCGAAGTCGGCGTAGGGCCGGTTCTCGGAGATACAGAACGGCCAGCCATAGTCGCCGGGGCTGTCGGCGTAGTTGATCTCGTCGAAACCCTGCGGGCCGCGGTCCGTGCCGAGAGGCGCGTCCGGCCCGACGTCGCCCCAGAAGAGCCGTCCGGTCATCGAATCGACGGCGATTCGAAACGGGTTGCGCACGCCCATCACGAAGATCTCGGGTCGCCCTTCGGTGCCCGACTTGCTGAACATGTTGCCGTCGGGGATGCTGCCGTCGGGGTTGATTCGAAGAATTTTTCCGCGAAGCGCGTTCGGATTGGCCGCCGTTCGCCGTGAGTCGAATCGGTCACGCCCGGAGCGTTGGTCCAGCGGCGCAAAGCCATTCGCCGCAAACGGATCGGTGTTGTCCCCGACGCTGAGATACAGCGTGCCGTCCGGCCCAAAGTGCAAGTCTCCGCCCTCGTGACAGCATTCACGTTCGCTTGGCACCCGGAGCAACTCGACCCGTGTCGCGGGGTCGATTCGACCGTTGTCCCCGACGGTGAATCGCGCGAGCACGTTCAGACCCGGGGGCCCCGACGCCGGAGGTGGCTCGGCCACTGGCAGCGAGGCGTAAAGGTAAATGTGCCCGTTTTCAGCGAAACCGGGGTCGAGCGCCAACCCGAGCAGCCCATTTTCGAAGGAGTTGTCCACCTCGAGAACGAGCGCCTCGAGGGTCTCGCCCGTGCGCGGATCCCAAACCATCAACTCGCCGGTGATCTCGACGTAAAACACTCGTCCGTCCGGCGCGACTTCGAGCGCGAGCGGGTTCCGAGGAGCGGTCGTCAACGTCATTCGACTGAACGCCGTTGGCTCCGCCGCCCACCGAACTCCGTCGAGCAAGTGGCTCATGAATCGCTCGTCGCGCCACGTCTCCGGCCGGTGTCCGAGGTTCGTGTACCAAGAGCGCCCGCCTTCGAATTCCTTGTTCCAGGCGATGGGGTGATCGTCGCCCATGAACGGCTGGTCGAGCGGAATCGTCGGCCAAGGCTGTCCGTCGGCGTCGTAGAAGAACGACTCGTCGACCGTCATCAGGATGTGATTGTCGAACCGCGGGTTACGGTCGAAGTTGTACCACTCGTCGGTGAAAAGAAACCGTGAGGGCAGCTCGTCCATGCTCGTGTGGAGCGGATCCTCGTTGAAGAGCTCCGCTTCGAGGGGCAACAACGGATGGCTGGCGAAATATGCGCCGACCAGCCGGCCGTACCACGGCCAATCATGTTCGGTGTCCGCGGCCGAGTGCGCGCCGACGTAGCCGCCACCCTTCTGGATGAACCGTGTGAACGCCTCCTGCTCGGCCGGACCGAGCACGTCCCCGGTCGTGTTGGCGAAGAGCACGACGTCGAACTCGGCGAGACCTTCGTCGGAGAACGTCGACGAATCCTCGGTGAGGGTCACCTCGATGAGCTCGGTTTCGTCGAGCCCCCCGAGCACCTCCTTGGCCGCGTCGATCGACTCGTGCCGAAAACCCTCGGTCTTCGAGAAGACGAGCAGCTGAATGATTCGTGGCGGCTCGGGTTCCGGTTCGGGCGACGGTGACTTGGCCGAGTCGCACCCGAACGCCGCGAGCATTCCGGCCGCTGCGACCACGAGCGGCGTCGACCGAGCGAGATACCTCATGGCGAAAACAAGATACCGCCCGAGGCCCCCCCGCACCAGGCTGGCCCGTTCGTTAGTGTGGTGGGCCATCACAGATCCAGAGGACTAGAGCAGCGCGCCCGCCGAGCTCGAGCCGACGGCGCCGGGGCGGATTACTCGGGCGATCCGATACCGTTCGGCACCCTCCACGGCCAGATCCAACGTGTGGGCTTTCGGAAGTGCGCGCCCGGACGAATCGACGACTATCTCCACGCGAGGCCGGTCGGCCGGTGCACCGGTCGGTGGAGGGGCGGACACGATGGCCCATTCGCCTCCCTCGAGCTCGACGATGGTGCCCACCGGAAGAACGCCGATGGATCGAACCAGTAACTCGAGCAGCAACGGATCCACTTCGGCGAGCGACACGAGTGAGGCGAGCGCATGCGGCGCCGAGACCCCCTCGCTCCCGTCCGCCGGCGCATGCCGCTCGAGAAACAGGCGCACCATGTGAACGAGGCGCGCACTCGAAAGCACGTTGCTGCGCTGCTCGTACGAGGCTCCCTCATGGGGATTCGCCAAGAGCCCGACTTCGAACGCCTGCACCGCGCGAGCTGCTCCGACCCCCGCAATCCCGCCCACCGCAAAACCCACCGTGGCTGCCGCCGCCGATACCGTGCCATCCCTCGCACTCGCATCGAGGCGAACGCCGCCGGCGTCGGAAACGAGAGCCAAGAGAGCCAATCTCGACAGGGTCGTCGACGAGC
Organism: Polyangiaceae bacterium; assembly: GCA_029261965.1. Classification (GTDB taxonomy): domain Bacteria; phylum Myxococcota_A; class Polyangia; order Polyangiales; family Polyangiaceae; genus JAJDAH01. Next base: position 5,232 of record JAJDAH010000148.1, read on the forward strand.
GAGTGAGCTGACGGGCGACCAGCAAGGTCAATAGGGCGGTCTGCACCGAGCGGGCGCCGGTATCGCGTTGCTCGTGCGCGAGCGCGCTGATGCCGAGCAGGATCGGGCTCGTGGTGTTGGTGGCGGTCACGAGCCGGTGGGCGAGACGCTTCACCCGGTGGGGCAACAGAGCCGCGCCGGTGGCCACGGTCTCATAAAAATCACGCATGACGACGATCCCAGTGGCATAGAGCCTCAAGAAGCGCTCCGACGTTGGCAGATCGGCGTCGTCTCGCGAGGCGGACACCAGCGCGTCGACCCGACGAAGGCGGATCCGACCGATCGACGCATCCGCCAGCGTGCCTCGTCGCGAAGGATCGCGAAGACCTCCGATGACCGCCTCGACGAAACCGAGCATGTCGGCGAGCGTCACCGGCGACTCGAACGAGAGCTCGGACACCTCGCACTTTTCGAGCGCGGCGGCCAGGTCCGTGGCCGCCTCGTGCTCACCGCGAGACGCCTTGAGCAGCTGACCGCAAACGAAGGTCATGTCGTGCACGAACGTCATGCTCGCTCGTGACGCAACGACGCTCGTCAGGTGCGTGACCGCGCCAACCGCCTGGCTCGCAGCGCGAGCGACCGCCTGGTTGTCGAGCGAGTGCACCATCCCGATCCTGATCAATCGATGAAGCGAGATCACGGCTTGGCCGCCGCATTCGTGCAGTTGACCGCGTTCGCCCGGTGGGCGGGAAGTCAAGAGTGGCGGGAGTGACGTCACGACTTTTTCCCTGCTGGTGGACGGAGAGAAGTGCGCACCGCGGTCGCGGCACGTGAGGCCGCGTCTCGAACCTGCTGGCTGTTGGTGAATCGTTTGTTGGCTTCCGAGGTCAGGGCGTCGAGCGCGGCTCGAGATGTCGCGAACCCCGCGAGCATCTCCGCGGCGACGGTCCTCGTGCGATCGCGGGCCTTCGACGTGACCAAACCACCTTCCAAGAGCTCGATGCAGAGCGTTTCTGCACGCGCCGGCGCCAGCACCGACAGGGCACGAAGCAAACGACGCTTCTCCTCGTCGTCGAGGTGGTCGAACGTGTCGGACTTGATCCGCATGGCCAAGAGCGGTCCCGCCGGGCGCAGCTCGCGTTGCTCGATGGTTTCGAGCGCAGCGAAACGAACCTTCGGGTCGGCATCGTCGAGCAGCGCCTTGAGCTCGCTGGTCACTCGGACATCGCTCGTGTCCGAGACGGCACCCAAGGCCGAAATGCGCACGGCCCCATCGGAGCTGTGCATGGCATCGGCGAGCACCCGTTGGGCTTCAGGGGTCGCCATGTCACGGAGCAGGCCGATGATCATCGCGCCGAGCTCGGCATTCGCGTCCACCAAGAGCGCGCCGAGCTTGCTTTCGTACCCGGCGCCGTGGCGTCCAATTAGCGCGGCGACCTGCGCCCGGAGGTCCGAATCGCGAATGTGGCTCAGCGCATCGATGGCGCCCGGAACGTGGGACGGCCCGAGTAGCGAAACGAAAGCGAGGGCGCGAAGCTTCTCGCCCCGATCCTCGGAGCTCGGGTTTCGGCCGAGAACAGCGCGAACGATCTCCTCCGACGCCACCTCTTCCACCAGCGCCGTGACCGCAGACGCCCCGAGCCCGCGTTTCTCGAGGGCGCGAGTGAATCCCGCGAGGATTTTGAGACACAGGTCCGGCTCGGTCGCGGCGAGCTGCCCCAGACCGGTGCGAATCGGCGTCGTCACGATCGATGCATCCCCGCCCCGGCCAGCGTCGACGAAAGCCAGCGAGGCCACGGCGGTGATGCGGTCGGGAGCGACTTCGGCTTCGGACTCGATTCGAGCGGCCATGCCAGCCAGTGCGCTCGCGTCCACATCGCGCGCGCCACCAGCGTCGCCCGACGATTCGTTGCTCCAAACCCGCAGCGCTTCGATGCCGGGGCTGACGGCGCTCTGACCACCGCGATGCCCTGTCCAGCTCGCCTGAGCCTCGGAGCGCGAGTCCGCATGGGCGAACGCGATGATGCTCTGTCGCTGCTCGACGAACGCGCGTTGTGTCTCTTGGTCTCCTTCGACGAACATGTCGACGGCCTGATACAGAACGTGTTCGAACCCGGCGTCCCAGAACGCCGTGACGAGGTCATCCTCCTGAGCCAGGTCCCCGACGTCCAGGGTGAGCAATCGCACGAGGCGCGCCAGCTCGTCCCGGGTGATACCGGGAAGGATCGCGATCATGCGTACGCCATCGGCGAACAGCTCGAAGGGAACGTTCTGCAGCATGCCCTTCGGCTCCCACACGGGTTCTTCCCCAATCAAGAACCCGAACGGCCCGACGTTCCAGGCGACGTTCTCTTCGGTTTCCTCGATCTGCTTCACGATGACGTCGCAAACCTGATCGAAGCGACGATGCCATTCGGGATGGTCGGTCCCGTATTGGCGCTGGGCCAACAGCGCTCGGTCGAACTGCGTAAAGAGGTCACGCGCGACGGCCACCCGTTCGGGCGTCGCTTCTGGAACTTCGAAACCTGCCACGTCTTGCCCGCGCTGCGACATCGGTCGGCTCGCCGGTGGCGCCGTCCGCGCCTCCGCGGCGAGCCCGAACGCCGCGGAGGGCACTGCCTGGCGAATCGAAGGCGGGGTCAGTGACTTCGGGGGCGCTTGGGAGCCGGCGTGCTCGAGCTCCGGATTCGACACCACCATGGCCCGCACCTCGGCGGTCGCCCGGGCCGAGCTCATGGCGACTCGAAACTCGGTTGCAGAGCCGAATCGCGCCGATGGATTGAAGCTGAGCGCGCGATCGAGCAACTCGACGAGAATCTCGGGGGCGTCCACGTCGAGCTCGCCGAGGCTGCGCGCGCTCTTCGACGCGTTGGCGAGGACCTCCTCGAGGGTACGTCCGGCGTGCGGCAGAGCTCCCGTGACGAACGCAAACGCGATGGCGGCGACGGAGAACTGGTCGCTCGCTCGCGTAGCGGCCTCCGCCCCGCCGAGAGCCTGCTCCGGAGCGAGGTACCCCGGCCCGTCCGGGGCAATTCCCGATGGAAAGCGAATGCTCGCAGCGCCCTCACGAACACGCGCCATGCCGAAGTCGAACACTTTGATCTTCTGCTCGTTCGTCAGAAGAATGTTCCTTGGTCGAACGTCAGCGTGCGTCACGTCCGAAGCGTGCGCATGCTCGAGCACGTCGAGTGCCATCTCGAGGCAACCGAGAAGCTGATTGACCGGCATGACCCCCGCGCGGCGCCGGAGGAGTGACTCGAGGGTCGCTCCGACGATGGTTTGCGTGGCGAAGTACGGAACCCCGTCGGCGGCGGCGCCGAGCTCGCGGGCGACAATCGCGTGTTCGTGGCTGATCGTGCTCGCCCGACGTACGTCCTCCACGAAACGCTGCCGAAGCTTGGGCTGCACAGCCAGATCCGAATGCAGCACGTGAACAGCGCCGGGTCCCCTGGCGGACTGCGCGGCGTAGATGGCACGCTCGATTCCGATGTCGATGACGGCTTCGAGCGTCCAGTCGCCGAGGGTCGTCCCGACACGAGCACGCGCTGCCCGGTCGAGCTCCTCCCACGCCAGCCCTACCATCGCGTCCGCAGAATGCATCGCCGGCCCCCCGGGTGGCAAACGAGTTCCTCCGTAGTGGAAAAGGGGCGCGCCGGTACTACGATGCCGCCCGAGGCGGGGCATCGCGTGTCAGATCCAAACGACGAGGATGGGCTCACGCTCGCGGAAACGCCGGCGGCGCGCGACCCGGAGGATCACGAACGAGGGAACAGCGGCCCAGTGAGCGAGCCACCGACCCGAGTGGAGACCCCAGCGCTCGGACGAAACGGCGCTTTCGGACGCACCGCAGGTGCGGAGAGCATCGCGGCCACCGGAAGCATCGCGCCAACTGGCGTCGACGAAACGCGACGCGACCCGCAGTCGATCCGACCGACCGGTGGAAGCTCGCTGGTGACTCACAACGCGGTGCTCTTCGAGCGCGCCGGTCAGGTGAAGGCCGGCCTCGCGTGCACGGCATCGGTTGGCGTCACCGGGGCGCTCTTGTTCGTCATGCTGCCCACGAGACCGTCCCTCCACTACTGGGTCGTCAGTCTCCTGCTCGGCTTGACGGCGTACAGTCTGCGAGATCTGTGGCGGATCCGAACCGGCCGAGTGCAGGCCGCCACCCTCGACATCTCGTTCGTCGGCATCTTCGCGGTCGTCGTCGCGCTCGGCGCTTCGGCCCGCCTCGGCATCTTGTCCCCGGGGCCCGTGTTCCTTCCCATCATCGTCTACTTCTTCGGACTCACCGACGTTCGGGGCTGGAGCTGGACCGTTTACGCGCTCAGCGCGGTCGGTCACCTCGGCATCTCGGTCGCTTCGGCGCTCAGCCTCATCCCGCTGTCACCGTGGGCCTCAGCGTCCGCGGTAAACGAAGTCATGGGGGTCTCGATGCTCGGACTGCTCGTCCAGCTCGCGCTCGGACTCACGTTCTACCTCTCGAGCAAGAGTCGCGAGTCGACGGTGAGCGCCATGCGACAGATTGAACGCGCCCGGCAACAGCTCGAGCAGCGCGACGTCATGCTCGCCGAGGCCCGCGCAGAGCTCGAAGATCTCGCCGGCGCCGGCCGCCTCGGCCGGTTGAGCGGAGAGGTGATGGGGGACTACCGCGCCCGCGAGTTGCTGGGTCGTGGTGGCATGGGCGACGTCTATGCCGGGCAGCACGTCGACTCCGAAAAGAAGGTGGCGCTGAAGGTCCTCCACCCTGGAGTGAGCGAGAACACCGCGCAACTCGAAAGGTTTTTCCGCGAGGCGCTCGTCTGCGGTCAGCTCGATTCGCCACACGTCGTCCGCGTGCTCGACGCCGGCAAGGCCATCGACGGCACACCTTTTCTGGCGATGGAGCTACTCGAAGGAGACGACCTCGCCCACGCTCTGCGCTCGAGAGGCCGAATGCGGCTCGAACAGGTCGTCTTGATGGTGAACCACGTCGCCAGAGCGCTTGGCGTCGCCCACGACGCCGGCGTCATCCATCGCGACATCAAACCGCAAAACATCTTCAGAACTCCCGGACCCGTCTGGAAGGTTCTCGACTTCGGCATCTCGAAGATCAACGAAGCCGGGGTAGCCCTCACCCAGAACGAAATCATCGGCACCCCGGGTTACATGTCCCCGGAGCAAGCGATGGGAGAGCCCGTCGACGCTCGCTCCGACGTGTTTTCTCTCGGTGCGGTCATCTACCGGGCAATCACGGGCCGACCAGCGTTCAGTGCTCCCGACCCGTCAGTCGCCGTCTACAACGTGCTTCGATCCATGCCCGACCGCCCCAGCGCCAGCGTCGAGCTCCCCACTGACGTGGACTTCGTCATCGCTCTCGCCATGGCCAAGGAAAAAGAGAAACGGTTCCCAACCATGGCAGAACTGGCCACGGCGTTCGAAGCCGCCGCCGACGACGACTTGCCGGGCGACCTCAGATCTCGCGCCAAAGCCGTGCTGGCCAGTCAGCCCTGGGGCGCCCACGCGTAGCGTACGCGTTTGCTCTACGACCGCGAGCTCAGCTCGGTTCCGCGGCCGATTCGGGGCGCACCAGTTTTCGAAGCGACGCTCGGATCGCTCGCTGGACCTCCGCGGGCACTTCGAGATCCGGAAGCGACTGACACAACGAGAGGGTTCGCTTGAGCGAATCACAGGTGTGCCGACACGTTGCGCAGGCCTCGACGTGCTGCTCCATCTCTTTACAGACTTCCGGACCGATGTCGCTTTCCAGATACCGGGAATAGGTTTCCACGATGTCCGGGCACGTGTCGGATTCGTTTCGCGCCTCCCTCTCGTCGAGCAGGACGACGATCGTTTCGCGAACGCGCTGACGTGCGCGGTGCAGGCGGCTCTTCACCGCCGAAACACTCGACCCGACCACCTCGGCGACCTCGGCCGCCTTGAGGCCCTCCACGTCGCGCAAGAGAAAGACTTCGCGGTGCTCGTGATCGAGCGACGCGATGGCGCGGGCCAACGCGACCTCTATTTCACGCCCGAGCAAAACATCTTCCGGTCCCGCTCCGGGGTCCGCAACCTGACAGGCTTCGTCGCGACCCCCACGCTCGATCGACTCCTGTTGGTCCGGAGCGAAGCCGCTCTTTCGTCGCTTCTTGACGCAATAGCTCCGCGCAACGGAATAGAGCCAGGTCGACAGCGAGGAAGCGCCACGAAACTCCCTCACCCCGCGAGCCATCGCCAACAGCGTCTCCTGGAGCACGTCTTCGGCGTCCGCAGGGTCGCGACACATTTTCATGCCGAACCGATAGATCCGCGCTTGATATCGGGCGAGCAACGAGTCGAGCGCCTCGGCGTCGCCCCGGCGCGCCGCCGCAAGTAGCTCGGCATCGGTCGGCTCAGTCATGGGCTCGAGAGGGATTTTACTCCTTCACTGGCGGCAATAGCTCAAAGCCGGGCGCCCTGAACCCTTTTGTCCCGGTTCTGGCTCTCACCAGAAGAGACCCCACCCCGGTCACCCTCAAATAGAAGAAAGTCATGTCATTCCGGCAGCTCCCGGCAGATGGATGTCGCCGTGCCAGCGAACATCACCTGCAGCCAAGCGGCGTAAACAGCCGATGATTTTCGTCGCCATCTTGCTCAGCCTGATCATGGGCGGGGTTCTCGGCCTGCTCGGCGGCGGCGGCTCGATTCTCACGGTGCCCATCCTCGTCTACGCGCTCGACCTCGGAGCGAAAGAGGCCATCGCCACCTCGCTCCTCGTCGTGGGCGTCACGAGCCTGTTCGCCACCATTCAACACGCACGCGACGGAAACGTGCGGTGGACCATCGCCTTGGTGTTCGGCGCGCTGGCGATGGTCGGCGCCTACGGGGGCGGACGCTTGGCCGCGCTCGTGCCTGGTCCACTGCTGCTTGGGCTTTTTGGAATGCTGATGTTGGCGACTGGCATCGCCATGCTTCGAAAGAAGACGGACGCGGAGCCGGCGCGCGCTCGCCAAGCCGGATACGGCAAGCTGGCCATCGAAGGGCTTTTCGTGGGCGCGGTTACCGGGCTCGTCGGAGCCGGGGGCGGCTTCCTGGTAGTCCCCGCGCTCGTATTCTTCGCGGGGCTGGGGATCCGCGCGGCGATAGGAACGTCGCTCCTGATCATTTCCCTCAAGTCCTTCGCGGGTTTGGCAGGTCATTTGAATCACGTGTCGCTCGACCCCGAGCTGGCCACGGTCGTCACCGCTTCGGCAGTGGTGGGAGCGCTCTGCGGCGCGCTGATTTCCCGAAGAGTAGACGCCACGTCGCTCCGCCGCGGTTTCGCCGTGTTCGTGCTCGGGATGGCCGCGTTCATGCTGTACATGCAGTTGCCGTCGTCGGTCGCGGAAACCGTGTTCGTGACGCGCTGGCCGTTTTGGGCCGGCGGCATCGCGATCGGGCTGTTCGTGCTCGTCATGTTGCGGGTAACCGGCAAGCCCCTCGGTGTGTCGACCGGCTACGAGGACGCTTGCGGAGCGATCACGAGCCCCACGCTGCGGCGTTCGTGGCGCCTACCGTTCATCGTCGGCATCGTCGCTGGCGGCACGCTGGCTGCCTCGCTCGCCGGTGGCGTGACGCTGACCGCGACGATGGGCATGTTCGACGAGCTCGTCACGGCCTCGCTGCCCGCAAAGGCAGCGATTTTCACCGGGGGAGGCGTGCTGCTCGGGTTCGGCGCGCGACTCGCGGGCGGTTGCACGTCGGGACACGGCATCGTCGGCATGAGCTTGCTCGCTCGTTCATCCATCGTCGCCACCGCCGCGTTCATGGTCTCGGGCTTCGTCGTGACGCATCTCGTGCTCCGGGTGATCGCGGGATGAGCACCGTCAGGTTCTTCGGGTTCGGCATCCTCTTCGGGTTCCTCCTGTCGCGCGTGGGGGCGACCGCGTTCGACGCGATCGCAAACATGTTCTTGCTGGAAGATCTGCATCTCGCCGGGGTGATCGGCGTTGCCATCATCGTGGCCGGAATCGGTCTCCGGCTCATGGCACGCACCGGCGGCTCGACCTTGGCCACGACGATTTCTCCCAAGCCCCCCAAAGACGGGAACGCCATCGGCGGCGTCATTTTTGGCGCAGGTTGGGCGCTGACCGGAACGTGTCCCGGCACTGGCCTCGCCCAGCTCGGCGAAGGTCAGCTCATGGCAGTCTTCACGATCGCCGGCATGCTGCTCGGCGCCTGGCTCTTTCGGAGAGTCGGCGGCCGTGTCGAACGAGGCCTGTCGGCTCTTCGGGCAGCCCGCGGCTTCGGTCGTCGCCACCCGTTCGCTCACCCGAGCGCGTGAGCTCGGGCTAGAAGTGCTATGATGCGCCGCTCGATTCTCACTCGAATCAGCCCTTTTGTTTGGTGTCCAAGAACCGCCCACCCGACGTTCACCTGAACCTCAACGTTCGCGGGATGACCCCGTCGGCGACGGTGGCCATCAACGAGCGTTGCAACGCTCTCAGGGCAGAGGGCCGCGAGGTCTTCAAGCTCGGCCTCGGGCAGTCACCCTTCCCCGTGCCCGAGGTCGTGGTGAGGGAGCTGCAGAACTTCGCCCACGAGAAGGACTATCTGCCGGTCAAGGGGCTGCTCGCGCTCCGGAACGCCATCGCCGAATCGCATCGCCTCCACGACTCGATCGGCTCGTCGGGCGAGGACGTGCTGATCGGTCCCGGCTCCAAGGAGCTGATGTTCCTCGTCCAGCTCGTCTACTACGGGGATCTCGTCATCCCGACACCGAGCTGGGTGTCCTACGCTCCGCAGGCCGAGATCATCGGGCGAAAAGTGAGGTGGGTTCCCACTCGCGCCGAAGACCAATGGCAGATGACCCCCGCAGAACTCGAGAATCTCTGCGCCGAGGACCCTAGTCGACCCAGAATCGTCGTTCTCAACTATCCCAACAATCCCACGGGTGGGACCTACAAGCTGGACGAGCTCAAGGAGCTCGCGCGGGTCGCTCGTAAACACCAGGTGGTGCTGCTCTCCGACGAAATCTACGGACAGCTCCACTTCAAGGGCCAACACGTCAGCATCGCCAGGTTCTATCCCGAGGGCACGATCATCAGCGGTGGATTGAGCAAGTGGTGCGGCGCCGGCGGTTGGCGACTCGGCTACTTCCTGTTTCCACGATCGCTTCGTTGGCTGCTGGACGCGATGGCGGCAGCGGCAAGCGAAACCTACACATCGACGAGCGCGCCGATTCAGTACGCTGCGGTTCGAGCATACAAGGGCGGCCTGGAAATCGAGCGCTACTTGCGCAACGTTCGTCGCCTCTTGAGCGCCCTCGGTCGATTCTGCGTCACGGAGCTCACCGAGGCTGGCGTTCGTGTCGAGTCGCCGAAGGGCGCGTTCTACGTCTTTCCTGACTTCGGCCCACTGCGTAAGAAGCTCGCCGAGCGGGGCATTCGAACGAGCGCAGAGCTTTGCGACCGGCTCCTCGACGACACCGGAGTCGCGGTGCTGCCGGGTTCGAGTTTCGGGCGCCCTCCGAAGGAGCTCACGGCGAGGCTCGCATACGTCGACTTCAACGGCGCGGTCGCGCTCGCGGCGGTCGAGGCTCTACCGCCGGATGCGCCAATCGGAATGGAGCTACTGCGAACCGCGTGCCCGGGCGTCATTACCGCGATAGAACGAACCTGCGCCTGGCTCGACCAGGAATGACGGCTTCCGCCCGAACGTCGTCGACCCGACGAGCATGACGCTGCCTCGGCTGTTCGCTGATTCCGGATCTCCCTGGGGTCAACTCGCCCACATCGCCTGCAAGCTCGGCGGCGTCCAAGTGGAGCGCAGCATGCACACGCCACCGCCGGACACTCCGGTGGACCGCGACCGCGTGCTCGGTTTGCACGACCCCGGCGGTTCCGTGCTCGAGGGCAACGAAGAAGTCCTCGAAGCACTCGACGCGCGCTCGACCACCACCCTATTTTCGCATGCCGATTGGGAAACGCTCCGCTGGGCACGCGACGAAATCCTAGGGCCGGCCGTGACCGCCGGGCACGCTGCGACGAAGCCCGAATACGAAGCGGCCTATGCACGCCTCTTCGAAGCGCTCGACACCTTGGACTCACGGCTTGGCGGCGTGCGATTCTTTCACGGCGGCCACCGCCCCACCGGCGCCGATCTCTGGCTGTTGTGCCTGCTCGTTCGGTTCGACGCGGCGTACTACGGCCTCTACAAGTGCAATCGCACCCGGCTTCAGGACTTCGCCGAGCTCCCGGGCTACGTGCGCGACGTCTTCCAGTCGTTCGACATCGCCGACACGCTCGACCGGGATCGAATCAAGACGTTTCACCACGAGGCAGAGCCCATCCTCAATCCAAAGGGGATCCTACCGAAGGGCGGCGGCACCGATCTCTGGCAGCCACACGATCGACGCCTCCGCTTCGAGTCCGACACCCCTGACCAAAGCGGCACCGAGGAGGATCAAAACGCCACCCGGCGCGCCGGAGAATGGGTGCGCAAACGAAGCGCACATCGTCACGTGATCACCGCGGATGGGGCCTCGGGGTTCCTGGCGGAGCCGAACCGGTACCACCTCTACGTGAGCAACAACTGCCCGTGGTGTCATCGAGTCAGCCTGACTCGCGAGCTCAAAGGACTCAGCGACTCGATCTCACTCGACGTGCTCTACTATCGTCGGGACCCCGACCGAGGATGGCAGTTCAAACCGGAAGAGCCCGGTTGCACCCCGGACACGCTGTACGGCCACCGTTTCATCCAAGAGCTCTACGCACGCCAGGGCTCGAAAGAAAAATCGGTGCCGGTGCTGTTCGATCGCCAGACCGAGACGATCGTCAGCAACGAGTCGGCGGAAATCATCCGCATGCTCGATCAGGCGTTCGGCAAGATGAGCTCGACAGGGCTCGAACTCTACCCCGCAGAGCTGTCCCGAGAGATCGATCGCTTGAACCGCTGGACGTACACGGAGGTCAACAACGGCGCGTACAAAGCCGGCTTCGCCTCGACGCAACAGGCCTACGACGCCGCGTTCGACCGCCTCTTCGCCGCTTTCGACGCCCTCGATCGGCTCTTGTCGGAACGGACCTTCCTTGCCGGCAACCGGCTGACGGAAGCCGACGTTCGACTATTCCCGACGATCTATCGCTTCGACCACGTTTATTACACACGATTTCGTCTGAACCACCGGATGGTCCGCGACTATCGACACTTGGAGCGCTGGTTTGCGCACGTGCTCGAGTGGCCCGGGGTGCAAGCCGCCTCCAATCTCGAGCACTGCAAGCGCGGCTACTTCGGTCGAACGGGCAACAACATCGTTCCGCTCGGTCCGGACTTCACGGAGGCAGCATCTCGCCAGTGATGTGCTCGTAAAACTTGCGGCGCAGACCATCGTTGCCCGGCTCGTTCGGGTGCTGGCAATCGCGGAACCAGGTCGGATCGTAGTTGAGTCCCCGAAATCGAAACAGCGACCACAAATCGAGCACGTTGGCGCCCCTGCCGGCGATAGCCGCATCGAGGCGCTCGTTCGCCAAGATGAAAAACACGTCGAGCGGCAGACCGGAAATCCCACCGCCGAAGCCGCAGCCATGGTCGCCGAAGTTTCCTTCGCCGTCCGTCGGGTCGTAAACGTTCGCCTCGACCACGAACGCTTCCACACCGGTGCCGAACCGGTCTGGCGAGTACAACTCCGCGAGCGCTCCGTCGATGTTGCTCGTCATGTCCGCCATGATGTTCTCGAAGCCGCCGCCGAGCAGCTCCGAGACGCGGTTCTTCACATCGTTGCCCCCGCTGGTGATGCACACGACGACGGGGCCCGGCATCGACGCGGGCAAACCCGAAACCTGACCCATGAGATCACGCGTCTCCGAGCCCGCCACCGCCACGTTGTGGTACTCCACATCTCCGTAGCGCGCGTCGAGATCGCCGTGCAGGAGCGTGGTGTACGCCCACGACGCCTTCGCCGAGCTGATCGAATCTCCGACGATGACCAACGTTCCCACCGCGTCGAGCGCGAGTGGCGGCGAATCGCTCGGCCCCCCACCGTCGTCGGCGTCGCTGGCCGCGCCTGTGGCCGCGTCCATGTCTGCACCCGCGGCTCCGGCGGAGCCGTCGACTCCCGCGTCCGCGCCGGCTGCTCCACCCATGCTCGTCGCGCCGCCGGGACTCGCCCCGCCATTCGTGCCCGCTCCACCGCCGCTCGGCGCTCCGCCGGTCGACGCCATCGTCACATCCCCGCGCCCCGAATCCGTCGGTGTCGCCACGGAGGAGTCCGCGCCGAGCAGCAGAGCCTCGTCCTCGCTGCAAGCGCCGATGACCGAGCAAGAAATGACGGCGGCAAGCACGGTCCAGAGCTGAGCGTGACGCATACGAGTCTCGGTCAGTGCTTTCTACGAGCGTCGTCCACCACGGGGACATCATCATAGCACTCCCGCCGCATCTCGCTGAAATCCTGTAGCATCGCTGGCGAATCGCATGCGCGTTGGCGACAACCCCGTTCGCGACACGATGCTCGAATCGTTCGGGCGCCATCGCATCATCATCCCCATCTACGTGCCGACGCTGGACGGCTACTACGCCGACGCCCCCAATGTTCTCGAGCTCTGCCTCGAGTCACTCCGGCTGACGACCGCGGGTCGCGTGGCGGTCACCCTCATTTCGAATGCCGCGGTGCCGGTCGTGGCCGAGATGCTCCAGAAAGCCTTCGACGACGGGTGGGTCGACGAGCTGGTCCTCTATGGGGAAAACCACGGGAAAGTAGACGCGATCAGCGCGGCGGCTCGCGGCTGTTTCGAGGAGCTCGTGAGCGTGACCGACTGCGACGTGCTGTTTCGGCCTGGATGGCCCGATGCCGTCGAGGACATCTTCCGAGCGTTCCCCGAGTGCGGCGTCGTATCCCCGAGCCCCAACCCGGCAACGGCAGCTCACTTCACGTCGGCCACGCTCATCGGGGCGATGCTGCGCGGCGAAACCTCGCGCGAAGGCGTCGTTCCGCGCCGAGATCTCGAGCGCTTCGCCCACAGCATCGAACGACCCGATCTCTACAGCGCGCGGCGGCTCGAACGCCAGCTCATCGTCAGGAGGAACGGCGTCACCGCGTGCGTCGGAGCTGGCCACTTCGCGTTCACGATGAGGCGGGAGATCGTCCGCCGGATCCCCGAGCGGCCGTCGCGAGCCGCGCAAGGCGCCCGTTCCGAAGACGAGTGGTTCGACGCCCCCCCGGACACGATGGGCGCATGGCGGCTCGCGACGAGCCGCGCGTACGTCTATCACATGGGCAATGCCGCGGAGAGTTGGATGTACGACGAGGTCGCCCGATGCAAGAAGTGGGCAGAGGAGCAGCCCGAAGCAGTCCAGCGCACCGATGCGCCACTGCCGCCCCTTCGGCCACACTGGACTGCGCGGGTGCCCATCCGCGCGCGACGGCGTCTACTCGGCCTCATCAAGAGGACGGGCTACATCCCCTGAGCTCGAGCTCGACCAGCGAATCAGTCGGCGAGCGCGAGGCCGGTGACGTCGGCGGCCGCGAGGTGCACATCCGCCGGCATGTCCCGAGCGGCGACCTTGCCGATGACGTCCTCGAACCTCTCGGCGATGAGCTCGCCGGTCCCCGGCCGCTTCACCCAGATGTTGTCCCGCGTGAACGTTTCGCCCGCCTTCAGAGGCTTTATCGTCACTACACACGCGTAGGCAAACGCGATCGTCGCAGCCTCCTCCTCTATCGGTCCCTTGCTCCCGCCCCGAGCTTCGAAAATCTCGCGTGAGCCTCGGATCAAGTCCGCACAAGCGTCGCGGTCCATCGAGCACACGATGTCTGGACCAGGGCGATTCATGTGATCCGTGAAGTGACGCTCGAGAACCGACGCGCCGAGCGCCACCGCGCCCAAGCAGGTGTAGTTTCCCGTGGTGTGGTCCGACAGGCCGACGACGGCGTCGGGGAACGCTTCGGCCATCTGGACCATCGCGTTGAGCCGAACGAGCTTGGGTGGTGTCGGATAAATGTTCGTGCAGTGCAGAAGCGCAAAAGGAACCTTCCGCTTGCGAAAAATCTCCACGGCCTTTCCGACGGACTCGATCGAGTTCATCCCCGTGGACAGGATGATGGGTTTCCCGAAGCTCGCGATGTGATCGACCAGCGGGTAGTTGTTACATTCGCCCGAACCAATCTTGTACGCCTCGATGTTCATGCCGCGAAGGCGCTCCGCCGCGGCGCGGGAAAACGGTGTCGAGATGAAGATCATCCCCTTCGACTCGACGTACTCTCGAAGCTTCCGCTCTTCCGGCTCGTCGAGGGCGCAGCGCTCCATGATCTCGTAGATCGACTCTTCGGCGTTGCCCGGGATGACCTTCTTCGCCTCGGGGATCATCTCGTCCTCGATGACGTGGGTCTGATGCTTGACGATCTCGGCTCCGGCACTCGCCGCGGCGTCGACCATCTCGAACGCCGTTTCGAGGCTGCCCTCGTGATTGATCCCGATCTCCGCGATGACTAGCGGTGGGTGCTCCGGACCGACCTTGCGACCCGCGATTTCCATCTCCGGCATGGCTGACACTCCCAGAACGTTGCCCGCAACGAGCGCGGCGCCCGATGATATGCCCGTCGCTACCGACCGCCAACTCGGTTCTGGACGCTCTATCGACTCGGGTCGGACCAGCCGGACGGGGTCCAAAGATGCTTCAGCGCGCGGGCAGCGGCCCGCCAGATGACGGCCGCCGCTCGCAGCGGAGAGCCGCCGAGGTACGGCTCGTCGTCCCAATCGACGAAGACGGTATCCGCGCCCCAAGACTCGTGACAGAGGATCTCCGTAACGGGAACCGTCGGCTCGTCGCGAGTGACGATGCCGAGACCCGTCAACGTGGGCATCCTGGGCCGGTGACGACTCGACGGTGGGGGTGGCCTCGGGGTTCCGACCTTGCCCGTCGCCCCACGCACGACGACGAGCGCCTGTCGCACGGGCTGCCTACGGTACTGGGCGCCGAGAGCGTCGATCTGGGCGAGCGCAGCCATGGAGGAAGCGTCTGGATGCCCGACGTCGCTCGTTTTGGTCAAATAAACGGCGCCCACGCCGGAGCTTCGTTAACCGGCGTGGGCCCGTCGTCCGGACGTGAACCGCCGGAGCTTCAAAGCGTGGCAATCACGAGGAACAGGTTCACTCCGATCATCCACAACACCATCAACACCGCGAGGATACTTCTCACCAAGAGCGAGCGGCCGAGCGCATCGACGGCGTCCATCACGTGCTTGATGTCGTTGCCTTGTGTGTTCACGACCGTCCGGAGCGAGTTCGCTCCGAGAAGCAGGAACACGCCCATCGCTATGTAACCGATCGACCGAACGAAGCTCAGTCCGCACAGCGAAAGCGTGCCGGCGAGAATGAGCAGAATGGCGACGACCATCGACCAGGTCGCCGCACTGCTGAGTGTCTGGTTCTCGTTGTCGTTGAACTCGTACATCTCTTTCCTCCCCGCTATCGGAACGCCGCCGCCGAGGCGAGAACCGCCGTGCCCCAGATGAGCATCATGACCACGAGCGCGATGATGATGAAGCCGAAGGCGACACCGAACAGGATGACCTCGAATCGAAACGCCGATCGCAACCGCCCGATGGCGTCCACGAGGTGCGTGATGTCGTCGCCTTGGGTGTCTACGACACGACTGAAGGCTTGCCCGGACGAGTAGTACATGTACCCGATGCCGATGCTGATCAGCGCACCGATCGACGCGAACATGACGTTGACGAACGCTTGCGGGATGAATCCGAGCGTGATGAACGGAACGAAGCTCAGCAAAAACGCGATGCCGCCGGTCAGGAACGACACTCCACCGAATATCTTGGTGAACATCGCGGCGAGCTTGATTCGCCCGTTCTCTTGCTCGTTGAATTCATAGCCGCCGCCAGCCTGGGGCATCGGCTGGGCGGCTTGCCCGGGCGCAAAGCCGCCAGCTGGTGGCCCGTAGCCCGGGGGGCCGGGCGGCGCGCCCGGGGGGGGATGGTTGTACTGCATCGTGTCCTCGCGAGTTGTGGGGTGAGCGCCGCGAACGCTACCGCACTCCCCCACCGAAATCGCCCCGTAGTTGGACCGAGGCTTTGCCCCAGGGTAGGGGAGGCAGATGCGACTGGCGACGTCGAACGCGTCGAT